>CAYLOW010000285.1:0-5746 GCA_964385315.1 uncultured Anaerolinea sp.
ATCCCGAGTCGATCCTGACCGAACATGGCAAACACCTGCTCAAGAATTTCCTTGATATCAAAATCGCCTCTCCGGCGCCTGTTGAACCCGTCATGCTCAAGCCGTTCATCGCCAAAGCCATCAACCATACGGATCTGACCTCGGCTGAAGCTGAAGACGCGATGACCGTTATCATGACTGGCCAGGCCACACCCGCGCAGGTCGGCGCGTATCTTGTCGCGCTGCGCATGAAAGGCGAGACCATTCCCGAGATCACGGGCTCCGTGCGGGCCATGCGCGCGGCGGCGGTCAGGGTTAAAGTGGATACCTCGGAATCAATTTATGACATTGTCGGCACCGGCGGTGATGGGGCCCACACCTTCAACATCTCCACCGCGGCCGCCTTCGTCCTCGCCGGCACGGGACGCAAGGTTGCCAAGCACGGCAACCGCGCCGCGTCTTCGCAATGCGGCAGCGCCGATGTGCTTTCCGCCCTCGGTGTCAACCTCGATCTCACACCCGATCAGGTGGCCCAAGCCATTCAGCAAATTGGCATTGGATTCATGTTCGCGCCCAAGTTCCACCCCGCCATGAAATACGCCATCGGCCCGCGCAAAGAGATCGGCCAGCGCACCATCTTCAACATCCTTGGCCCGCTCACCAACCCCGCGGGGGCGAACATCCAACTCACGGGCGTCTTCGATGCCAGGCTTACCGAGCCGCTCGCGCAGGTTCTTAAGGAGCTCGGTTCCAAAGCCGCGCTGGTCATCCACGGTGCGAACGGACTCGACGAGCTCAACCCCACGGGCGTCAATCGCATCAGTCATCTCAGGAACGGCGCTGTTGAAACCTACGACCTCAACCCGGCCGATCTCGGTTTGGCCCCTGCCAATGTGCAGGACCTGCGCGGCGGCACCCCCGACGAATCCGCTGTAATGATGCGCGACCTGCTCTCAGGCAAACTGCAAGGCGCCCGCCGGGATGCCGTCCTGCTTAACACGGCCGCCGCCATCGCTGCCGAAACCGGTGATTTCAGGTCTGCGCTTGTGGAGGCCTCCGCCTCTCTCGACGATGGCCGTGCCCTGGCAAAGCTCAACGCGCTGGTTGAATTTACACACCCATGAATATCCTCGAAACGATCCTCGTCCAAAAACGGTTGGAAATTGCGGCGCTCAACGCCGTGGAATTACGCCGCGCTGCAGAGTCTTCCCCCGCTCCCCGGGACTTTCTTTCCGCGGTCACGCGTCATGGCGGACCCCGTCCGAAACTGATCGCAGAACTCAAGCGCGGATCGCCTTCAAAGGGAATCCTCGCCCCGCACCTGGATCTTTTTCAGGCGGCGGAGATCTACATCCAAAACGGGGCTTCCGCCATTTCCGTCTTGACCGATGAAAAATTCTTCCTCGGCAGCCTGGATACCTTACGCGGACTGCGTAACCGAAGGGATGCTGCGATCCCGCTGCTACGCAAGGACTTTATCATTGACGAGGCTCAAATCTACGAAGCGAGGGCCAACGGAGCCGACGCCATTCTGCTCATCGCTGCCGCCCTCCCGGACGATGGTTCTTTCGCCGGCCTGCATGCCTGTGCCCTCAGCCTCGGGTTGACCGCGCTGGTTGAAGTCCACGATGAGGCCGAAACCGAACGCGCCCTCACCATCCCGGGTATCCGTCTGATCGGGATCAATAACCGCAACCTTGGCACCTTTGAAGTCTCCCTCGCCGTCACCGAACGCCTCCGCCTGATGATTCCCGGGGATATCCCCGTTGTCTCTGAAAGCGGGATCTTTGCCAATGCCGATGTGGAACGCCTGGCCCGGGCCAATGTGGATGCCATTCTGGTGGGGGAGGCGTTGGTGACTGCGGAAGATATTCCCGCAAAGGTAAGGGAATTGGCAGGGCTGAACGTATGACGATCGTAAAGATCTGCGGCATTAAAACATTAAAGGACGCGCTCGACGCCATTGACGCCGGAGCCGATTATCTCGGGTTTAACTTCTATGCCGCGAGCGTGAGGTTTGTTGATAAAGCCGCCTGTGCGGGAATCACAGCTGTCTTGAAACGTGAACACCCGCGCATCAAACTGGTCGGCGTGTTTGTTAATTCACCTGTTGAAGAGGTGATATCGATCCGCGGCCTGTGCTCGCTGGACCTGGTCCAATTGCATGGCGATGAAACGCCGGAGATGTTTGCCCGGCTCGCTCCGCATGCCTTTCGCGCCTTCCGCGGAATTCCAGCCGATCTGACGGGCTTTGAGCGAAACGATGCCCCTGCCCTGTTGATCGACGCCGCCGTCAAAGGAGTGTACGGCGGGAGCGGCACCACAGGCGATTGGTCAGCCGCGGCGGAAATGACGAAGAAGGTTCCGCTCTTACTGGCCGGCGGCCTGACCCCGGAAAACGTTTCAGGCGCTGTGCGGCAGGTGAACCCCTGGGGGGTGGATGTCGCCTCCGGTGTTGAATCAGCCCCGGGTGAAAAAGACGCGGGCAGGATGCGCGCCTTTGTACAAGCCGTCAACCAGCGTTAATGGACCCTCGCGGCCCCAGATCAAGGAGATTTCATGTCAACCTTATTACCCCATAAATTCGGACCCTACGGCGGACAATTCGTCCCCGAAACACTCATGCCCGCGCTGATCGAGCTGGAGCGTGAGTTCGTATCGGCGCGGAAGGACCCCGTCTTCAATGCGGAGTTCGATAAATTGATGGCCTCTTTCGTCGGGCGCCCCACGCCGTTGACACACGCGAAACGATTGTCTGAAAAACTGGGCGGCGCGCAGATCTATTTGAAGCGTGAAGACCTGGCGCACACCGGCGCGCATAAGATCAATAACGCGCTCGGTCAGGCATTGCTTGTGAAGCGTATGGGCAAGAAGCGCATTGTGGCCGAGACAGGCGCGGGGCAGCATGGGGTCGCGTCGGCCACGGTTGCCGCGCTGCTTGGGCTTGAATGTGTTGTTTATATGGGCGTTGTGGATATTGCGCGGCAGGAGCCGAATGTCTTTCGCATGCAGCTGCTCGGCGCGGAGGTGCGCCCGGTGACTTCAGGCACGAAGACCTTGAAGGATGCCATCAACGAAGCCATCCGCGATTGGGTGACGAACGTGCGCGATACACATTACCTGCTCGGCTCGGCGCTGGGTCCGCATCCATACCCGACCATCGTGCGTGAGTTCCAGTCGGTGATCGGGCGTGAGGCGCGAGAGCAAATGCTGATGGACGCGGGCCGCCTGCCCGATACGGTCATTGCCTGTGTCGGCGGCGGCTCGAATGCCATTGGAGTCTTCAGCGGATTTATCAAGGATGAGGGCGTGGAATTGATCGGCGTCGAAGCAGGCGGAAGCGGCATTGCCTCGGGCAAACACGCCGCGCGATTTGGTGACGCAGCCAAAGGACGGGTCGGCGTCATCCATGGCACACGCACCTACGTCCTGCAGGATGAAGACGGTCAGATCGCCGAAACGCATTCCGTTTCAGCCGGACTGGATTACGCTGCGGTCGGTCCCGAGCACGCGATGATGCGCGACAACGAACGCGCCTTCTACACCTCCGCGACGGATGAGGAAGCGTTGAACGCCTTCCAAGTCCTGTGCCACACGGAGGGGATCATCCCCGCGTTGGAGTCATCGCACGCCGTGGCGGAAGTCATCAAGCGCGCGCCGAAGATGCGGAAGGACCAGGTGATCCTGGTGAATCTTTCGGGGCGCGGCGATAAGGACCTGAATACGGTGATACAGGAACTGAAGACCAAATAATTTTTAGACGCCGGTTATGCAGATACCTTTTTCCAGTTCTCAGACCCGACAATGCAGTCTTTAATTGGTTTGCCTTTCCCAAAAAGGGTAACAGATATTTCGCTGGCATAAATTTCAACATACCTGCAGTCAACGCAAAGATATGCCGTGCCTGGAAAAGATTCAAGGTTCTTTGATTTCGCTCTAACCACGATCTCTTCAGCGAAGGGCAGGCTGCTTACAAAAATTTGATCTGAATTGCATTTCGGACATTTGCCGTTTTTCATGTGGAGTCTCCTTTGGTCTGGTTTGCAGCATTATACATGCCGCGCCCTGGTAGTGGATGCTCTGATCGCCGTCATCTGTTTTCCTTGAGGATATTATGAACAGAATCAATCATGCTTTTGAAACCAAACCCATTTTTATGCCCTACTTCCCGCTGGGTTACCCTGACCTGGAAACATCCATCGATGTCATCGAGGCGCTGGCCAAAAACGGCGCGGACTTGATCGAAGTGGGGCTGTCCTTCTCGGACCCGCTGGCCGATGGACCTGTGATCCAGCAGGCCACCCAGATCGCGCTGGAGCAGGGCATCACGGTCAAAAAGTCACTCGCGGCGGTTGCCGAATTGCGCCGGCGCGGTGTGAACATCCCGCTGATCCTGATGGGCTACTTCAACCCCATGCTGGCCTACGGGCTGGAGAAATTCATCCACGACGCGCGCGAGGCGGGTGCGGATGGATTCATCATCCCCGACCTGCCGCTGGAGGAAGCGGAGGAATTTCAGACACTCAACGGCGACATGCCCCTGATCCAGATGCTCGCGCCGACCTCCCCGAATGAACGCATGGAATCCATCGCCCGCACCGCAAAAGGATTTATCTACCTGGTCTCGGTGACCGGGGTGACCGGCGCACGTACGACGATTTCAGACGGCTTGGGTGACCTGATCGCCCGCGTACGCGAACACACGTCCGCGCCTGTGTGTGTCGGCTTTGGCATTGGCACACCCGAACAGGCCGGGCAGGTCGGCGCGCTGGCCGATGGGGTTATCGTCGGTTCCGCCTGTGTCAGGGCCGTCGGGTGCAGTGAAACGCCCGTCCAGGCGGCAAGACAATTCGCGGCCGGGTTCCGGGATGCCCTGGAAAAGCTCCGGCGCTAGGGCTGTTTCTGCCGGTGATCGAAGGCCTATTCAGGCACATTCCAATAACGGACACGCCCACGCAAAAATTGTTTGTAAAAACAGTCGTCAAAATTCGTTTGATAATAGTATCATTTTATGATATTATTATGTCGTGGAGAGCAAACACCGCAAAACTCTGGAAGCCATTTTCGAAAAACCTGAGCGGGCCAATATCCCCTGGAGGGAAGTCGAAGCCTTGTTTATCGCTTTGGGCGCCGAGATCTCAGAAGGCAATGGCTCACGAGTGCGGGTTGCCTTGAAGGATGTCCGGGCGGTTTTTCACCGTCCGCATCCGCGCAAAGAAACCAATAAAGGAGCGGTTAAGTCTGTTCGCAGGTTTCTCGAATCGGCAGGAGTAAAGCCATGATGGAATATAAAGGTTATATCGGTAAAGTTGAAATTGACGACGAAGCAGGCATTTTGTACGGGGAAGTTATTAATGTCCGTGATGTGATCACTTTTGAAGGCATAAGCGTTGATGAAATTCAAACGGCATTTCGAGAATCGGTTGATGATTTTCTTGACTTTTGTGCTCAACGCGGTGAAACACCCGAAAAGCCATTTTCAGGAAAATTTGTGGTTCGTCTGCCCGCTGAGTTACATCGTCAGGCCTACATTCAGGCAAAACTTAACGATAAGAGCCTGAACGGCTGGGTAACAGAAGTTTTACAAACAGCGCTTAAAAACCATTGAGTCTCTTAAGGCCAGGAACGTGCCGGCAAAGCGCACAGTCGGGCATGTGGGACGCTGCGTGCCCTGACCCGGGGGTGGATTGACCGGGTGAAGATGCCGCCATGCGTTACGCAAACCGGGGGAATGCGTGAAACGCAAATGCAGCAAAACGTTTCAAAA
>CAYLOW010000286.1:0-5675 GCA_964385315.1 uncultured Anaerolinea sp.
ATGGTCAGATCGCAAAAATGATTCCACCACCTGCCGGCGTGGAAATTGAAACCTACATTGCCTTTGGCGCATTATGGGTGGGCGGCGCGATGGCGAGCTGTCCCGATGATATCCCCTGGCACCGGGTGATCAATTCAAAGGGCGAGATCAGCCAGCGGGACGGGGCCGGTGCGCGCCGTCAGCGCTTGCTGCTCGAAGAAGAAGATGTCTTCTTCAGCGAACGGGGCCGCATTTACTTAAAGCAGTACGGCTGGAACGGCAAAAGCGAAGATGAGCCGTGGCAGCCAACCATGCTGTAACCCTGCCCTTAAGGACGGGGCTCATCCTTCATTATTGATCATCTGCATTCCAACTTCCCAGGGAATTTCAACTTCATGTCCCACCTCCTCATCATTGGCGGAGCCTCCTCCGATATTTTGCATCTCGAGTCTCAGACCGTCCCTTCCGCGGGCGGAGCCGGCATGTACACAGCCATGGCGGCGCACCGCAGCGGTGCGCAGGTCTCCCTGGTTTCGCCGCGTCCTCATCCCATTCCAGAAATTCTGCAGCCCGTAGCCGAACGCCTGCACACCTGGCTGGGACCCGTCGTGCCCTCAGATCAATTGCCGCACTTTGAGATCTCCTATCGCGGCGGCCGGACCGAATATATCAAAGCCCTCTTCGGCGCGGAATCCATCCTCACCCCCGACATGCTGCCCAATGACCTGTCAGCGTATGACTGCGTGCATGTCATACCCCTGGGTGACGCGCAAAAGCAGCTGACCTTCATTCAAGCCTGCCGTCAGCGCGGCGCGCGGCGCATCTCCGCCGGCACATACCTCACCAGTGTCCGCGAGACCCCGCAGTTGGTCCGTGCCATCATGGGGCAGACTGACTTCTTCTTCATGAACCAGGGCGAAGCGATTGGGCTCTTTGGCTCGCTTGAGTCTGCAAAAACAGAACCGGGAAAGCTGTTATACATCACGCTCGGGGCGGAGGGCGCGTGTGTTGTACAGGGCGGTCATGCTGCCTTCGTTCCCGCCGTCCCGGCCGCCGAACTCGACCCCACCGGCGCGGGTGATACCTTCTGCGGTTCGACTCTTGCATACCTCACACAGGACGCGCATCCGGTAATGGCGGCGCAGCATGCGGTTCCGCTTGCCTCGCAGATGATCGGGCACGTGGGACCCGCCGCGCTGTTGTTCGATGCTCCCGCGCCGCACATTCCCGCCGACCCGCGTGTGCGGGTCAACGAACTGCAGGTGCAAAAGATCTCGCAGATGATATCCACCCTGGACGAAGCCTCACCCTTCAACTTCATCAGCAGGGAACTTCCGCCCCTCAGTCACCCCCGCGCGTTGGATTATTTTTTCGCGGTCACGCTGCAGCAGTTCAGTTTTTGGACCGAACAAAACGGCCGTTATCACCAGCCGCTCATCGCGCCAATCGGCGGAGTTCAGCAGAAGGGCGCCTTTTATTTGTTTGACGCCTATCGGCGCCGGCTTGAAATTGACCCGGATTTTTGCTCCCCTCAACGCCAGGCGGATATGACCCGTGCTGAACTATTGGATATTCTCCGCTCTGACGATGGGCTTGACCCGATGCCCGCACTGGACCTGCACCTGGAAATGGCGCACGCTTATGGCCGCGACATGCTCGCCCTTGGCCTGACACCTGAAATTATTTTGCGGCGCTCCCGCGCATCCTCCCGCCCGCTGCGAACGTTCATCAGCCTGCTCGATACAATCGGCGGCTACAAGGAAGACCCGCTGCGCAAGAAGACCGACCTGCTCGCGTTGATATTAAATCAACGTCCCGAAGCCTTCCTACCCTTCGGAAAAGAGGAAGGGGTGGAACCCGTGATCGATTACCACCTGATGCGCTCCAACCTGCGCGTCGGTCTGATCGATATTCTCGACCGGGACTTAAAACAAAAACTGGCTGCCCGCCAGCTCGTCTCCCTCGCCGAAGAATGGGCGGTGCGCTATGCCGCCTACCGCGCGATCGAACAGGTGGTTGCCCTCTCAGGCAAGGACATGGGGGCCGTGGACTGGTTCTTCTTCGGCGCGCGCAAACGCTGCCCCGAAATGACCGAACCCGAATGTCTCTCCTGCCCGCTCGATTTGGTCTGCGCCCACCATAGGGAATTGTTCCAGCCCGTCCTGCGCACAAGTTTTTATTAGCAGCCAGTTCATCCAACTGGCTGCCATCATACCCGACCCGGCCTGCCCACGGGCTTTGGATCAACCGCGCAGGCGGACTTTGCCAATTTCGACGATCGCAAGGTGATGCAAAAGGTTGTCCCCAACTTCATGGATAGCATTCAAAACCTCTCGATTGAACGCATCAATGGGTTCGCTGTCAGCGACTCTTACGACGAGAATGCCTTGATTTTCGGAGGGCGGAAATTTCAGGATATTCGAGAAACCCATATCGCAGGTAATAAGAAGGCGGCTTTCACTTTGGGCAAATTCAAAAACTTTGTCATCACTTTTACCCTGCAAACCTGCTTCGTGTACGTTCAAAACGTCAAAACCCGCGTCACGGAGAACGCGGGTCGTTGAACGGGGGATATCTTCATCGATCAAAAAGCGCAGAGTTAGGCTGTCGCCCATATCTGTTCCTCAGAAAGACGAATGGCGGCATAGAGCAGGGCATTGTAAACATCCTTTTCAGTAATGCCGTATTCCTCCGCCACTTCTTTGATGCTCATTCCAGAAGCAACTCGCGCAACAACTGTATCTGCTGGCACACGGGTTCCTTTGATCACCGGTTTACCGAAGCGGACAGACGGATCGACAGTAATTCCTACAGAAAGATCGAACATATTCACCTCTTGCAAATATCATACTTCCGGGAAGGTCTAATGTCAATTCGAGAGTTACTCAATTTATGGGCTCACCCATTCAGACACCATCATCCCCGACCCAGCAAATTCCTAAAGCCTTAACCGCTATTTCTACATAACGAATCATCCGGTCGACTTCAACAACCCACCGGGTCATATGATGGCAGAATTGTGCGAGGATGAATGGGAAGGTAAATGCCGTTTCTTCTTATCTTCTCTATTCCCCCAAAACTACTTTGCCAGTTCCATAACCAGTTCATCCAGGGCCAGGTCCAAAGTGATCTGGCTTGTTTTTACCTTCTCGTCGATCACCAGCAGGTGATGATAAATACTTTCGAGCCCTTCCATCGTGAAGCGGCTTGCCTGCCCCGTTGTCTTTTCCGCCACGTACGGATGCACATGCAGCGCGAGCGCCACGTTTTCCTTGGTGCCGCGCCCGTCCAAAATTTCGCGCGCCTGGATCAGCAGGCGGAACTGCCGCACCACCATTCCCCATAGGGAGAACGCTTCTTCGTTTTCCAGCAGACGGTGCAAAAGTCTCTGCGCCGTTTTGCCGTTGCCCTGCGACAGCGCATCGACAAAATCGAACACGCTTTGCTGCGAGGTGACGATGCAGACCGCGTCCACATCCGAAGTTTGTATGGGTCTCGCCCAGTTGACATAGGCCAGCAGCTTGGCAATTTCCATGCCTGCCTGCCGCGTATCCACCCCGGCCATCTCTGCCAGTCTGGCGGCGGCACCCGGGTCGATCTTCCCCTCCTGCTTCTTCACCTCGTTGACGATCCAGCCCGCCATCTCTTTTTGTTTGGGCAGCATGAAGGCCTGTGCCTTCACCAGGGTCGGGTTCTTCTCGGCCCATTTCAACAGCCAGTGTTTTGGCGCATCCTTCGGGTCGATCGCTTCGCAGATCACCAGCCGGACCGAGTCAGGCGCCTTGCCGATGTACTCTTCAAATTTCTTTCGCAATGCGGGGTTGTTGTATTTGGAAGACGGGTTGGAGAGGATAACCAGGCGCTTGGGTGCCAGAAAAGGCATCGCGTTCAACGCGTTATTGAATTCTTCATCCGTCATGCTGCGGGCTTCAAAACGCGCGGTATTCATCCCCGCCGTGGTCGGGTCGCTGAAGTCGGACTCAAAATCCTTCAGCTTGCGGGCCATGGCAAATTCGTCGTTGCCGTACAGGATGATGATATTCATAAGGAATGGGGTGCAATTCGCTGCGGCATAAATTTAGTTTGTGATCACCCGATGCACGCCCTTGCCGACCGGGATGATATCCACGATCTGCATCCGACCCATCCAGGCTTCGGTGGTGACCCGTTCCTGAAGCAGGGTCCCCAGCGGACGGGAGAACAGCACACCGGCCAATGCCAATACGGCTGCGATCGGCGCGAGCAGGACCTTCATCAATGTGGATTTGGCCCCGCGCATCACGGACCATGCCAGGGTCCCGGAGAGCAGGATGGTGGTCGCCAGGTTGGTGCCGCAGCCAGCGTGGATCGCCAGCCCGCTTTCGCCGCCGCGTAATCGTTCCAATGCCTCGGAAGCGGCTGCCCAAATATCCTGCGTCGAAAGATCTCCGAACAGGAAAAACCCGGTCGGGTTGGAATGTCCGGCCATCCGGCCTTTGTGTGTACGCGCCAGCATATGCAAAGTGGCGTGCTCAAGCGCGTGATTGCGCCGTGTTTCCAGAATATAGGGGAGGTCAAGGATCATGGGTTGATTATACGTTAATCCGGAAGAGGCAGGTTTTCAAAAGACCTTATTCCGTAACAAGGGTATAGACCTGGTTGAGCATTTCCAAAAACTCCGCCGGCGGCATGGGCTTGAGGATCTGCTTGCGGGTTTCACGGGTCAGGGTCTTCATCAGCAAATAATGAACAGCGTACTTGCGAAATAACCTTTGCCCGTCCTCCTCGCCGTAAAACTCGATGCTCTTGGCCAGGTGCTTGCGGACGGTTTCCCTCACCTGCGCCGGGCTGACCTGCTCGCGGTCCAGTTTTGAGAAGATCCACGGGTTCGGAAGCGCGCCGCGTCCGATCATCACCGCGTCACAGCCGGTGTGCCGCTTCAACCTTTCAATGTCTTCCACCCGCTTCACATCGCCATTGCCGATGACAGGGATCCTGACCGCGGCTTTTACTTCGGCGATGGCATCCCAGTCCGCGTTGCCGCTGTAACTTTGTTCCTTCGTCCGCCCGTGGATGGCGATCAGCGACCCACCGCATTCTTCGATAATTCGCGCAATGAGTTTGTAGTTTTTATTTCGCTCCCAGCCGAGGCGGATCTTGCCCGTGACGGGGATCTTGAGTTTGGCGCTCAGCTTTTTAAAAGTGCGCGCGATCTTCAGCGGCGACTTCATCATGCCCACCCCCGCGCCGCGGTGCGAGATGGCCTTGGCGGGGCAGCCCATATTGATGTCAATGATGTCCGGGCCCCAATCCTGCACGCGCAGGGCGGCCTCCAGAATGGTATCGGGGTCATCACCGTACAGTTGAAAGGTGACGGGGCGTTCCACCGTTTCAAAAAATAGTTTCTTCGCGGGCTGTTTTGACTTGCTCAGGATCTTTTCCACCTGCACGAACTCAGAGTAGCTCATGGCCGAGCCGAACTCGCGGCACAGCGAACGGAAGGGCCAGTCCGAGTAGCCGTCCATTGGCGCGAGAATGGCATCCCCATAAACGGGGATGCCGCGCACATAAAAGGTTGCGTCCTGTGGTTCTCGAAGGGGGATGGAAGGAAGTTTCATAAATAAAAGGCCGGACATTTTTTGTCCGGCTCAAGTATAACTGCTTGTCGATTATTTCTTCCGTTCCGCGCCCCACTCCTGCACGCGCTTGAACAGGTC
>CAYLOW010000287.1:0-5674 GCA_964385315.1 uncultured Anaerolinea sp.
TGTCGTACATCCAGAAGGCTTCCTGAATATTTTCAGCGATCTGGTTAAAGCGCTCCGTGCTGCTGCGCTCCAGGGCCTCGGATTGCCGGCGTTCCAGCCAGAGGCCAAACATGACCGCGATATTATCGACCAGGTGCTGCTCTTCCGGGATGATAAAGCGAGAATCGTCTGTGTAATAAACTGAAATGGTTCCGCGCGGAACATTATTTTCCACGATGTCTGCAAACAAACGATGGGAGAGGGCTTTGTTGTAACAACCAGTGCTGCAGCGTTTTCCATCCAACTCAATGACAGGAACAGCAAGTTCCGGGAACTGCATGGCCGGGACAAGTGCATGGACGATCCTTTGTGTCAGGTCGTCCACCATTGCAGAACCATCGTTCAACAGGCGGCTGACCTCGAACAAACAGGTCAATTCCTTAACCCGCTCGCGGATATCCAACTCCATTTGACGGCGTTCGGTAATATCCAGCACGGTACCGATGGAACGCAGGGGCGCGCCATCCCTGTCATAAAAGGTTTCGCATTTTTCCTGCACATATTTGATCCTGCCGTCTGGAAGCAGCAGCCGGTAGATCACCTCATAAGGCATGTGGATTTTAAGCGAATTTAAATATGCCTGATCGACCATCGCGCGGTCTGCGGAATGAATGGCATTCATGAATACTTCATTACTGAGCTTGACCTGCGCGGGGTCCATTTCAAAGATACGATAGGTCTCATCCGACCATTTCAATTCATTATTCTGCAGGTCCCATTCCCAACTGCCGACATGCGCTATTTGCTGAGCCTGTTTCAACCTTTGCTCGCTTTCACGCAGACTCTCTTCAGAAAGCTTTTGATCGGTAACATCCTGCGTGGTGCCGGAGAGATGCAGTGTTTTTCCGTCCTGATCGAGCACGGGTGATATTTTGGTCTGATAACAGCGCGGCTGCCCGAGGATGGGAAGGGTGTGATATTCGATTGTGATCGGTTCGCCGATATCGATGGCAAGCTGCTGGGCAACCGCCAGAGGCTGCCGATCCTGAGGCTGTATCAACTCCAAAAATTCTGCGAACGACGGTACGCCCAGGGAGGGATCACGATCAAAGAGGAGGAACATTTCCTTCGACCAGGACAGACCTTCGCCTGTAAACGGGTCACGCTCCCAGCTGCCAAGGCGGGCGATGGATTGCGCCTTTTCCAAGCCAGCCCGGCTTTTTCGTAATTCTTCATCGGCGATTCTGTTTTCGGTAACATCGCTAAAATTGACCACGAGCGCATTGATACCAGGCTCATCAAACAGGTTTTGATAAATGCTTTTTATCCAACGGTAGGAGCCATTCTTGTGTAGGATCCTGTATTCAAGGGTGCGCAGTACTTCCGGCTCGCGCTGCAGGTCAATTCTGAGCTGGGTTAACCTTGGGCTATCATCCGGGTGAACAAATAAGAGGGAGGATTTGCCTAAAATTTCCCCCTCGGCGTAGCCAAATATCGCCTGGGTGGAGGGGCTATAAAAGATAAACCTGCCTTCAGTGTCCAGCAGGACGATCCCATCGGGTGCGTTTTCGATAATGATCCGGTTGCGATTTTCCATGATCCGGACTTTTTCCTCAGCCTGTTTGCGCTCGATGGCAGCCGCGACCTGGGAGGAGACATACTCGAGGATATGCTGTTCATGTTCGGTATATGCCAGCGGGTTCGAATAATGCTGCACAGCCATCATGCCGATCGTTTTACCCCCGGTGACCAACGGCACACCGACCCAGATCTGACAGGGTTCGCCGCCAGGGTTGATGATCTTCTTTTCCTTTAATTCATTGCGCTTCCTTTCATTGCAGAGCAGGGTCGTTCCTGTTCGCAGCACATACTCGGTCAGCCCTTCGCCGGGCGTGAACGGGTCCGGCAGCAGCGGGTCCTGTTCATCCACAGAGTAAACAAAACTTACCAAATTCGCGGCTTCATCATAAAGCGCAATGTAAAAATTCCCGGCGAACATAATACGCGCAATCAATTGGTGGATCTCTGAATACAGGTCCTGCAGGGATTCGGTATTCTGCGCCGCGGCTGCGATGCCCACCATTGTCTCCTGCAGCAGATCCGCCTGTTTGCGTTCCGTGATATCTCGCGCGATCCCGATCACCTGCACCTTGCCTGCATCATTGCGGACAAAATTTGTGGTCACTTCAACGCTGACGGTGGAACCGTCTTTTCGCACCTGATCGAACTGGTCGGTGTAGACAGCCTGGCCAGGCTCACGAATGAAAGCGTCGATGCGTTCTGGAAAGACCGACCCAACCCTGGCGTATGATTCGGGTGTGAGCATCTCGCTCATGGTGTGTTCAAGTGCTTCCTGACGGGTATAGCCAAGCAGTTTTTCGATGGACGGGTTGACATAAATAAACCTGCCGGACTCCAAGTCATACATCCAGATCACATCGCCGGTGTTATCCGAGATCAGCCGGTATTCCTCGTTGCGCCGCCATAGGGCATCCTCGGCCCGGATGCGCTCCTGCAGTTCAGCCTGCGCCCGCGAATACAACATCGCGTTCTGCTCGGCGAAAGCAATATGCAAAGACAGCGCTTCGAGCATTTTTAGCTGGTCATCGGTGTAGGCGTTCAGACGGTAGCTTAATATCTGGATCACGCCGGTGACCTGGTCGCCAATTTTTAACGGCACGATCATCGCCGACTGCGGAACCTCTTCTTCCACCTCTTCTTCTGTTTTTTCGGTGACTTCATTCCTCTCACTGTTAACCAGGTAATTGGTTTGGGTCTTTTTTATCTCGGCTTGAAAATCGTTAAGCAAAAGGGATTGCCCCGTTCGAATGACCCTGCTTTGGGTACCCTTCCCTTCCGGCTCAAGCGGAATGGAAGGGAAGGAACTGACATCCAGCCACTTACTATCAATCCAATAGGCGCGGCAGGTGATTTGCTGCGTACCCTGATTAAAAGCCGAAATGATCATGCCTTCATTGGGGGCAATCATGGACATGAAATCAGATATCGCCTGGTAGATCTCCTGCGGGTCGAGGGTACGGTTTAATCGCTGGCTGGCTTCATAAAGCAGCTGCAGCTGTTCACTCTGCCGGCGGGCGTTCTGCTTCTCTTTTTCGCTCTCGGTAATGTCATTAATGGTCGAGAACAGCAGCACCTGGTTGTCGATCACGATGGGATGGGATCGGACCTCGACCATGCGCACCTCGCCTGAGGCCAACCGGTGGGGGAAGACAAAGTGATCGCGCTTTTCCACCATGGCATCCGCCTTGTGCGCGGCAATTTGTTCAGGGGGCAGCTGGTTGATCTGATCGATATTCATGCCAACCAGAATTTCACGGGGATACCCATAAAAATTCACCGCCGCCAAATTGACATTTATGATCCTGCCCGATTCCGGCTTAATTACCAGGATAATGTTTTTATTAAACTCGAACAAGGACCTGAAACGTTTTTCACTTTCCTGGAGGGCGGTTTCGATCTTTTTGTTTTCAGTGTTGTCCCTGCCGATCTCGACAAAGTTCGTGATCCTGCCGGTAGGGTCACAGATGGGGGTGATCGTTTTAACTTCGGTGTACAGATCGCCGTTCTTCCTGCGGTTGGTGATCTCGCCTTGAAAAACATCCCCATCCAAAATGGTGGCCCACAGTTCCCGGTAAAATTCCGCAGTATGTATACCGGACTTCAGCATACCCGGTGTTTTTCCAAGCACTTCAGCAGAAGCATAGCCGGTCAGCCGCTCGAAGGCCGGGTTGACATACTCGATCAGACCGGCAGCGTCGGTGATGGCTACGCTATCGGCCATTTGCGAAAAAATAAGCGAGAACTTAAGGAGCTCTTTTTCAGGTTCCGGGTTCACCGGTTTTTTGGTCTTTTTATTATCCATCGGATAATTCCTAATCAGATTATGGCGCCGGAACTATTTCATTAAAGCCCAAACAATGGAAGCCAAAGACAACCTATTTCCGCCCTTAATGGAAAACCCATGATATTCATTCGGCGGCCTGGCTGTCTATATCGCATTAAAGCGATCTTAGACCCATGACTTTGCGTCCCTGCCTCACAGCAGGTTTGCCTTTTCAAATTTGATTTTACCATCAATTAAAATACAAAAATGTGCATAAACCAGAGGCGGAAAACCACCGCATCGCATCTACATCAAATTATTTTCATAAGGGAGTCCAGTTTTTTTAAGCGGCCAGACTGGTGCGCTGACCGCCTATCTCATCCACCCAGTTATAAGCTGCAAAAGGGAATGGATGGAAAAGGGTTCTGTTATTTTTCCGCCCTGCCAATGGCGCAATTCATGGTTGTTGGCAAGAAGATTTCTCGCTATCGCTCGAAATGACAAATGCCGCGGGTAAAAGATTTCCCGCTGGCGCTCAATATGACACATGCCATAAATGATCAACACGGTCTATTCTTATGCTTTTGTTTCCAATGTATCCCAAAATTGGTTGGCTGCCTGTTCCGGAAGTTCCAGCCAGCAAAGTACATCGGGACGATTATTGAAGATGGCAAAATTTGATGGGGCATCCTGCGATATCAGTTTTAACGCCTCCCCCAAAAAATTCAAACTGGTACTTCGTGTAAGGACGCCCGTCTTTCCGAGTTCCTGCCCCCTCTGTTTCACTTCCTTATTCTTGGCGATCGCAAGGTGCATGTCTGAAACGGAAACATCAAAATCAGCCTGAAAACAATCGATGATTATTTTCATTTTATCGTGAAACCGGGCATCCAGAGCGGCGAGGTCTCCGGTTTTGAAGAAATCAGCGCCTGTGATAGTGCCGGTACAGTAATAAATGATCAAGTCAAGCTCAGTGTTAATGTCATAGGTTACGGGCATATTTGGTTCCTCGCGGACTGTGGCGATTATACCTATTTATCCCAAGAGTTGGATATTCATCACAGAGAGCGATTCAATTCCAGGCGCGCCCAAAAGGGAATCCATTTAAGGGGGTAAGAGATAAGCCGGGCAAGCTTATTTTCATCCCTTTCATCTGGCTATCACACTTGGGGAATATACTTGGTTTAAGCAGCGGGGAGCTCAACCCATGGATAGGGTTGGGATGATCAATTTTGACCTCAGAGTATTACGCCCCAAAGGGGGCTCAAAGGTAAAAACAAACCATGAAACTAAAATCACTTTTCTTCTTAATGGATGTACTTACGATCCTTGTGTATCCGGTCCTGTTTTTGTACGGCAAAGTACTCCGGTTCTCAACTGTAAAACCCTGATCACGCAGGTTGGGAAGGACCTGCACGATCGACACCTTGAGCCATTGCGGGACCTATGTGCCTCCATTTATATGCTTCTCTTTTCAATTTCTCCGAAGATCATGGTGCAGTTGCGCCCGTGTTGTTTGGCGACATACATGGCCTGGTCCGCCTGATGGAAGAAGACCTCCAGTTTGTTGATGGATGAGTTTTGATCCTTTTCCACAATACCAATGCTGATCGTTATTGAGACATCCCCCTTATTTGATGGAATACGAAGAGATTCAACTTTGGTACGGATCCGTTCCGCCAGCTGGTAGGCCTGCTCCGCGGTCGTCATCGGCAGCAGGATGATAAATTCGTCGCCGCCATACCGCCCGACCTGGTCTGCATCGCGCAGTTCTGAATAAACAGTCTGCACAACAGCCATGAGCACCCGGTCACCTGTTTCATGGCCGTATATATCATTGATACTCTTATA
>CAYLOW010000288.1:0-5657 GCA_964385315.1 uncultured Anaerolinea sp.
TACCATTGTTCAAAACATAGAAAATATTTTTTCACTTTAAGCCAGAGTGCATCAATATCGGGTCGTTCCTTTCCCTTTTTACTTTCCGTAAAATCCTTTTGAAACTCATTAAAAGTAAAGTATGTCTCATGGTCCCGCGCCTTATCTTTCATCAGGTCGAAGATATACTCTATGCGATTGACGTATTTAATCGGGTTGCTGGGATTGTAAATAAAAAACCAAAAGTCCTTTTTTTGCAGTTCCTTTTCAATGGCATCCCATTCCGAGGCAATCTGCAATTGTTTTAAGCTGATTTTATCTTCCTGGAAATTGCCTTTCTGCAGGAACATGGCTTTGATCAACTCGGCATTGGTGAGTGGGATTTTGCCAATATTTAAGCGGGTGAAAATATCGATCGAGTCTGAATCCTCTGTTTTGTTCGATAATTCAACCACTTTATACCAGATAATTTTGACCTGGTTAATCAAAATAGTATAGAAATCGCCCCTGATCGCCTCGTTTTCAGGTGTAAGACCGGCAAACCATCTGTCAATCTCCAGGTAGGCTGCATGAATATGGGAATAGTCGATATTTTTATCTGCCCATTCAGGATCCTCCATGTGCTGAAGAAAATAGTCGCTATCCTTGCGGGTTTGATAGGATAGCTTAAAAACCCTTTTGGGTTTTTTAAACTCCGTCTGATTAAAATAGAACAGGATAATCTGTATGGTGGTTAAACGTTGCTGGCCGTCAATAACCTCCCACTGCTTTTCACCGCCGATGGTTTTTTCTTTTACTACAATGGGTTGAAGACAATAAAAGGGTACCTCCTCCTTTGGATCATACTTTGGCATGTTTGTTTTAAAATCCCAGATGTCATCAAGTAATTGTTTGACCATCAGAGGTGACCATCGATAACCCCGCTGGTAGGCCGGTATGAAAAACCGCTCGTCCAGAAGGTCATTGATGGGCCTTAAAAATAATTTCGATTCTTGTTCGCTCATAATATTATTATTTAATGGTTAACTATGTCTTTTACCTTATCATCTAAATATTCCCTTACACTCTCCAAATCCCTCTCCCCATCCCTTATAATCTTATGCCGCCGGTCACAATCAAACATCTCATAGCTTATCACCACAAGTTGAATCTCATGTTTTGGCAAAACTTCCTTTCTTCGAAGGTCGTATATTTTCCGCTGCTCGCCGCGGTGAACGCCGCTTACCGTGATCACATCGGGTTTGTCAAAGTGGTTGACCACATGTGAATGCTGGTATTCCTCATACTCAACAACCAGGTTCAATTCCGGGTAGTAAACATCAATCGGGAGCTTCGCACGGTTGCCTTTTGCGTTTGCATCGCCCAGCAGGAAATCAAACCGGTGCTGGCGTAAACCCTGTTTCCCAAGGCATTTGTCGCACAGGTCAATCACATAGTGTTCGTCGCTTGATTTCCGGGAACTGGTTTTGGGTTTCACCAGTTGCTTTGGTTTTAAAACGGTGGCCGTCTCCTCAACCGGGGAGGTGTATTTGCTGTTCCCGAAATACCAGTTTGTGTTTTTTAGCTTCCGCTCTGCTATGACAAATGGAATACGGTACAACTGTTTTGCTTCATCCAATTTTCTCAGGATTTTTCTGATCGGTAATCCACCCCGTTCGTCCTTCACGAAAATACCTGCCTTGATGAATTGAGGCATGAATTCCTTGGCAAGTAAGCGACCTGAGGTAGTATGCATCTCAAAATAAGTTTTCAACACAGCATTGATTTGAGCTATTTTATCCATTTATTTCTGGTGTTTTTAAGTTAAACCAATCTTGTTTTACCGGTAAGCAACTCCTGCATCATACCTTGTTTTAACAATTTACATTTCAATAGCTTTTGTTCTAAGGATGCAATTTCCTCATCCATATTGGACAGGATTTTAGCTATATGGATTTGAATATCCTTAGGAGGCAGTAATATATTAAAACTCCTTATTTTAAACATCGACAAACTTGGTTGAGCACCAATGCTTGTATTATCAATTATCTCTTTTTTTATAAGGGTACTTGTAAAATAATGGAATAAAAATAAAGGCGACAATTCAAAACTCGACGAAATTTTTGAGGTATTAGGACCAAGATGGTATTTATCGTTTTCATCCACTAAAAAAGCAGGTCCGATGGTTCCAACATAAGCAAAAACTAGATCATCCTTTCTTAATTTGCTTCTCTGTAACTTATTAGATGTTGATCTTGGAATATACTTTACATCTGTCAAATCCATTTTATTGTGCGTAATATTTGTTCCTCTTACCACCACAATTTCACCACCATCATTATAACTGTTAAAATAATTCGTGTATTCAAAACCTGCTAATTTCGTGATGTCAGCAACCTCGCCCAACTTCTTCACTTCCCACCCCTCCTTCGGCCTCAACAACTCCTGTATCGCCCCCTGCTTGATGGCCCGCTTTTTCTCAATGAGTTTTTCCAGGCTGGTAATCAGGGCATCGGCATCGCTGAGGGCAGTGGCGATGGCGGTTTGTTCTGCCTTGGTGGGGGGAAGGGGGATCAAATAATTTTTTAATTCATTCAAGGCAACTCCAGTCTGACCAGATGAACGTTGCGACAGTTTTTCTACAAATTCAAACAGTTTCTCTTGCTTTAATATGAACCATCCATACTTTTTGTTGATTCTTTCAGTTGGAATAGCCTTTATCAAAGCCACATTATACGCACCTTCCAACCCGTTTAGAATTTGAAAAATCGGTGGGCCATAACGACCAATCATGATATCATCAGCTTTACAATGTCTTTTAGCTAAGGATTCTGGAATGTAACTTGCATATTTATCTGTTTTATAATCTCTGATTTGAAGAAGTCTTATATAGCCTGCCTTTTCTTCAAAAATAAAAGTGTGTCTTGGAGGTTGTGATCCACCTTGAAAATCGTACAAATCATTTATCGGCGTAAAATTCCAATCGTTCGGAATCAGACCAAACTCTGTCTGCTTATATCCTTCTCTCATTTCCATACAAACCCCATTTTCGCCAGATGCCCATTCACTTTTTCTTCCATCTGCCTCACTTCGTCTAGTAATACAGGCATTGGAGTATCATACCGGTCGGCCAGATCGTTAATCCGCTGGGTCAATCGCTGGCTGATGCGCTGCATCTCCGTGTGGATGGCCTGATCCATCGTACTAATCCATTTATCATCCACCACAATGGTTTTAATATCATTATCGGAAAGAACCTTATATTGATTCCAGACTTTTATTTCCAGGATTTTTTGCAGCTCTTTGATCTTCTTGTTCAGGTCATTCATGGCATCCGATAGTTTCAGGTATGCTTCCAGCATCTTTTGTTCATCGGCATCTGCCTCACCCCCAACCCCTCTCCCCCGGGAGAGAGGAGCGATCTTCTTCAGGCGTTCTTTCACGCTTGCTGCAGTTATTTTATCCTTGTCATTCCTGGCATCCGCCAGCAAACCTTCGTCGCCCCCGTGCTCTTCTTCAAATTCTTCCAGTTGCGAAGCCAATGAATCCCTCTGACTTTCGATTTCTTCCAGGGCAGCTTTCTCCGCCGCAAAGTACCGGCTGATGATGAGCACTGGCCTGATCAGCTTGCTTTCGATGCCTTCCAGCCCTTCGGTTTCCTTCTCTTTGATTTTGCCGGATTTATCTTTGGTGGATTTCATGATGCGGTAAACCTCCCGGCCCGCTTTCCAGCCATCGTCGGAGATCACATATACATCGTCCTGCATGGTTTCGCTCCAGTAGGTCATCAGATGCTGGTACACATCGTAGCGGTCGATCAGGCTGAGGTTGGAAAAACCCAGCAGCAGATTTTCCGATATTTCATGGATGAGCTTTTTGGGTTTTATCCCCGGCTCCAAGTTCTTCAGCGTTGGAATGGTTTGTTGTTTCCAGCTTTCAAACACGCCAAAAACCTTTTGGCTGTAACTGGTGAACTCCGGATGCGAGAAAATGGCGCTTTTGATGGCTGATTTATCCACCTTTTGTTCGCTGTAACCGGGTCGCTGGTGCGGGGCAAACAATAAGTTCCGTAACCCGGGATAAACCTGCCAGTAAGGATTCAGCGCTTCCAGGTCGGCATCCGGAATACCCCCCTTGAGATGCGCTTCAATATCCTGGATATCTTCTTCCTCCTGGCTGTCAATGTACCTGGGAATGTTGAGGTTGTACTCCTTGTTTTCTATTTCGGTGATGGGAACAATGCGGCTGTATTTTGGCAGTTCCAGTTGCTTGTTGAACACATCCACGATTTTGTGGATATCCTGGTCGCGCAGCCGGTTTTTCGGACCATCTTTGGTAAATCCTTTGCCGGCATCGATCATGAAAATGGCTTTCCGGTTATTGGCGTTTTCCTTGTCAATCACAATCAGGCAGGCCGGGATGCCGGTACCATAAAACAGGTTGGCTGGCAACCCGACAATTCCTTTGATATATCCCCGGCGGATGAGGTTTTTCCGAATTTCGGCTTCTGCATTGCCGCGAAACAGCACGCCATGGGGAAGAATAACGGCTGCCTTGCCCTTGCTCTTTAAGGAGCGGATCATGTGCAGCAGGAAGGCATAGTCGCCGTTCTTGTCGGGCGGAATGCCAAAACCATCGAAGCGGCCATATCTGTCGGCGGTTTCCGACGAAATATCCAGCCCGTTGCTCCAGTTCTTGGAAGAGAAAGGCGGATTGGCCACGATGTAGTCGAACAACTTCAACCCACCGGTCTCTTCCAGAAATTGAGGATCAGACAGCGTGCTGTTGCCTGTGCATTTGATCAATGCAGTGGGACAATTGTGCAGCACCACATTCATGCGGGCCAGTCCGGCCGTGGCGCTCTCTTTTTCCTGTCCATAGATGGTAATCTTCCGTTCGGCTTCATCGGCAACTTTCAGCAGCAGCGAACCCGATCCGCATGTCGGGTCATAAATGGTGGTATTGGCGGTGCTGTTCTCATTGTTGATGCCGATGATCTTCGCCATGATCCGGCTCACCTCGGCAGGGGTATAAAACTGACCTTTGCTTTTCCCACTTTCGGTCGCAAAGTTCCGCATCAGGTATTCATAGGCATCGCCCAGTATGTCATCGCCTTCAGCTTTGTTGTTGGCGAAATTCAGTTCCGGCTTTTCAAAAATGGCAATCAGGTTCGAAAGGCGCTTCACCTTTTCATCGCCGGTACCCAGCTTTTCAGGATTATCAAAATCGACCTTGATGGAACCCAGCGATTTGTTGGCCTGTTCAATGGGACCGATGATCTTTTTATTGATATCATCCCCAATCGTCGTTTTGCCCTTTAACGCAACCATGTCTTTAAAACTCGCTCCATCTGGAACCGTAATCGGCGCATAGGGCACCCCTGCATATTTATCGCTGATGTATTTGATAAACAGCATCAGCAGCACATAGTCCTTGTATTCACTGGCATCCATGCCGCCGCGGAGTTCATCGCAGCTGGCCCATAGAGAAGAGTAAAGTTCAGATTTTTTAATCGCCATTATTCTTGATTTTTTTAGCAAATGTAATCGCTGCCACCATCATCTATTTATGGTTTATTGATATTTATTGATCATTTGTTCTAAAAGATCTATCATTCCTTTTCTCAGCCACATCGGTGCCAGCACCATATTTCAGAAGCCTATCAAAAGTATTACTTTTTGTTAACGCAATAACATTAC
>CAYLOW010000289.1:0-5628 GCA_964385315.1 uncultured Anaerolinea sp.
AATATTAATGAAACAGGGTTAATGGTCATACCCGAATATTGCCGGTTGCCCTGTTTCCAAAAAGAGGTGCGCATATCCCCTCATTTCCAGTAAAATCAGGGGGATAGGAGAACCATGTCATTTTTTAGCCGATTCAAACCTGCTGCAAAAATCCTTTTACGCGGCGAACCCAAAAAGAAAACCCGTAATCTCATCCCCGCCATAACTGCAGAAGAAGTGGCCGAAGTGCGGATGTTCTTCCCGCGCGAAAAATTTTTCATCTTCGGCCATGCCCGCTCGGGTACGACTTTGCTCACGCGCCTTTCCCGCCTGCATCCCGAAGTGCATTGCAATTATCAGGCGCATTTCTTTACGCGCTATCCTTTGCTTAAGTCGCTTGTAAATACACCGGAAGCCGAGGAATGGTTAACACGCAAATCCAACCGCTGGAATCAGGGACGTGATCTGTCTCCGCTGGTATTGCGTTCTGCTGCAGATTTCATAATGGAACGTGACGCTGTCCGCGAAGGAAAAATGATCGTCGGTGACAAAAGCCCTTCATCCACGATCCATGGGCAGGCAGTGCGCGATATGTATGCTGTTTATCCGGATGCGAAACTGATCAATATTGTGCGTGATGGGCGGGATGTGCTGATCTCAGAGCGCTTTCGAAATTTTGTTGAGGAATCCAAATTCCTTACCTCGGAGGATAAACGCATCATCGCAGCGCTTAAGGTTGATTCCGCTCCGTATGCCGACGGCTCCCTTTCAATATTTACCGAGGCTTTTATCCGCCGCGTGGCAAAGGGTTGGGTGAGGAACCTGACAGAAACGGAGGAGGAAGGACGCAGGCTGTTTGGCGATAATTACTTCGACCTGCGTTACGAAGATCTGCTGGTTCTGCCCTTTGAGGAAATGAGCCGGTTTTGGAAGTTCCTCGGCGTAAAAAATATCGATCCATCCTTTGATAAGATCCTGCACGAAGAGATGTCATCCAATCCCGATGAGGAATGGCAGTCGAAGCGCAACGAAGGTATCGCCTCCTTTCTTCCCAAAGGGCAGGCTGGCAATTGGACGCGGTTGTTCACCGAAAAGGACAAGTCTGTTTTCAAGGATGTCGCGGGCGGGATGTTGATCAAATGGAAGTATGAAAAAGACTTGAACTGGTAGATCAATACAGGGGCGGGGTCATGCCTCTGTGAGGAACTGAAAATGAAATTTTTAATTGCAGGTCTTGGGTCCATTGGCCGCCGTCACATGCGGAATTTGATCGCGCTTGGCGAAAAGCATATTGTTCTTCTTCGCTCGCATCGTGCCACATTATCTGACGATGAACTCGCGGGCTATCCTGTTGAGACTGATTTGGCGGAAGCGCTCAAAAACCACAAACCTGATGCGGTGATCGTGGCAACCCCCACTGCACTGCATCTGGATACAGCCATTCCAGCCGCCGGGGCGGGATGTGCAATTTTGCTTGAGAAACCGGTTTCCCATTCACTTGAACGATTGGATATACTGCAGAAGACTGCCCGGAAAAGTGGAAGCAAAATTTTGGTTGGGTTTCAGTTTCGCTATCATCCAACATTGAACAAAGCACGCGAACTGATCCAGGCGGGTACCCTTGGCAGGATATTAACTTTCCATGCTCATTGGGGTGAATACCTGCCTAACTGGCATACCTGGGAGGATTACCGCCAGAGTTACGCCGCCCGCGCTGATCTGGGCGGTGGTGTGATCGTGACGCTTACGCATCCGCTGGATTATTTACGCTTTCTCCTGGGCGATGTACAGTCGCTCTGGTCTTTCAATGAGCATCTTTCGTCTCTTGAATTGGATGTGGAGGATGTCGCCGAGATCGGCTTGAAATTTTCCGGCGGCGCGATCGGCGGGGTGCATCTTAATTATTTTCAGCGCCCGCCTGTGCATCGGCTTGAAATTATTGGAACAAACGGCACCTTGAGGTGGGATAATGCAGACGGGGTCTTGCACCTGCACAAAATGCCTGCCGCCTTTGGATCTTATTCCGAGCAACCTCCCGCCCCTGTAATGGAATCATTTTCCCCTCCCGAGGGTTTTGAACGTAACCAGCTTTTCATCGCGCAGACAAAACACTTCATCGACGTGGCACGTGGAGTAGCGTTGCCAGTTTGTGATTTAACGGATGGCATAAGAGTTTTACAAATGGCGCTTGCGGCATACGAATCTCAAAAAACCGAAAAACTGATCAGATTAAGCGGATGATAAAACGCGGGGGAATTAACAATAAATTCATGAGGCGCGTACTTGAACGCCAGGCTGGCTAATGATTAAAACCGCCTATACCTTTGTCCCTTCGCGGGAACATCAATACTTTGAGCACCCTGAAAGACCGGGGAGGTTGGACGGGTTGGGCGCGCTCTTTGCGCGTCTGCGTGATGTGGAGAGAATTGAAGCCCCATCTGCGACGGTGGATCAGGTGGCGCGCGTACATCAGCCCCGAATGATCAAAGCTGTCGAGGAGATTTGCGAACAGGGACCTGGCATCGTGGATCATGCACCGACCTATGTCACACTGACATCCTATCAGGATGCGCTGCTCGCGGCCGGGGGCGTGATTGCCTGCACGCAAGCGGTGGTGCATGGTGATGCAGACAACGCCTTTGCCCTGGTTCGTCCGCCGGGACATCACGCCGAACCGGATCATGTCATGGGATTTTGCATCTTCAATAATATTGCCATCGCGGCTCGTGAAGCATTGGCCCATGGCATGCAACGTGTCATGGTGATCGACTACGATGCGCATCACGGCAACGGCACGCAAGCCGCGTGTCTCGATGATGACCGCTTCGGATTTATCTCGACCCATCAGTGGGGAATCTACCCGGGTTCAGGTGGGATCGAAGACGCGCCTCATGCCCGCGGGCGGCTGGTCAATGTTCCCTTGAAGGCATTTGCAGGCGACGAAGTTTATGCACATGTGGCGGAAGAGATTTTCAAGCCCGTGGTGGAGAAGTTCAGCCCGCAGATGCTGCTTATTTCTGCCGGCTTTGATGCGCATTGGAGCGACCCGCTCACATCACTGGGGTTGTCCACCCGCGGATTTTTCAATATCTCCAGGAAACTGGTTGACCTTGCGGAGGAATACTGTCAGGGAAAGATCGTGTTTGTGCTGGAAGGTGGTTATGACCCGCGCAATGTAGCCGGCGGGTCGGCGGCGGTCTTCGTTGCTTTGGCAAAATCCGCACCTGGGGAGGAAATTAACGACCCATCGCCGAATCCCGAACCGGATCACGATTCCCGAATAGCCGAAATCCGCAAGCTGCATGGGATCAAGTCATAGGAGAATCGGGTGCCAGGATAGAGTCGGTTTTGATGTAAACTTCCAGCATGAAAAATCAAAGGAGAAGTATATGAGAAAAAAGTTCATGTTTATTGTTGCGATCGGCGTGTTGATCATGGCTTGTAATTTTTTAATACCAACACCGACACCAACGCCATTACAGGAATCCACTGACACGCCGGCAACAGGGATGCCTTCGACCAGCGGGATCGCTGCCAAACTTGAAACGTTGGGCGGCGCGGCATGTGATGAAAACCCTGACTTTACTTGTGTCACCATCCAGGTTCCGTTGAATCATTTTGACTCTGCAAATACCGAGACTCTGGATGTCGTGTTTGCAGTCTCTCCCGCCAGTGGTGAACGCATGGGTATGTTCGTGCAAGCCTTTCCAGGCGGCCCGGGCGGCGAGGGGATCAGCACGGGCGGTTTGAGTTGGTTCTCTGACAGCATCCTTGAACATTATGATATTGTCTATTTCGATCAGCGCGGAATTGGCCTGTCTGATCCGCTGACCTGTCCCAATGCATACGAAGCCAATTTCATGGGCTATTTGACCGAATCGGATCATGCGGGTCTGGAGGGGTACGATACAGCCGCGGAACAACAGAAAGCCGTTGCCGATGCCCGCACATTTGCAGAGAATTGTGTGATTGAGATGGGGATCGATCCAGCCAAACTTGCGTTCTTCGGCACGAATCAGGTTGTGGAGGATATCGAATCATTCCGCCAGGCAATCGGTGATGATAAATTTATGATGTATGGCGTCAGCTATGGGACGGCTGTCGCGCAGGGGTATGCCGCTGCGCATCCTGACCATCTCTCCGGCCTTATCCTCGACGGCACCATAGACCTCACGCTAACCGGCGAACAGGGTTCGATTTGGCAGGAAAAGGCTTTCGATAAAGTCCTCGTTGCCACGCTTGAAGCCTGCAATGCAGATGAATTATGCGCCGCGGATATGGGCGGGGATGCCGTGGCAGTTTATGACAAACTTGCCAAACAGATCTCGAAGAATCCGCTCACGTATGAATTCCCCCTGCCCTCAGGTGAGAAGGTAAAACGCACCCTTACTTTCAATCAATGGGAATACAATGCCGCCTACCAGTTATATTCCCTTAGCGGCAGGATGTTATACCTGCGCGCATTAGCCGCCGCCAATCGCGGAGATTTCATTCCGATGGCGCGCCTCACTTATCAGAACCTGACAGTTGACCCGGCCACTTTTAAATATATTGGCGACGATACATTCTCTGACACCATGTTCCAAAGTGTTCTCTGCACGGATGACTCATTCTTCTCCGGCACGCAGGAGGAAAAGATCGCGCAGACTATCACAGCCGGGCAGGCATCGAACGGAACCGTACCCCGTCTTGACGGCAGTGTGTACACCGGCTTGACCTGCGCATTCTGGCCCAGCTCACCGGCGGAGGTTATTAAAACCGAACCATTGGTGGCAAAGGGCGTGACCACGTTCGTGTTGAATGCGACCCTCGATCCGGCCACTCCATTTGAAGAAGGCAAGGCCGTTTTTGAAAATCTTGACGCAGGGTATCATTTCTATGTTGAAGGCGGGCGTCATTCCATCTATGGCTGGGGATATGAGTGCCCTGATAAATACATTACCGATTTTATGGTGGATGGCACGCTTCCCGCACAGCGCGAAATGGTCTGCACAGATTGGGGTACGGATGTGATCCGGGCCTATGAACCGCTGCCAAAGGAAAATATCAGAGACTATGCCAATGTGCTTGAAATTTTCAACGCGGTGGACGGCGCGATCCAACTTCAACCGGAATATTTCTATAGCTCCTTTACCGAAGATGTGGCTGTATCCTGCCCCTTCGGTGGTTCGTTTACATTTGGCCCCAGTGATGCGGGTGAAGCTTATACCTTTGATAATTGTTCCTATGTCAGGGACTTTGCGCTGACCGGTAGCGGAAGTTATGATTACGATAGCGGGATCCTGACATTTGACACGCAGGTCACCGGCGCAAAGCAAGGCACCCTGGTCTACACCAGCAATTATTCTGATGAGACGACCTCTGTTACCGGCACATATGGCGGCGAGACCATTGACCTTTCAAAGTAAGTCATACTCTTGGGCTCCATCAGTCTGCTGACGGATGAGCTGTCAAATTACAGTTTAAAACATGTTGATCTTCAGGTTTGGTCTACAATATCCGTACGGAATTTGCAAGGCGCTTGAACCTCTGACCTCAATCGTTGTTTTGTGAAGTGTTGAATACGAGCCTCCAAGGAAACTTGGAGGCTCGTATTATGTGCGCCCAGCACGGGCGTTGACTAGAGGGTGAAAGACCCTTATGGCGGTT
>CAYLOW010000290.1:0-3818 GCA_964385315.1 uncultured Anaerolinea sp.
CTGCAGTGCAGCAAGCAAAATTTGAGATTGTTCAATGGGAACCAGCCTATCCGCCTCCCCATGAAGAAGCAGGAAAGGCGGGTCATCAGGGGAAACATAGGTTACAGGGCTGGCGAGCGCCGGGTCAAAATCACCGAACACACGTCGCGCGTTATTAACACCGCCTTCAAACTTCACAGTGAGATCAGCCGGTCCGAACATATCCACCACCGCTTGTACGCGGCTGGACTGATCCAAATATTGCCCCACGTCAAAACCGGCGCTCTCATCCGCCGTGCCCAGCAGGGCAGCCAAATGCCCGCCCGCACTTCCCCCCCATACACCAATCCGATCAGGGTCAAGGTTATATTCCAGCGCGTGAGCGCGCAGATAACGCACGGCGCATTTGACATCCCCGATCATGGCCGGGAATACATATTCAGGCGCGAGACGATAATTGACCGAAACCACCAAAAACCCTGCACTCCGCAATCCCTGGATCTCCACCGCACCCGCACCCCTGGCTTTATCACCCGATGACCAGCCGCCGCCATGCACATACATGGTCACGGCCCATGGGCCTGCATTCACCGCCGGATAATACACATCCAGCTTGAGGTCAACGCCTTCCACTGTGCAATAGGTGATATCCATCACGACCGTTCCAAGCCTGGATTGATCAAAAACACCCGGGTCAGGCGCAGTTGAAGGCGGAGCTGCGGTTTCAACAGACTGAACCGGAGCCGCCGGTTTGCCGGGCAGGCTGCATGCCAATGCTGTGATAGCGATAAATGTAAGGAATAAACAAAGTCTTTTCATAATGGGGTCTCCACAATATTTTCAGAAGGCGGAATGATCATTCAAAACGCAGGCTGGTCGCAAGGAAATCAAACATTTCGACGACGGCTGCGGTGTCGGCAGAATACCCGCCCTGCTGAAATTTCCGGATAAGCTGATCCGTGTCTCCATCGAAGGCACCTAAATTATAGACAACAGCCACATAATAATTTTCAAATGGAAAACCATATGTCTTGTAAATGATCTGGGGCTGCCCTTCATAGGCCCACCGGGATGGTGTAAATCTGGCAAATCCCTTAATCCCGTTGATCTCGATCTCATTCGGACTAGCGCCGGAAAGAAGCGCATCACGGTCTTCAAGGGAAGAAAACCGATCGTATTCCGTGCCTGTCGAAAAATCATACGTGGAGTAGAGCAGGAAGATGTCGCTCCAGCCGGCGCCGTGATACCGGCCTTCGAAACCCAGGCTGACCATTCTGCCCATCGCCGGCATTTTTGCACTGTCCCAATCTGCGTTCACAAAGGCCGCTCCCAATTCAACCGGGATGCAGAGCGACTGGATCCCCATCAGGTTCAGGTAGGCATTCCACTCCCCGGCAGATAATGTATGGCGTGGCCTGCTTCCCGAGTATGGCTCTTTAAGCTCGCGCGCTTCAAAAGTCCTTTGACACTCAAAGCCCGCCGGCACGGGAGTGACAGTCTCTTCCCGGGGGACAACAGCTGGCGCCTGTTGAGCGGGTGGAGTGAAAACACAAGCCGCTCCCAACAAAACGGTCAGGAAAGGTACCGCCACCTTACTCATGATCGAGCCCCTGCGGTACATAGGTTCCCATGCTACCTCCCGGCCAGGTCGATAATATCTTCCGATGTCACGACGGTCATATTTGCAGAAGCGTAGGCCACCAGTTCTTCATAGGCGGCAAAGATAGCCTGCTGGTCTTTGAGCGGGCGGAGCTTTGAAGGGTCCGGCGCGTTCAAGTCATAGGGAGGGTAAAGCGGGTCAGTCTTTTGTCCTTTTTCCATGGTGAAGTACATGGAAGACCAGGCTTCCGCGCCGCTGCGATAATAATTATTTTCATGGATCAGGGATGTAATGAAAGGAGCGCGCCCATCGTTGTGCCCTGCCCATTCCGCGAGCTGCGTTTGCAGCATTTTCACCGGGTTGTATTCGGCGGCGTTGGGCTTTGACATGAAATTCCACCAGAAATTTTCGGTACCATCAATACTGGCAGTGCGCGTCACGCTGAAATCGCTGGGGCGTACCAATAATCCGTTCACATATTCAAAAGGCTGTTCGATCTTCGACCCTTCCTCATGATATAGAATGGTCATCTGCGCACCGAGACCGGCGTAGACTTTTTGCGCGGCATTTTTGATGCGCTGGTTGTTGTTCGGGGCGGATGCCACAACGGGAGGCCGCCCAAAAACCTGAGCGACATAAGAGTACCCCCCGGGTCGTGAACGGTCCAGGCCGCCGGTTTCAAGATCCAGGGCATAGGTTTCGTAATCAAGCAGTGTTTGGGCCAGCGATTCATCGCTCAGGTTTTTCAGGCGCGAGTCAAAACCTTCGTAAAGCGGGTGCGGCGGGCGGATGTGATAGCTGATGGTCATGTTCGAATTCTTAAAGCGCTCGATCACATCCGGGCGTTCTTCCACAAGCCTGCGGGTCACCTCGGCGGTGAAGTAAAAGTCGCCGCGCACATGGTATTTCCCGAAGAGGTCAACGAGCTTCATCAGGATGTCTGCGCTTTCACCGGTGTGAACCCAATCGTGAACGTTGATGATGAAGGAGATGTAAGCGGTGTCAGGTGCCGGGGTGGAAGAAGGGGCGGAAACAGGGGCAGCGACCGGCTGAGTCGGGGGCGGGGTTTGGGCGCAGGCAAATGTCACGATGGCGAATAAGGTCAGGGTGAGGATGAGGCGCTTCATGCGGCATCGACCTACTTTTCTGCCGCGATATAAGCATCTGCCATTTGAGAGAAGGTTGCCCATTGCACATCACCCGAAGCGACCAGCAGATCCACCACGCCGGTCAGGAAATTATCAATGACTTCAAATGGATGCTGCGGACTGCCGCGAAATTCTCCGGGATGAACCGTAAAGTGAAAGACATTGGCCTTGCCCGCCTGCGCGGCTGACAGCGAAGCAGCCAGACTCTGCTTCAGAAATTCAAAGTAAGCCTCATCACCGCCCGCGGTATCACTGCGGCGCATGGATGCAAAGTCAGTTTGGGAATATTGACCTTCAGGCAAAAAGACGACCGCACCGTTGGGATCATGTTGAGCAAACGCGGCGAGATCCACACCATCGGTTCCGCCCGCAGGACGCCAGGGATTGACGCCCACAAAATCCAGCGGCGTTTCCTGCAGGTTCGGATTCTTCCAATCGCTGTTCACATCCAACCCGGCGCATTGCGCGGCATCATAAACATCCGGATATAAATTCCCGCCGCTCCAATAGCGGATGCCTTCCGTGCCGCCGGCCTGCATGACCAGGGAAATTTCCTGCTTCATCACAGCGCACCATTGTTTAGCAGAAAGCGATTCGCTGTTTTTTCCGAGGTGTGCGTCTTCATGAAAGTGAAGCGCCATCTCGTGTCCGCGGGCGGCGAGACCGGAGAGGATGGGGCTGCCCGATTCGATCGCAACGGTCGTAAACGGGCTTTGGGCCTGAATGGTCATGCGCCCGCCATGCGCTTCAACGATCTGCGTGACAGCCAGAATATCCTGCGACTGTTTCTCAAAAAATGGAGCCTGGTGATAATCACCTTTACCGGATCGGATTCCCTGAGCGGTTTCTCCCATCGGCTCGATATGCATGCCAATGGTGAACAGCAGAACAGGTTTGCCCACACCATCAGCAGCAGGGGCGGCTTCAATTGGCGGCTCCTGCGCCGGAACATTGGCCCCCAAATTGCAGGCGAGGGAAAGAATAATAAGCATGGCCAAATCAAGGGTTGAATGTTTCACGGCACATCTCCTTTACTGATGATCACAGTATATAGAATTATTGTGTCCGGTTGGTTTTGTAGATGTAAAATT
>CAYLOW010000290.1:3918-5604 GCA_964385315.1 uncultured Anaerolinea sp.
CCATGGAAAGAAGCATATAAGCCGAAGCGTATTTGAACAGGCCGTGGTTCATCTTTTCAGTGGGTCTGAAAACGCTGATGACTGCCAATGTCAACAGGACCAATGAAAGGACAGCCAGGCTGCAGAGGTGGAGCATGGTTGCGCCAATGGACCAGGCGGAGAGACCCATGGCCAGGGATGCAAAGACATTGGAAACGGCGATCGTGATGCGGGTAGCGCGAAAGCCATAGGTGGACGCGAAAGTGGGAATGCCCGCGGCCTTGTAATCATCGAAGTATTTCATACTGAAGGTCAGAATGTGGGTGGGGATCCAAAATAGGATGGCGAGCGAAAGCAGGATCCCGATCCAGTCAAGCGCGCCAAGGCCAAAGGCGCGTCCCGCCAGAATGGGCATGCCGCCAGAGATCCCGCCCCAGACAATACCCCAACTGGTGCGGCGTTTGAGCCAGATGGTGTAGATCACCACATCAAAGAATAGGCCCGCGAACACGATCAACCCGTAGAGAGCATCCATGGTAGCTGCCAGGCCAACGCCCAACAGGGCAAGAACCAGGCCCAGACGCAGCGCTTCATTAGGCGCCAATTCCCCGGAACTAAGCGGGCGCATCTGCGTCCGCTTCATTTTTGCATCAATATCACGGTCCCACCACATGTTCAAAATGGTGCTGCCCGCGATCGCAAGGAACAGGCTGACCCCCACGCCGATCAACGTCCCAAGATTGAAAACGGGGCAGCGGGCGCTCATGTAGCCAGCCAGCCCGGTGCTGAGGAGCAGACCGGTTTGCAGGCTCTTCGTCAGCGCCCAATACATGCGGATTTTTTTGCTCAAAGGTGTCATGGCAATTCCTCGGGAATGAGCCCCTAAAGATCCGTGGACCTTTAGGGGTTGTTGATTCGATGTTTACTTCACACAGCGGAAGCCGACACCCGGGCTGACATAGGTTGGGGTGGCATTGTTACGAACCCAAACGCGCAGATCCATGTCGTAGACATCTTTCGAGCCGCCGCGCATGAACCGGTAGTGCATGCCCTCGTAGACATTCCCCGTCCACTGCCAGACGTTGCCTGCCATATCGTAGAGGCCGTATGGAGAGGCGGAATCAAGCGTTTGATACTCACCATATTTTTGTCCGTTGTAAAACCCGACGGGACTGGTGCGTGAACCAAAGGAACTCATATTCTCAAACGGGTCACGCGATGAATAGAAGTTGGCGTTATTGTGCCGGATCTCCTCGCCCCACGGGAAGGGGCGGGTATCCGACCCGCGCGCTGCCTTTTCCCATTCCATTTCAGTGGGGAGGCGGGATTCGTAATATTTGCAATAGCCCCACGCGCCAAACCAGCTAACCATCGTCATCGGATGATTTTCATAACCAGCCTGAACTTTGAATACAGCGCCATCGAATTTGATCCGCTGGGACGGGTCATCGAGCGGGATGAAGAGCCAATCGCCCGCTTCGATCTTTTCTTCGTGCTTGACTCCGCGGAACTCATCACCGGGGTAATACCCAACCACTTTCCCGTCCTCCAATTTGACGGATCCATCAGCAAGGGCGGCATTCAAAAAGTCTGCATACTGCACGGCGGTCACGTCTGTGACCATGATCTCGTAGGCTTCCGTGGTTTGGATTTCGTTGTGCTGGCCGAAGGAAAACTCGCCCGCAGGGATTTGCGCCCAGACCTTCG
>CAYLOW010000291.1:0-5585 GCA_964385315.1 uncultured Anaerolinea sp.
TCGACCGCGCCTTCCTGCCGAAAGACGACCAGCTCGCCAGCCGCTGGCAGAAAGTGGACCGCGCCTTTTATCAGGATATTAACCTTCCGCCCGTTGTGCTGTACAAAGTAGGCGGTGTTTACTTTGTAGTGGATGGGCATCACCGTGTTTCCGTCGCACGCGAACAGGGACAGTTATTCATCGAAGCCGAAGTCCGCGAATGTGCCACCCGCGTCAATATAAGCCCGGACATCAAGCCCGAGGACCTGGAAATTCTCGGTGCAAAAGTCAACTTCCTCGAACGCACCGCGCTGGACGATCTTCGTCCGGAAGCCAGCATCAAGCTCACCATCCCCGACGGGTTTGATCGCATGTTGGAGCATATCGCCGTACACCGTTATTTTATGGGGCTCGACTTTCTGCGCGACATCTCGGAACAGGAGGCCGTGGCACATTGGTACGACAAGGTTTATATGCCCATCGTTGAGGTCATCCGCCGGAGCGGCATCCTCAATGACTTCCCCGATAAAACCGAAGGCGACATGTATATGTGGACGCTTGACCACCAGCATTATCTCTCACAGGAGCAGGGTAAACCGCTCCTGCCGCCGCATGAAGCGGCGCAAAAATTCGTTAAGAAGGATGAAAAAAAATATGGCTGATCTGCATCCGCTCGCCGGGATCTACGCCGCGGCTGTTACCCCGTTAAAAGCCGATTCAGCCCTCGATCTCGAGGTTGTTCCCGCTTTCCTGCGCCTGCTCGCCGCCCGGGGCTGTCATGGCGTCCTGCTCTTTGGCACGACCGGTGAAGGTCCGTCATTTTCTCCGAAGGAGCGTGAAGCCCTGCTGCGCTCGGTGCGGGTCTATCGTCAACAAGTACCGGGCTTTCGCCTGCTGGCCGGGACAGGGACCCCCAGCCTCTCTGAAACCATCGACCTGACCAAACTTGCCTTCGACATTGGGTACGACGGCGTGGTGGTTCTGCCTCCATATTATTTCCGCAAGGTAAGTGATGAAGGCTTGTTCAAATGGTTCAGTGAATTAATTACGAAAGCCGTGCCAAAGGATAAATACCTGCTCGGCTATCACATCCCCGGCATGACCGGAGCCGGCTTTTCGCTGGATTTGCTCGCCCGGTTAAAGGACGCCTTCCCCAACCAATTTGCGGGCATCAAAGACTCTTCTCATGATGAAGCCTTTGCCGTCGAGTTGGGCAACCGCTTTGGCAGGGACCTGGTCGTCCTCAACGGCACAGATTCGCTGCTGCATCACGCGCTCAAGAACCACGCACAGGGAGCCATAACCGCCCCCGCCAACATCATCTCCGATGGACTGCGCGAAATATGGGATCTATACCAGCAGGGAAAAGACCCCGCCGAAGCTCAGGCGCGTGTCGCAAAGCAGCGGCACATCCTTGAGAAATATACGCCTTTCGCGCCAACGCTTAAAGCGCTCATGCCCCGCCTGTTCGAATTGCCCGGCTGGTCGGTCAAGCCGCCGTTGGAGGAATTGAATGAGGCCAAAGTTGAAGAGGCATTGCGAGAACTGTCACAGATATAAAGAATATAGCCCCCGGGTTCTTAAGCACCGGGGGCTGCTGGTCTGGGGGTAAAATACATTCATGAAAACTTGGCGACTCTTATACACTCCCCCATCCAACGGCGCATGGAACATGGCCGTGGATGAATCCATCCTTGAGCATATTTACTGCGGCGAGGCGATCCCCACTTTACGGCTGTACTCGTGGGATCCGCCATGCCTGTCTTTGGGGCATGCGCAGTCTTTTGCAGATGTGGACATGGACCGGGTCAGAGCCAACGGCTGGGAAGTGGTCCGGCGTTTGACCGGGGGACGGGCGATCCTGCACACGGATGAATTAACCTACTCGGTGACGGGCAGCGCTGATGAACCTGTCCTCGCGGGCGGAATTTTGGAATCATACAACCGCCTTGCACAGGCTTTGCTATACGCAGTGCGCGAATTGGGATTGCCTGTGGAAATGAAGGAATACGAATCTATAGGGCACGCCTCCGGCGAGAAAAACCCGGTCTGCTTTGAAGTCCCTGCGACCTATGAGATCACAGTCAATGGGAAAAAGCTGATCGGCTCAGCGCAGGCGCGAAAAAAAGAAGGCGTGCTGCAGCATGGCTCACTTCCATTAACAGGAGATCTGGCACGAATTTGCCAGGCGCTCATTTTCAAGGACCTGGCCGCGAGGGAAAATGCCGCGCAAAGATTACTGGCACGCGCGACAACGGTCCGATCTGTTCTCGGCTCAGAAACAGATTGGGAAACAGCGGCCCGGTCTTTTGTCCACGGGTTTGAATCCCAATTGGGAATCAACTTTCAACCCGGCGAATTGTCCCGGTCGGAATCCGAAAGGGCGGATGAACTCGTCAGGGAAAAATATGGGCACCCATCATGGACGGAGCGGTCATGAAAAATTTTCTGATATACGGTTCGTATGGGTACACGGGGAATCTGATCGTTGAACAGGCAGTCAAAGCGGGGCTAAAACCCCTGCTCGCGGGCCGGGATGAAACCCAACTGCGTGTACAGGCCGAAAATTTTGGCCTGGAATATCGCACCTTTTCGATCGAAGACAGCGCCGCGCTTGATTCGGCTTTGCTTGAAGTGGATGCGGTCTTGCACTGCGCGGGTCCGTTCGTGCTGACCTTTCGTCGGATGGCCGAGGCCTGCATCCGCACCAAACGGCATTACGTGGATATCAGCGGCGAGATCGAGGGCTTCGAAGCACTGGCCGCGATGGATGCGGATGCGAAGCAAGCGGGCATTATGCTGCTTCCGGGCGGTGGCTTTGATGTGGTACCGTCAGATTGCCTGATCGTGTACGCGGCGAATCAACTCGCGGGTTCCACCCACGTTGAACTTTATATAAAAAGCGTCGGCAGCGGAGTCTCACGCGGCACCGCGCGCTCCGGAATTGAGAACAGCCACAGGCAGGGACGCATCCGCCGCGATGGGAAGATCGTCAGCGTGCCGAACGTCTGGGGAGTCAAGGATGTGGACTTTGGACGCGGTCCTGCGCGTCTGGTTTCCATGGGCTGGGGTGATGTCAGCACGGCGTATTACAGCACTGGCATTCCCAATGTGACCGTTTATATGGGGTTCCCAGCGGTCATGGTCAACGCCATGCGCCTGACCCGTTTTGCAGGCCCGCTGCTTTACACACGCACCGGCAGGGATCTTGTGAAATGGATCATCGGAAAATTCTTCGCACCGGGGCCTTCCCGTCTGCAAAACGAAACCGGCTTCAGCCTGTTGATCGCCGAAGTGACCGATGGAAAACGAACTATCCGCGCAAAGCTGCGGACGCCCGAAGCGTATTACCTGACGTCGCTCACTTCTTTGGAGATTATGAAGAATATTCTGGCAGGCAGTCTCAAAACAGGTTTCCAAACCCCTGGCAAAGTCTACGGTGCTGATTTTATTCTGCAGTTTCCGGGCGTGACGCGCGAAGATCTGTAAGATTATTCAGCCGCACAAGTTCACAAAGGAAAACCTCGTGATACCACGCAAGACAAATTATGGAAAATCATCCGCTCATTGATCAAGTAAGAATACACGGCAACCCGTTGATAGAGGGGAACCGTGTCACATTTTTATGGCAGGGCAAGACCGCGCCGCGGCTGATTGATGACCTCCACAACTGGGAGGATGATCCGCAAAAATTGACGCGCATCGAAAAAGGATTATGGGCGTATTCGATGGAACTGCCGGCGGACGCGTATCTTGAATATTCCTTTTATGAACCACGCGCAAAGAAACGCATTGAAGACCCGCTGAACGGAAATACAATTTATAACGGTCTTGGGAATTACAACTGCTTCTTTTACATGTCCGCGGGTACCCCAACCCCGCTTGCCAACCAGAAGAAAGACGTGCCGCGCGGTAGGGTGACCCGTCACCAGGTTGAGACAGGCATGCTCGCGGATGACGGCTGGCGTGAAGTGTTCTTGTACCGTCCGCCTGTCAAGGACCCAGTACCGCTGCTCATTGTGTACGACGGTGTGGATTACCTTGAACGCGCAAAGTTAAATATCATCGTCGATAACCTGATCCAGGAAGGGCGGATCGAGCCGATCGCCATGGCTTTCCTGCAAAACGGCGGAGACCGCCGCGGCCTGGAATATGCCTGCTCCGATGCCTCCATCATGTGGCTCGACAATATCATCCTGCCGCTGGCACGCCGGCATTTAAAATTAATGGATATCAAGACCCATCGCGGCGCGTACGGGGTGCTTGGCTCCTCCTTTGGCGGGTTGATGTCACTTTATACTGGCCTGCGCATGCCGGAAGTATTTGGAAAGGTGATCAGTCAGTCAGGGGTGTTTGAATCGGAGGGACGTGATTTCGCCGCCGTGGATCTGATCCGCGCCAGGCAGTCACCTGAGATCAAGATCTGGATGGATGTCGGGTGCTTTGACTCACTGGCCGAAGACAACCGCCGTCTGCAGCCCATTCTGCACGGCAGCGGATACGAAGTCACCTTCCGTGAGTTTAGCGGGGGACACAATTACACTTGCTGGCAGAATGAAGCGGGGATCGCGCTGGAGCAGATGTTCGGGAAATAATTGACACCCTTCCTATGAAAAAAGCCCTGCTTTTGTGGCGGGGCTTTTTGACCTATAAACATATTAGGTGTGTTACGGGGTTATCGTTGGAAACGCGGAAGGATCAAAGTTCGGGTCGAGGACCAGGTTTGTGGCGGAGATCCAGCATTTTGAATGGAAATATGGATTGATGATCACATACCAACCGGGTACGCTGCCTACACCGACGATCTCAACGCTCTTGGTATCGCTGATATTGCTGGTCAGCCTGTAACTTATACCGGGCCCTTCGTAGCATGGGGAATAACCTGAGACCTTTGGAATGGCGGTCTGAGCCGGGACTGTCGGTGTTTCAGTAAAGGAAGGTGTGGCAGTGGGGGTTGGCGAGGGAAGAGGGGTCGGCGTGTACGCCGCCACAGTCTGCGTCATCATCATCGAAGCCAGTTCCATGGACCGTGTTCCAATTACATCCACTGTCGGTGTGGCGGGCGTTTGTGGCGCACAGGCCGCGAGTACGACAATGATGATCGAGCAAAAAAGGTGTAAGCAATGGTGTTTCATAATTTACCTCGCAAAGATATTTCCCGTATCCACGGTAAGTTTAGGGCGCTCTATTGCTTATAAGCAGCGTGCCGCAAGCCTCACAATTTGTGTCGCTGTTTGCGCGTATTTTCGCGCCACAGGCGGGACATTTTTTCCGGCCTCCCGACCTGACCACCGTAATAATTAACATGGCGATGAGGCTGGCAATCCCCACCAAGCTTGTAAAGACCTTCATGATCCCAATTTTTTGAACCTCCAACGGGCTCATATCGGGGGTTGTTTTTGTAACCAAATATCCAATTAAATGAATGAGAATCACGATAATATACCCAATGATCAATACCCGGTCATATTTTTTAACTGGCTTTTTATTCACCTGTTCACTCCAAATTCTTTTTGAGAAAGTATACAACAGAACCGCAGGCGGCGGAGAATGACCTGCCCCCTAAATTAGCCTATTGACAGATCTCAAAATTATATGTATATACA
>CAYLOW010000292.1:0-5550 GCA_964385315.1 uncultured Anaerolinea sp.
AATTGATCTCCATCATGTACGTCAATAACGAGGTTGGCTCGGTGCAGCCAATTGCGGAAATAGGCACCATTGCCCGTGAGCGGGGGGTCCGATTTCATACAGATGCCGTTCAAGCCATGGGATCGTTCGATGTGAATGTGGACAACCTGCATCTGGACCTGCTCTCCCTCTCTGCCCATAAGATATACGGACCCAAAGGTATTGGCGCGTTATATGTCAGGCCGGGTTTTAAGTTGATTCCCATGTTGGTTGGAGGGTCACAGGAACGCTCGCTGCGCGCGGGGACTGAAAATATCCCTGGGATCGTCGGGTTGGGCGCCGCAATGGCGCTTGTCCGTCAATATCCCGCAAGTGAACGCGCCCGCCTAGCTGCCCTAAGAAAATACCTGATCGATGGTTTACAATCCGCAGGTTCGGCCGTGATCGTACATGGGCTGGAGGGCAGGACCGCAGCCCACATTTTGTCCGTTAGTTTCACCGGTGCTGACGCGGAAATGCTGCTCATCCGCCTGAATGGTGAAGGGATCGCTGTTTCGTTGGGCTCGGCTTGCAACTCAAGATCCATCGAGCCTTCGCATGTGCTGAGAGCCATGCAATTACCGCAGGAACAGATCGAGTCGACCCTGCGGATCTCCCTGGGCATGCCGGTCACAAAGGATGAGCTGGACACATTTCTTGGCGCAGTAGCCCGGGTGTTGCCGCGCGTGATGATCCAATAACATTAAAAGTTGGAGATGAAGATGGAGAAAAAACCCATTCACGACCGGGCGAGCGTGCTGGCTGATGTGGCTGAAATGTACTATCTGGAACAGAAGAACCAGGCTGAGATCGCCAAAGCCATTGGCGTGACGCGCTCGATGGTTTCACGCATGCTGACGGAAGCCCGTGAAAGCGGCATTGTTGAAATTCGCATCCAGCGCCCCTTAAATTCCGATCCTGACCTTGAAGGCAGGTTGAAGGAAGAGTTCGGGCTCAAGGATGTTTATGTGGTGGTCAGCAGCCATCGCGGCGGTGAAAGGCTCAACCATATCCTTGGCAATGCAGGAGCGCAGATGCTCGCGCGCTACCTCGCGCCCCAAAACACCCTAGGCCTGGCTTGGGGCACTTCCATCAGCGCAACGGTCGACGCATTTGAAAAGACCGACATCCTGCCTGTCAAAGTAGCGCAATTGGTCGGCGCCATGGGTGCCCGCAATATGGAATATGACGGTCATGACCTGGTGTCGCGGATCGCCGAAAAGCTTGGGGCGGAAGCATATTACCTCAACGCGCCGTATCTCTGCCAGACCGCAGAGATGGCGAACTCGCTGCTGGAAACGAAGAGTATCCGTGAGACCATCAGTGTGGGAAAGAAAACAGACGTGGCGCTGCTGGGAGTAGGGACAACCTCACCGGAGCATTCCAGTTTTTATCTTGCAGGGTATATCACCCGGCGTGAACTTGACGAGCTGCGGAAGGCAGGCGCGATCGGCGATGTGTGTGGTTTGCATTTTGATATTAACGGCCAACCCGCCTGTGATGATTTTTGTGACCGGCTGGTTTCCATCCGCAGGCATGACCTGTTATCCATTCCCGTACGGCTTGGGGTGGCAGGCGGGCAGGGCAAGGCGGATGCGATCCTCGGCGCCCTGCGCAGCAAATATGTGAATGTATTGGTGACCGATAGCACGACCGCCAGACTGGTACTTGAGTTGGCAAAATAACAATGAACGAGGTGTTTAATGTCGAGGGATAAAAAAAAGGATATTCGAAAAGATATGGGTTCACGCGAGCAGTTCGAGGAGCGCGTGAAACGGTTGGAATTATCTGATAACACCCTGATCGGTTTGTATCAGACAATGTGCACGGTCCGTCACTTTGAGTATATGGCAGACAAGCTATATGCCGCGGGGAAAGTGCACGGGACGATGCATCTCTCGGCCGGGCAGGAGGCGGTGGCGGCGGGCATCAGCCTCGCGGTACATTCCGATGATTACTTCATCAATCACCATCGGGGCCATGGCCATTTTATTGCAAAAGGGGCAGACATCAACCTGATGATGGCTGAGTTCATCGGAAAGGATACCGGCTATAACCATGGACGCGGGGGGTCGATGCACATTGCGGATTTTAAGTCCAACAATCTCGGCGCTAATGGTATTGTAGGCGGGGGCATTCCACAGGCGGTTGGGGTGGGGCTGGCACTACAAATGCAGAAACGCAAGGAGATCTGTATTTGCGTCTTTGGAGACGGGGCAGCCAATGAAGGCGTCTTCCATGAGGCCATGAATATGGTCGCGTTATGGAAACTTCCCGTCCTTTATATTTGTGAGAATAACAAGTACGGTATGTCGATGGATGTGGAACGCGCAACCGCGAAGCTTCCGATCGCCCAGCGCGCAGACGCCTATGGAATTCCATGGTCATGTGTGGATGGCAATGATGTGGTTGAAGTCTATGAAGCGATGAAGGTTGCAGCTGAATATGTCCGTTCAGGCCAGGGGCCATATTTCGTTGAGACGCAGACGTACCGGTATTTTGGTCATTCCAAGAGCGACCGGAATTTATACCGCCCCAAGGAAGAGATCGAAGATTGGAAACAGAACCGCGATCCGATCATGCGCTTTTCCAAACACCTGCTGCAGTCTGAGATCCTGGATGAAGGCCAGGCGCAGGAAATTGATAACCAGGCTGAACAAGTCATCTTGAAAGCCGTGGAATTTGCTGAAGCATCTCCCGAACCTGATATTTCCACCCTGATGGAGTATGTTTATGCCTGAGATATCCTATCTGGAAGCCATTCGCCAGGCTTTGTGGCAGGAAATGAAACGTGATGAAAGTGTCTTCCTGCTGGGCGAAGACATTGGCCGTTATGGCGGTGCATTCGGAGTGACACACGGCATGCTCGATGAGTTTGGCCCCGAGCGTGTACGTGAAACACCCATCTCGGAGGCAACGATCGTGGCAACAGCCATTGGAGCGTCCCTGGTTGGAATGCGTCCTGTGGCTGAGCTGATGTTCATGGATTTTGTCTTTCTGGCGCTCGACCAGATCGTTAATCAGGCTGCAAAAATGCACTTCATGTTCGGCGGGCGGGCCAATGTACCGATTGTCATTCGCATGCCCAGTGGTTCAGGCTCCGGTGCGGCAGCCCAGCATTCGCAATCCCTTGAAAGCATGCTGATGCATTTCCCCGGGTTGAAGGTTATCAATCCATCCACTCCGTATGATGCCAAGGGATTGATGCTGGCAGCGATACGCGATCCGAACCCTGTGTGCTTTATAGAACACAAGACCCTTTATAAAACCAAGGGCGAGGTCCCGGAAGGTGATTACACCCTGCCAATTGGCGTTGCCGAAATCAAACGTCCCGGCCGCGATATCACGGTGGTTGCCAACAACATCATGGTCATGAAGACCCTTGCTATTGCTGAAAAGCTCGCGAAGGACGGCATTGAAGTTGAAGTGATCGACCCGCGTACACTTTTGCCGCTGGATACCGAAACCATCATTAACTCCGTTACACGTACCGGGCGGCTGCTCGTTGTGCATGAAGCCTGTCAAACTGGCGGCTGGGCGGGCGAGGTGATCGCGTCTGTCGTCGGCAGCCCCGCTTTTGATTATATAGATGCTCCTGTGCGCCGTATTGGCGGCAAGGATATTCCCATCCCCTATAACCGCGGTCTCGAGAAGCTCGCCATCCCGCAGGATTTTGAGATCGAAGCGGAGATCCGGGCCATGGTCGCAGGAAAGAGGTAGCATGCCAATCCCATTTATTATGCCCAAGTTTGACATGGATCAGGAAAAAGCCACCATTATTTCCTGGTCAAAAAAAGAAGGCGAGATCGTTAAGTTCGATGAAACCCTGCTCACTGTCGAGACCGAGAAGGTGGCGATCGATGTGCCGTCTCCCGCCGCCGGCACCCTGGCCGGGATCCTGTACCAGGCTGGCGATATTGTCCCTGTTACCAAAGTGATCGCTTACATTCTGAAAGAAGGCGAGACCATTGCCGACCTGCCCAAAGAGGGTGCGGCGGATGTTTCTTCAGCGCCTCAATCCCTTCCTGCTACCCCTTCTCCGACTGCCTCTGTAAGTGCCACGCCTGTGGCAGTGCGCATGGCAAAAGAGGAAAATATTGACCTGGCCAAAGTCCCCGCCTCCGGTGATAAGGTCACGCGTGAAGATGTGGAACGATATATCGCAGCTCAAAAAACTGCGGGGCGGGTAACCGTCCCGGCCACGCCTGCCGCGCGCCGCATTGCGCGTGAGAACGGGCTCCCTCTTGAATCCGTGACAGGTTCGGGGCCGCGCGGGCGCGTTCAGTCAGCAGATGTGACGGCGATGGCGGGACCAGTCCCGGCGTCGTTCACGGCATTCGGCGGGCGTGAGGCCGGGGTCATTCCGCTAAGTAATATTCGCGGAACGATCGCCCGGCGGATGCAGCAAAGCTTTCAAGAGTCACCGCATATTGCCCTGACCGTCGATGTTGATATGACGGAAATGGAAAACACCAGAAAGCGGTTTAATATTCAAGCCGAAAAATTGGGGCAGCCCCGCATCACGCTTACGGCCCTCATGGTCAAAGTCACGGCGTGGGCGTTGGTGCGCAATCCCTTTATCAATGCTTCCTTCAATACTGATTCAATTTTGCTTTGGAAGGATGTGAACATAGGGGTCGCCACCGCCGTGCCGCAGGGTCTGGTTGTCCCTGTGCTTAAAGGCGTTGATGGTCTGGGTGTGGGCGAGATCAATCTGCGTCTGGGTGAAGTGACCGACAGGGCGCGCGGGAACAGGCTCAAACTCGAAGATGTTCAGGGAGGGACTTTCACCATATCCAACCTTGGGATGTTCGGCATCCGCCAGTTCCGCGCGATCATCAATCCCCCTGAAAGCGCGATCCTGGCCGTTGGAAGTGTGGTGCGGACGCCGGTGGTTGTGGATGATCAGGATCATGTTGAAGTTCGACCCATGCTTTCGCTCACCCTTTCAGCCGACCATCGGGTGATCGATGGTGTCACTGCGGCGCGCTTCCTTTCCGACCTCGTGACAGGACTTGAATCGCCAAGCCTGCTCTTATTATAAATAATATCAAGGAGTAATTAGATTCTCATGGCTGAAGCAACGATCCAGGTTAAAAACAAAGTGGGTCTGCACGCTCGTCCCGCATCGCTCTTCGTTCAAACGGCTGCAAAATTCTCATCCAAAGTCAAAGTGAAGAACCTGACGGCGAATGGCAATTTTGTGGATGCGAAAAGCATCATCATGGTATTGACATTGGGCGTGATGAAGGATCATGAAGTGGTCATCCAGACCGAGGGCGACGACGCGGATGCCGCGCTCGCCGCATTGAAGGCGCTCGTCGGAAGTGATTTTGGCGAGTCTTAATTCATTGTGACGGGTTGAGTGTATTATGTCAGAAAAGATCTATAAGGGCATTGCCGCGAGTGATGGAATTGCGATCGGTTCCGTCTTTTGCTACATTCCGGCTGTGTTGAACATCCCGGTTTGTGCGGCCGGCAGTGTCGATGAAGAAATGGCCCGCTTTGAAGCAGCCCGGGAAAGCGCCCGTG
>CAYLOW010000293.1:0-5526 GCA_964385315.1 uncultured Anaerolinea sp.
CGGTTCTTGGTCTTCAAGGTTTTGTTCTTCAATACCTTCCCGCCCGATATTTCGTGCTTCGGCGCCAGCCCCAGCCACGAACTGAAATGCTTCTCGCTCGGAAACTTCCCCATATCCGTTCCCACTTCCATGATCACTGTCTGTGCCAGTGACACCCCGAAGCCGTCCACCAGGCTAATATCCACACCGGTAATCCGCTTCAAGTGCTGGCGGATTTCCCATACATTTTTTGGCGCATTTTTGCTGTGTGAACTTTGCTTCTTTTTCGGAATGGGCGGTAATTCTCCCGCCTCCCAGTCTGGACGGATCAACCCATACATACGATCAATCTCTGCGTCACAGGCTTCCACCTGCCTGGTGTAAAAATCGTACAACTCCAATGATTGTTTCAATACGAAAAGATGTTCTTCTCGCCACGTTCCGGTCAACGCCTTTTCGATCTCCTCTTCACTATGCTTGCAGCCTGGGTCACGTAAGGTTGACAGCAATTTCGGCGATCGTACTCCTGCCACGATCGCGCGGATGATGGCACGTCCTGTCTCCCCCATCACATCGCTCAATGCCTGCGATAACTGCACATTCATATGAAGCAGTTCTTTCTGCATGTGCAAGATATGCGGTGCCCGATGCTCCATCAATTGCGCACGGTGCCGCAACATGCTCCGCAAAGACACCAAATCTGCCTGCGGACGGAATGAGCCTTCCAGCAACCCATAACTGTGCAGAGTCTGGATCCATTGCGAGTCGGTGATGTCGCTCTTCTTCCCTGACACCCTCCGCAATGACCGCGAACTAATGAGCAAACATTCAAAGCCTTGCCGCTCCAGTTCTTCAAATATCGGTATCCAATAGACTCCCGTGCTTTCCATCGCCACCGTCCTGATGCCATACTGCTTCAGCCAACCTCCCAACGCCTGCAAGTCCACCGTGTAATTCCCGAAGGCTTTCACGATCTGCGTTGCTTCATCCCCGCTGACACAGGCGAAAATCTCCACAGCTCCTATGTCCACGCCTGCCGCATTTGGATTTACCCGACTCATACCGCTGAATGGATGCGCTTCCTCTATCCCCGGTGTTCTTTTGCTTTTCTTTCTCATCTCGTGCCTCCTTTCTTTATCATGATCAGGACCCGGTCACTTCAGGGGATTAGCTTCCTCATCGGGGTCTTGGCTATGATCTCAATAATTCGATCAATGCTTGCCGCCAGTGTATAAATCAATTTGACCGGTAACCACGGTGCACCTCGGGGCTGCGACTTTTGCGTGCCGCCATTGCTTTGTACGGCTTTTTGCCCTGTCTTTTGGGAGTATACTTTGCAAAATTGCTGGACGGTTTCTGGTGTGAAAAATGAGCCCCGCTCTTTCGTGGTGCACCCGACGTGTGGGAGTCTGCGCGGTTTAGGAGCAATTTTCTGGATACAAAGGAATCAAAACGTCAAATCCTGTTTGAGATTGAAATAGATTTTTAGCAGGTCTGACAAAGTAGTTGTACAATGGACGCGTACGCGGTTCGCTCTGGTTCACAATATCGGCAAGATCCACACCTTTGGTGCGCTTGCCTAACCCATCCCGCCTCTGGAGACCTGGCTCAATGCTTTTGGACTGAACAATCCGCCGTTTGGGACTCGCTCTCAACTCCGAAAATTCGGTTTTTCGACAGTCTCGTTAGCCCACCCCTTGCATAGGATGTAGGTCTACAATCTTCAAATCCGCCTTTTATCAATATTCGTATTCATATCACAGGAGAACTCATGTCAGCAAAATTAGAATCACAAATTAATTCTGCCGAAGAAGAATGGCTTAACCTTTGGAAAAATGGACCTTCCCGTTTACGCTGGAATAAAATCCCTTTGCAAGTTGGTGATATGGCTCCTGATTTTGAATTACAAGATTCAACTGGAACCTCAGTGCATTTGCACGATTTCTGGAATAATAAACCAGTATTACTATTGTTCTGGCGGCACTATGGATGCAGTTGTGGGGTTGACCGCGCCAAACGTTTATTAAATGAATACTCCGACTATATTAAGTTAGGCGCAAATGTGCTTATCATTGGACAAGGTGAACCTGAACGCAGCGCTGCTTATATCCAAAAATATAACCTGCCATGCCCAGTGTTATGTGACCCAACCTATAAAGTCTATAAAGCCTATGACTTGCTTGAAGGCAAACCCTCCCAAATTGTTTTCGACGCTCCCGATGAATTCTTGCAATGCGATATTAACGCTGGAGTAAATCTTCAAAAATCCAGACATGGCACAGAACGTGCAGCAGTGGATAGTCCCTGGCAATTGCCTGGAGAATTTGTAGTGGATAAAACAGGAATGATTCGTCTTGCTTACCGTTATCAGTATTGCGAAGATTGGTCAAATCCATTGGTGTTAGTCGGAGCAATCAAGGAGGCCATTTGGGAAAACCAATAACAACACTTCAAACAAAAGCGACCGCCGATTATCGCAGGTGTGTAGAGATAAGCATGCTGCCCCCTACGCCCGCTATCGCGGGTACATCCCCCAAATATGTTAGCCAAAATGTATTTGGGACGCAGGGTTTGGAGATCGTATTTGCCCGCAGGGTGCTGCGCAAGAGTAGGAAAGGCCCTATACACATTGAGCTTTGCTAGCTCCTAAACAATGTCCACGATCGGGTCGAAGACTGCGACTCCTGTCCTTTGAGTCCCGCTGTTTGAGCAAGTCAGATACTTCGCACAGGTGTCTTTCCATTCAAGTGGATAGCCAGCATCTGAACCTGATCGATATAATGAAGGCTAAGATCGATAGTGAAGCGGGAAAGCGCATTTATGCCAGCCGGCTGGCGATCGTGGAGCCGGTCTTTGCCAGTATCTATATCCAAAAGCGGATGCATCGCTCACCTTGCGATCCAAACGTAAGGTGGATGTACAATGGACGGGTACGCGGTTCGCTCTGGTTCACAATATTGGCAAGATCTACACCTTTGGGACGTTCGCCTAACCCATCCGGACTCTGGAGACCTGGCTCAATGCCTTTGGACTGAGCAATCCGGCGTTTGGGATTCACCCTTAACTCTGAAATTTCGATCTTTCGACAGTCTTGTTAGGCGCTGGGTAGTAAAAAAAAACGCATAATAAGGAAATCTTCAATATGGATATGAATTATTTTTCGTTATTTCTTGTCGGACTCAGCGGTTTATGCTGGACAATCGTTTATATTGACTGCCTTCGTTTGGGTATTCAGCAAAAAACCTACGCCATGCCTTTTTGGGCACTCGCCTTAAATGCAGCATGGGAAGGCGTTCATGCCGTAATTGGAATACAGCAAGAAGGCTTCACGTTGCAAGTCATTATTAATGTAGTTTGGCTTGTCTTTGACGTTGGTATTTTCTACACCTATTTTCGTTTTGGAAAAAAATACTTCCCCGCTATTTTTGCGTCTCATTGGTTTTATGCTTGGAGCATTTTCGGTTTCATTGCCGCGCTCGTTATACAGACTCTTTTCGTCACCGAATTTGGGCTTGTTGTAGGCGGCGCTTACTCTGCCTTTCTTCAAAATCTTTTAATGGCAGTATTGTTTATCAATATGCTTGTTCAACGAAAAAGTAGCGAAGGGCAAAGTATGCTTATCGCTGTCAGCAAGTGGCTTGGCACTCTAGCCCCCACTATTTTATTTGGTCTATTAGGTGAAGGTGATATTCAACCAAGTCTGTTGGTCTTTGCGCTTGGCGTATTCTGCTCGGTTTTTGACTTAATTTATATTTGGCTGTTGGTCAAAGTTAAGGCAAAGGAAAAACGCGGTGAGTCAATTGTGTCTTTACCATAGAGAATGTGGTCTTTTCACTAAAACGTGCCTCCCTGCCGATTAGCGCACATATCAAGAGATAAGCATATTACCCCCTCCGCCCCCTATCGCGGGCACCTGCCACTCGCTGTGCTTCGGGTACTATGTCGCCAAAATACCCATACGGGGACGATGTACGATAGTCACAGTATATTTTGGATGAAAATACTTGAGATCGTATTTGACCGCAGGGTGCTGCGCAAGAGGGGGAAAGGTGCTATGCACAATGAGTTTCCCTACTCCCAAGCAGAGTCCACGCCTGCCTCGAGAACTGCGTCTCCCATACTTTGAGGTCTCGCTGTTCGAGCAAGGCAGATACTTCGCGCAGGGATATTTCCATTCAAGTGGATAGGCAGCAGTCGAACTTGATCGATGCAATGGAGGCAAAGATCGATAGTGAAGCAGAAAAGCGCATTTATGCCAGACGGCTGGAGATCGTGGAACCGGTCTTTGCCAATATCTGTGTCCAAAAGCGGATGCATCGCTTCACCTTGCGATCCAAACGTAAAGTGGATGTACAATGGACGCGTACGCGGTTCTCTCTGTTTCACGATATCGGCAAGCTCCACGTCTTCGGGGCCTGAGATAAGCCTAGCTTGAGCCTGTTCAAACCGTCCTGCCCCTGTCTACGGCGAAAGGCCGAGTGCCTGATCGGGGCGGGATTTCTAAATTTCGGTTTTTCGACAGTCTCGATGGTGCGTGGCAATTTTCAAACAACAGTTTCATTTGGTTTTGTAAAGAGGAACTATTATGACAGAAAAAGCCAAACCATCTATTGTCCTTATAATCAAATCGGATTATCTGGCATACATTGGTGTATTAATACCAGTTATTTTATTTGTTATGTATGTCGGTTTCTCGGCCGTCGGTTACCTTAATCTGTTTTCTGAACATAAAACTATTCAATGGACTGAAAGCCTCTCAGTTTTCTTTTATGTTTTTGTAGTTGCGCTTGTTGTTGGAGTGCCTCTTGCGATTTGGCGTATCCGTTATATTCAAAAAATATTTTCAAATGGTATTGAAGTAGTCGGTCAAATTACAAATATTTCCTTCTACAAAGATAAGGGAAAATTTGAATATACTTATACTTATCAAGGTCAAGTGTATTTTGGTAATAATGCAATTATGAAAACAGAAAAAAACCACCATTTACTGGCTTATAGCCAAGTGGTTTTGTTGGTCAACCCAGATGAACCAAAACACGCTTTAATTAGAGATGTGTATATTTGACAAATAATTCGTTTCCGTTCAAAGGCTTTACCTTTCTTCGATACACGAGTATTTTAAATTCTCTTTTACCAATTAGCGAAACTTGCGCTCAACCGCGCCCACAAGAAAAGCAGGACCTGGCTTCTTTGTCTCTATCTTCGGCATTGCGCGACATAGAAGATGAACCCGCTTTATACAATATTTCTGATATTCGGGTGGCTTTTGCATGAAAAAAGGGGGCAGGTTGTTGAATTTCGTTTTCCGCCAACAGACCCTGGGGATGGCAAGTTACGCCCTGCTCTCTTGCTGGGGAAATTATCTGGCGAATAGGATGATTGGCTGATATGCATGATTTCATCACAAACTCATCAATATATTTCTGGCTTTGATGAAATTATGAACGATAATGATAAAGACTTTGGGGAGAGTGGGTTAAAAGTTACAAGCATAGTACTGATGTAAAAACAACTTCCATTTTTTGAAGGCAGAAGATGAAAAGCGCG
>CAYLOW010000294.1:0-5506 GCA_964385315.1 uncultured Anaerolinea sp.
CGGGTGATCATACAAACATTTTCCGACCATGATTACAATCAGGAAGATATTATTCCACTGTGGGAAAATTACATTCACTACACATTGAAAAATCACTTCCTGGCTTTGCAGTAAAGCCCGTTTAAGTATGCCGTATTGAAAATAGGACAAAAGAAACCTGCCATCTAAATAGTCGTAACGTATAATTCATGAGGATGCAGACTGCATCCTCATGAATTAACTTGGAGAATACAATGCCCTATACACAAACAAAATGGAGTCTCGCAGCCCTTTACCCCGGATATGACAGTGCCGAGCTACAAAATGCATTCGATATGATCGAAGAACAGGTCACGTCCTTTGAAGGCGTGCGTAACAAGTTGGTCCCCGGCATTTCAACTGATCAATTTTCGCTAATTGTTCACGCTAGTGAAGAGACCATGCAGATCGCGAACAAGTTGTATTCCTTTGCGGGGCTGTCATTCACAGCAGACACGCAGGATCAATCCGCACAGACCCTGCAATCCCGCGCCCAGCAATTTCTGGCAGGGATAGAAAACCGCACGCTGTTTTTCAGTCTATGGTGGAAGGAATTGGACGAAACCAATGCCAGACGGTTAATGGCTGCTGCAGGTGATTATCGCTACTACCTTGAAGCCTTGCGGTTATTCAAACCGCACACCCTGAGCGAGGCGGAGGAAAAGATCGTCAACACCAAAAACGTGACTGGCTCGACGGCGTTGATCACCCTGTTCGATGCGATCACCAACCGCTATACCTTCAAATTGCGCGTGGACGGAAAGACAAAGGAAATGACTGCAAGCGAACTGCAATCCTTCCGCTATGGCACAGACCCCAAAATGCGCGCAAAGAGCTACCAGGAACAGTTCCGCGTGTACGGCAATGACGGCGTGATCCTTGGGCAGATGTACCAGACCCGTGTGCGCGACTGGCAAAACGAGAATATTGACATGCGTAAATTCAGCAGTCCGATTGCGGCACGGAATTTATCAAACGACATTCCCGATGAAGCGGTTGACGCGTTATTAAACACGGCGCGCAAAAACGTTTCCATATTCCAGCGTTATTTTAAACTCAAAGCCAAACATGCCGGTATGAAGAAGTTGCGCCGTTATGATATTTACGCCCCCGTGGCGCGTTCAAAGAAGACCTACGAGTTCGATACCGCCGCGAACATGGTGCTGGATTCCTTCGCGGCCTTTGATCCAAAAATTGCAGGGTTGGCAAAACGCGTCTTCGACGAGAACCGGCTCGATAGCGAAATCCGCAAGGGCAAACGCGGCGGCGCATTTTGCTGGTCTGTCGTGCCTGAGTTGACCCCCTGGGTATTGATCAATTATCAAGGCACGGCCCGCGAAGTGGCAACGCTCGCACATGAGCTGGGGCATGCCGTCCACTCGATGCTGGCGGCTCATCACACCACCTTTTCCTTCCAATCGTCACTTCCGCTGGCCGAGACCGCATCCACCTTCGCCGAAATGATGTTGATTGACAAAATGTTAACCGAGGAAACAGATGAATCCGTGCGTCGCAATATTCTCTTCAAGCAAATGGATGACGCCTACTCCACTATCATGCGCCAATCGTATTTTGCGTTGTTCGAAAAGCAGGCGCACGAAATGGTTCAAAAGAACGCCTCGGTCGATGACCTGTGCGCCGCGTACATGGAAAATCTAAAGGAGCAGTTTGGCGATTCGATAGATCTGAGCGATGACTTCAAATGGGAGTGGGTCGGCATCCCGCATATTTATCACACCCCGTTCTACGTATACGCGTATGCCTTTGGGCAATTGCTTGTACTTTCACTCTATCAGCAGTTCAAGGCAGAGGGGGAATCCTTTAAGCCGAAGTATCTGAAGATCCTTTCAGCGGGCGGCTCTGAAGCACCTGAAAAGGTGCTCGCTGAAGCAGGCGTGGACATTCGCTCTGCGAAGTTCTGGCAGGGCGGCTTCGATGTGTTGGAGAAATTAACAAGCGCGCTGGAGAAGTTGTAAAAAGTCCGGCCTCCGGTTTTGAAAAAATGGAGGCCTTTTTATCAATAAGCAGTATAATATTTTTATGGGAATAAAAAACAACTCAGTGAAGGAGAATTTCACATGCGAAGAATGTTCGGTTTTCTAATTGGGATCTTGGTTGGAGCGCTGGTTGGGTCTACGGTTGCTTTGCTTCTGGCACCTGAAGCTGGCGAGAAATTGCGCGAAGATTTGCGCGCACGCGGACAGGGTTTCATGAACGAAGTGAGCCACGCGGCAGATACCCGCCGCATCGAATTGCGCGGACGGCTGAATACACTGCGGTCTCCGAAGGCGGATTAAACACCCGGGATCAGGGATTCGTAAAAACCCCTGGCCAATTCCATGTTATGGTGATACTCTGCCCTTGCAGAGATGATTTTTGAATTGAGACCTGCTGCCTCGCGCCGCAGGTCTTCTCTTTCCAGCGCGATCAAGATCGCGTCGGCGATCGCCTGGGGGTTATTCGGGTCCACCAGCAGGCCGTTTTGCCCGTGTGTGATCCATTCACGAATGGACTCAAGATCGCCTGCCACAGGGAAACATCCGCAAGCCATGCCTTCGAGCAGTGAATTTGGTGTGCCGTCATGAATGCTTGGCGAAACCACAACCTGTGCCTCGCGAAAGACTCCCCCCATTTGCACGTGCGAAAGCGGGGGATTTAATTGAACAGCATATTCAATTTTCAGCTCTTTTACCCATTGCAGTGCCTTTGCCTCTCCCTGCATCGAGGAACAGACAAAGCGCGCATCACTCCGTTTTTCCAGAACCAGCGGAATGGACCTGAAGAAAGATTCGTTTCTAACATAATTCCGAAATCCGCGCGGATTAACCACTACAGGGTCAGCCACTGGCGCAGCGGGTTGATAAAAAACATCACTGCGGATGCCGCCATTGCCCGGGGTAACCAGAGTGGGCTTGCCTGCTCCCAGTCCCCATGTTTGCGCCAGGCGGATGTCACGTTCGCAATCGGCGTGCAGGGCATGGACGGCTCTCATGGTCTTGCGGGTGTAATGGCTCATGAGCGGAGTGGAACGAGCTCGCAGTGTAAAGTCATTGCCCCAAATAGAGACAAGGAACCGCGCTTCGCTCTCCATCCCCGCCAGAGCAGATGCTGCCAACATGCCTTCATAAGGAATCCGCATGGCGTGAATAATATCGGGTTGGACCTGCCGGATGAAAGCGCGTAACTTCTGCGCAGACCCGGGAATTGTCAGAGGGCCGGCCCACTGCCTGATAAGCGTCCGCAGGCCCAGGGTGCGGGAGGAATTTCCGCCCGGATGTGACCCCTGCTTCTTAACCACGCTGAAAGCCACCGGAGTAAATTCAAACCGTTTAAGGGGAAAATCCACCTCACAGGCAAAAGTGGAGGCAAGATACACCTCATCTCCACGCTCTGCAAAATAGCGGATCCAGTTTTTGGAAATGGGGGAACGGCCATCAGCCACAAATAGAATTTTCATAGGTTTTATGAATTATACTCATTGCCTGTAAACGTGAGACGTAGTATATTAGCGCCATGAGCATGGGACGTATACTCGTTGTTGAAGACAATAGGGATACGTATGAACTTGTGCATTTCATCCTTGAAAAAAACGGGTTTGAAACCATCCTCGCGGTAAATGGGCAGGATGGGGTGGCTGCCGCAAAAAAACAAAGACCTGACCTGATCATCATGGATATGAATATGCCCGAAATGGATGGATGGACGGCGACCTCCCTGATCAAAAAAGATGAGCAGTTAAGCCTCACGCCGCTAATCGCGTTGACAGTACACGGTCTGCCCGGCGACCGCCAGCGTGCAATGGACGCCGGTTGCAACGAATATATCATCAAGCCCATGAATTTGGACGATCTTGTGGAAGCTGTACAATACTGGGTAAACAGGCATTAATTTGCTGTGCTCGGCAAATGGATGGATCGTTCCGCTGGTTGGGCTGCGCCAGGTTCGATGTACGCTCGAATCCTGTAGAATGTTAACAAATCAAATGCCCCAAAATATCTTATTTAAAGAGGAATGAATATGAAACAAATTTGTGTGGTCGGCGTGGGATACGTCGGACTTGTGACTGCCGCCTGTTTTGCCGACCTCGGCAATCGTGTTACCGCCCTGGATGTGGATGAGCAGCGGGTGGAGAATCTCAAGAAGGGCATCATGCCCATTTACGAACCCGGGCTTGACGAGCTTGTAAAACGCAACGTCAATGGCGGGCGCATCAAATTTACAACATCCTACAAGGATGCCTTGCAGGATGTTGAATATGCCTTCATCGCCGTCGGAACCCCATCGGGGAAAAGCGGCGAAGCCGACCTGCAATATGTGGAGGCTGCCGCAAGATCAATCGCGGAAAATATGACCGCGCCGCTTATTATTATCAACAAATCAACCGTCCCGATCGGAACTGGAGATTGGGTCGCGGATATCGTTAAGAAGTCCCAGCCAAAACATATGGATTTTTCAGTGGTATCCTGTCCCGAATTTTTACGCGAAGGGTCGGCCATCAGCGATTTCACAAATCCTCACCGCACAGTGATCGGCTCCATGGACAAGGACGCTGCGAACAAAGTGGCACATCTGCACCTGCCCTTGCGTGCCCCGATCGTGATTACCGACCTGCGCACTGCTGAAATGATCAAGTATGCCAGCAATGCGTTTCTCGCCACAAAGATATCATTCATGAACGAACTGGCTGACCTCTGTGAACTGGTGGGTGCCGACGTGAAGGAAGTAGCCGCGGGTATGGGCTATGATGCGCGCATCGGGCGCCATTTTTTGGATGCCGGGCTTGGCTGGGGCGGTTCCTGTTTTCCAAAGGACGTGGAAGCGCTGGCTTTTATGGCGAAGGAAAAAGGGCTTACTCCGCGCATATTAAATGACGTAATGGAAGTAAATAATGAGCGCCGCACAGCTGCAGTAGCTAATGTGAAAAAATTGCTTGGTGGCACCTTAAAAGGCCGGACCATCGGACTGCTCGGGTTGGCCTTCAAGCCAAACACCGATGATATGCGTTATGCGCCGTCCATTGATATTTCAGAGGCACTCGTGGGCGCGGGTGTGAACGTGCGCGTCTATGATCCTGTGGCCATGGAAGTTGCCCGTCCGCTTTTGCCCGCTGAAGTGAAGATGTTCAGGGACGCTTACGAACTGGCTGCAGGCTGTGATGCCTTGATGGTCATCACGGAATGGAACGAGTTCAAACAGCTTGACCTTGAAAAAATAAAAAGCCTGCTAAAATCCCCTATCATCTACGACGGCCGTAATATTTATGACCCCAATGTGATGAAGGAAATGGGCTTCACCTACCGCGCGGTGGGAAGATAGTACGATCGGTCAATAGCCATTAGATCAATGACCACTCCCCCCGTTTGTAATTACGAAGGTTCTGATTACCAAACCTCCTTTTGGGAGCAGGGCGGGCGCGAATATGAAGACCGTGCTGAAGCCATTGCCCTGCGAAGAATGCTTCCCAAAAGCGGAAGACTTATGCTTGAAC
>CAYLOW010000295.1:0-5480 GCA_964385315.1 uncultured Anaerolinea sp.
GTTGAATTTCGTCGCGATCAAGCCGATGGCTTCCTCCCAACTGGCTTCGCGGAAGCCTTCCCCTTCCCGTATGAGCGGCGTCGTGAGGCGATCTTTCGAGTAAATGAAATCGTAACCGTAGCGTCCCTTCACGCACAGGTGACCCTGGTTAGGCTGTGCATCATCGACACCCGTAACACGGATGATCTGGTCTCCCTTGACATGGAGTTCAAGCTGGCAGCCCACCCCGCAGTACGCGCAGGTGGTCCTGACCTTTCTTGTTTCCCAGGTACGAGCCTTTCCAATTCCCTTTTTATCGATCAAGGCTCCCACCGGGCAAAGCTGTACACATTCCCCGCATTGAACACAGCTCGATTCGCCCATGGGCATGTCTGTGTCACACACCACAATTTTGTTAAAGCCCCGCTCCGCGAAAGCAAGAACCTCGTTCACCACCAGTTCATTGCACCCATCGATACATCTGCCGCACAGGATGCACTTACTTGGGTCGCGCATGATAAATGCCGCAGAATTATCCCTTGGATACTTCTTTTCCATGATAAAAGACGGAACTTCAATGCCAAGGTTATATGCGGCATCTTGAAGTTCGCAATTGCCGTTAACTTCGCAGGCAAGACAGTCATGATTTCCGTTTGACAAGAGGAGGTTGACGGATGTCCTGCGGTCCTCCAAAATGAGCGGCGTATTGGTATTAATTTTCATGCCGTCTTTTGGCATTAGATTGCAAGATGTTTGTGGACCACGCATGCCTTCCACTTCCACCATGCAAACCCGGCAATTGCTGGTCGGCGGAAGCTTTGGATGATAGCATAACGTGGGGATGTATATGCCGTTTTCCCGTGCGATCTGAAGTACTGTTTTATCTCCCTCAAAAGCAATTTCTTTTCCGTCAATGAAAATCTTTTTATCCATAGAGGAGTCTCCTGTTTGATTTTCTTGTTTTACATATTTCGCATTTGTTCCCTCGGGAACCTTGATCTGTTTTCCATTGATTGGTAGCTACACCATAATTTCCTCTGTAATTTGTCTGCTTGGTAACTGTTCCATTTCTTTTGCAGAAGGCTATTAGAAATTGGATTTATAGCAAGGCAATTATACAAAGGGTGAAGTCACATTAGCGTCACGATTTATTGTGACATTTGTAATGATACAATTTACACAAAAAAATAGGAAAATATCTCATTTTTTGGAAAAATCCCCCGCAATGGTCTATCCAGCCTCTCTTCGCTCTCGATTTTCGTGGAAACCTCCCCAGCTTCTCGAGTCACACCACCTGAATATTCTTATTCTATTCTAATTCAAACCTCCAGCATCCACGCCTCGACTTCAGAGCCCGGGGGGAAAAATTTCACACTTGCTGGAATAATCAGCAATGCATTTGCCTGCACAATGGAGTAAAGATTCCCCGACCCCTGATGACCGGTCAGAGATGCTACATTCCGCCCATTTTCGTATTTGATAACTGCACGCAGGTAGCTTTCACGTCCGTCCGACTCTATACCTTCACTCAGTAAAACTTTTATCCGCTGTTTTTTTCCTATATTAACGCCTGCCAATAATTCCAACGCTGGCAGAACAAATACGAGGAACTCATATAAGACGATACTGGATTGCCCGGAAGCCCAAAAAATGGAATATCACGGTAGCTGCCAAATGCCAGTGGTTTGCCAGGTCGCATGGCAACTTTCCAAAAATTCAAGTTGACGGAGGTTTCCACAGCATTCTTTATATAATCGAAGGCGCCCATACTCACGCCGGCAGAGGAGATGATCAAATCGGGATTGACATTAACGGCTTGCGACAAAATTTCCTGAACTGCATCCAACAGATCGGGTGTGCCACGCCCAGGGATATTACTTCGCAACCTGCCTTTTGAGCGAGCGCCGTCAGCATGTAAGTGTTTGAGTCGTGAATCTTTCCGGGAACAAGGGGCGCTTCCACCGGAAGAATCTCGTCCCCGCTTGAGATCAGCGCTACTCTGGGCATTTTTCGCACAGGCACAGAAGCAACACCCAACATTGCCAACATGCCAATATCCTGCGGGCGCAATATGATACCGTCCGAAAAGATTTTCTGATCACGAGTAATATCTGATCCGCAACGACGGACGTTTTCCCCGTTTTGAATGGCCCTGAATACTTTCACCTTGTTTGGAGCGGTAGCCCCGACTGGGTGCTGGCTGGCATCTGTATTCTCAATCATGACGACAGCATCAGTGCCATTTGGAATTGGCGCACTTGTCATGATGCGCGCAGTTTGACCGTTGGCAATAAAAATATCCCCAATACTCCCAGCAGGGATATCCGCCACAACGCTCAAAGTGACCGGGTTGTTTGTTCCGCATGATGAAACATCTTCTGCGTGCAAAGCAAAACCATCCACACCGGAATTATCAAATAAAGGAATGTCAATTTCCGAATAAATGGATTCAGCTAATACACGCCCCAAGGCTGCATTTAGGGGAACGAATGTTGTTTCCAGTGGCTTGAAATTTAAGAGGATGCGCTGTTGCGCTTCTTGGACACTAATCATTCAAAGATTATATCTGAATCTCACCCTGTCACCAGCGGTTCTCAGGAAACCCACCTTACTTGCCCTGGATGGGTTGATGCCAATGCGGTGGAGTTGCGCATCCAGCCAGACCCGCGTGCCCGATCCCTGCTGGCGGTTGACAAAACGGATGCCTCGCCTCGCCAGATCCCCATTCAGCCCAAGCGTATTTCCTGGTGCGAAAATCAACCTAACCCGGCAGCACACCAGCGTAAGCACTTTCCATCTATGTTGACAATTTGACCTTGAATTAGGTCGTTTGCTACCCAAACCCATTCCCAAAACGTGATATCCCTGGCGGGCGGTCCCCAACAACCTCGACCAGCAAACGCAAGTCATAGCCATAGTCCCGCCACATCCGCACTTCTGGACTGCGCCTGCGCGTCCAGTTAACGAAATGCTCGATTTCCGATAGCATGAAAACACCTCCTGTACAGCAGAATGTTTGGTTGGGCAACCTCATTCTACTCTCAGGAGGCATTTTTCTTTTTTTGCATGTGTGCGTACACGCACATGCAAAAAAACCACTCCCAAAAACGCGGGAGAGGTTAAGATAAGTGATCGGGAAGCACAATTTGCGACCAAGGGCATTATAGATGCGATTGCCCTGACGGGAAAAACCGCATTGGTTATGGCGTCAAAGCGTTCCTGACATTCAACCATTCCCAAACCAAATCAACAGCCTGAGGAACCAGTGCCGCCGTTTCCTCAGATAGATCGCGCGAGAAACGGAAGCGATAACCAAGTACCGACACCAGAGCCACCTCGGCTTTGCATCCATAAAGTGTCTGACAAATGGACATGAGCGACTGTGGAGTGAGGTGATGTGTGAGCGGGGAACGCTGGAAATCGCTCTCTACCTCGATCAGGCGCACGGCTTCAGGGATGTTGCCGGTGTGCGCGTCGAAAAAACAGACATATTCATAGGCAGAAATCTCCTCCGCCATTTCAGGGGTCAGTTGCAGATGGAAGGCAAAATCAACGCTTGAAGATTGCAGAAATTCCTCTTCATAGGATGCTGGCGTCTCCAATCCCATTTTTTTCGCGAGCGCACACAGGATATGCCATGCGGCACCGTCATCCTCCCGGTCGGGATTTCCGTAGCCGAGTAATAATATTCGTTTCAATCATTCTTCCAATTCAATAAAAAACTCCGTCGGAGATTAAGTCCCGATGGAGCAGGAATGCTATCGAAAAATCAGTCTCGCTTCAAGGTCTGGCGTAGAGTGCCATCGGGATTCATCACGTCCACTTGGATGGGCATCTGTCCGACCGCATGGGTGGAGCAGGAAAGACACGGGTCATAGGCGCGGATGGCGGCTTCGACACGGTTCAACATGCCTTCGTGAATTTCTGGTCCTTTTACATAGGTTTTTGCCACACTGTCAACGGCATTGCTCATCGCCCAGTTGTTGTGACCGGTGGAAACGATCAGGTTGACCTTGGTCAACCTGCCATTCTCATCAGCTGTGTAATCGTGAATCAGCGTGCCTCGCGGGGCTTCGATCACGCCCACACCGCGTCCCTTGAAGTCCTTGCGGGTGTTGAGAATGTCGGTGCTGAGGATGTCCGGGTCGTCGCACAGAACCTTCACGCGTTCAGCCGCAAACAGGACTTCGATCAGGCGGGTGTAGTGATAATAGAGGGTATTCTCGACCGGTTTGCCATTGTTCAGGCTCTTGAAGACCTTGAATTCTTCATTCGCCAGCGGGGTATCAATTTTTTCGGCAATATTCAAACGTCCCAGCGGACCAACACGATAAACGCCGGCAGGGTATCCCAACTTTTTGTAGAAGGGGAACTTGAGGTATGACCACGGCTCAACGTGTTCCTGAATCACATCCAGGTAATTAGCAATCGGGAAGCGTTCCAGTTCCTTGCCTTCGCGGCTAATTAAGCGGACATTGCCGTCGTACAGTTCCAGTCCATTTTCGGGTGTGATCAAGCCGAAGTAGCCGGTTGGGAACACGGCAAACTTATTGATATCCTCCATATTCTTTTCAGCCCAGTCCTTCATAATCGTCAAGCCGACTTGAATGGTTTCAATCGCCGTGTCCACACCTTTTAAGATACCATCTCGTTCCTGGCTGGTCAGGGCTTTATTCACGCCGCCCGGCAAGGCAAAGACAGGGTGAATTTTTCGTCCGCCCAGAGTTTTGATGATTTCCTGACCGAACTTGCGCAACATCACTGCTTTAACGGTCAACTCGGGGTTTGCGCCAATCAGCCCGACTACATTGCGTATTTCGGGCGCGGAATCAAAACCAAGCAACAGATCGGGGCCCGCGAGTTCAAAGAAATGCATCCCGTGGCTTTGCACGATCTGCCCCATGTGCATCAACTCACGCAGAAGATTGGCTGGACGGGGCGGAGTTTGACCCGTGAGCGCATCGCCCGCTTTTGCTGCGGCAAGGTGATGACTGACCGGACAAATGCCGCAAATGCGCGGGGTGATTTCGGGCATTTCAAAATACAGGCGTCCCTCGCAGAATTTCTCAAAGCCGCGGAATTCATTGACGTGCATATAGGCATGGTCAACGGTATTGTCATCCTTCATGTGGATGGTCACTTTGGCGTGACCTTCGATACGGGTAACGGGTTCGATTGTAATTTTTTGTGCTGTCATGGTGACCTCTAATGCCAGTGCAATAACTCGTCTTTCAATTCGGGCTTGCGCCCCTGCGCCAGTTCGGCGAGGACGTAGAAGATGACATCCGCATCGGGTGGACAGCCAGGGACGTTGTAATCCACCGTGACAACTTCATGGAGGGCGCGCGTTTTGGTCATGGTTGCCAGTTCCGGGTCGTTGGGTATCTGGCTGCCAGGTTCATTGCTGTCGGCGTCCACGTAGGCTTGCTTGAGCGCCGCTTCCACACCGCAGAAATTACGCATGGCGGGCACTCCGCCGAACACGGCGCAATCGCCAAGCG
>CAYLOW010000296.1:0-5474 GCA_964385315.1 uncultured Anaerolinea sp.
GCTTGTTTTAATTCACATAAAATTTATTTTAACTTCACACTGCTTTTACTTCTTTAAAGTCCCAGATTTGATAATATCAGACCGACAAGGAGACAAATCATGAGTTTCTGGGAAGCACTCCGTATAGGTTCATCAGGGCTTACAGCCCAGCGTTTGCGTTTGGATCTGATCTCAAACAATATCGCAAATGCACAAACCACACGTACCGAGAAAGGTGGAGCCTACCAGCGTCAGGATGCTGTTTTTATGGCAGAAGAACAAGACGCTTCATTGCCTCAAAATATTGCTGCCAAACGGAATCAGTTAAGTAGTTTGCAAGGTGGCGTTCGAGTGGCTGAGATCACCACCGACACAGAAACGGGACCGAAGGTGTATGACCCGACGCATCCAGACGCGGATGCAGATGGTTATGTCACATACCCAAATGTGAACATAGTGGTTGAAATGACCAATATGCTTTCTGCAACCCGTTCCTACGAAGCAAACCTGGCTTCCATTGAAGCCGTAAAACGTATGGCGTTAAAAGCCCTTGAGATCGGCAGGTAAAAATGTCAATTCAATCCATTAGCTCCAATCCAATTCCAGCCATCCCTGAGATTACCCCTGCTCAGAAAACCTCTTCCAGTGGTGCTGCCACGCAGATCACCCAGACTTTTGAGAACATGCTTAACACACTCAATGAATCCCAGTTGAAATCAGACGCCCTGGTTGAAAAAATGGCGAGGGGTGAAAGTGTTGATCTTCATGAAGTGATGATCGGTATGGAAGAAAATAATGTTAATTTCAACGTGGCACTTGGTATCCGTGATAAGTTGGTGGAAGCTTACCGCGAAGTAATGAGAATGCAAGTCTAGCTTTATTTGGAACCTAATTTATGTTCACAGCCATTCAACAACAATTCCTAATCTTCTGGAAGAAACAAAGCCTGGGGAGACAGATCACCATCGTGGCGTTAATTCTGGCTGTACTGATCCTGACTCCGGTATTGGTCAATTGGGCCAGTTCTCCGAGTTATGCCGTTGCGTACACTGGATTAAGTGAAGCGGATGCCGCTCAGATCGTCCAAAAGTTGGATGCCAACAATATTTCCTATCAAATAAAAAGCAGCGGAACGATCGAAGTGCCGAATGACCAGGTTTACACAACCCGTTTATTGATGGCGCGTGAGGGGCTGCCTCAATCAAGCACCGTGGGCTATGAATTGTTCAGCGGTACATCAATGTTGGGAATGACTGAATTTTCCCAACAAATTAATTATCAGCGGGCTGTAGAAGGTGAACTGCAGCGCACAATTGGCAGCCTTGAATCTGTGAAAGCCGTCCGGGTTCATTTGGTGACACCCGAAAAAACCCTGCTTTCCTCTGATCAGGCGACCGCCACTGCCTCTGTCACAATTCAGGTAAACCCTGGTTATAAATTGGATTCAACCCAAGTACGGGCAATTACTCATTTAATTGCCAGTAGCGTTGAAGGATTGAAGTCTGAAAATGTCGTTGTGGTGGATAGTGAAGGTAACATGCTGGCGGACGGCATGAACACCGATAGCGAAACTGATCAATCCTTGAAAGATGATCAGCGAACTGCCGAGCTGGCTTATGCAGCAGAAGTACAAAAGCGGGTCCAGTCCCTTCTGGATAAAATCCTTGGACCAAACCGTTCGACTGTACAAGCTACAGTCGAAATGGATTGGACGCAGCGTGAGATCACATCCAATACATACGCGCCCACCGAGGTCGCCCTCCGAAGTTCACAAATTATTAATGAGAGCTCGGGTAGCGGCGGTACAACCGGCGGAGTTCCAGGCGCTGCTTCAAATTTACCAACTCCAGTTGCAACGACAACAGGTACAGGAGCTTCCTCATATCAACGCAGTGAAGAGACCTTAAATTATGAGGTCAGTCAAACCCAGTTGCATGAAATTACTGCTCCAGGGAAAGTCAACCGCATATCGGTGTCAGTCATGGTGGATGGCGTCAGTGATCAGACTCAGCTGGCTTCCATAAAATCAGCAGTTGAGGTAGCCGCGGGTGTTGATACCACTCGTGGTGATCAGATCGTTGTTGAATCGTTTGCATTCGATCGGACTGCTGCGGAGGCATTGACTGCAGACCTGGCCGCGCAGCAACAGCAGGAACTCTATCTGCGAATTGGCATGGCGGTTGGGGCAGCGCTGGTAGTGCTTGCACTTCTTTTCTTCAGCTTGCGAATGATCAATAATGTACGGAACGCGTCCAAGGAAAATTGGAAGACCATCATGCGCCCAGTCGGTGAAATGGCTGCATTACAAACTGAATATGCAGGACCTTCCTTAAGGATGCAGTCTGACCTGTCTTCTGCGCTCTCCCGCCTTTCAGATCAGCCTGACCAGAGTACTCCGGCGAAAACCGCCAATGAGGATGTTGTTGTCCAACTCCAATCCAGGACTCGCCAGGCTACTGCATCAGAAGATGAGCAAAATGCCCGGGTTATTGCCAGGTTGACAGAAGAGAACCCAGCCACCGTGGCAGAAATTATCCAAGTCTGGTTGAATGAGGGTAAAAAATCGTGACCTCAGGACTTGATAAAGCCTCTGCTCTATTACTCGGATTAGGAGTCGATCTTTCCTCGCGGGTACTTCAGTACCTGAATGAGGGTGAGATTGAACAAGTCCTTTTGGTGTTGGGTAAGGCTGGTGTTGTTTCACCTGCAGTTCGTCATGAGGCGCTAAAAGAAGCTTGCGAACTAAGCCTGGCTGATGGCGCTGAGCAGCGTGGCGGGATCGAGTATAGCCGCCAGCTCCTGGCTCGTGCTGTGGGCCCACGCCGCGGCACCGAAATTTTGGAGCGTATATCGATCCATCAACAGCTCTCTTCCTTTGAGATGCTCAAAAATGCCAATGCACATGAGGTCGCCATCCTGCTTCAGGAGGAAATGCCCCAAACCATTGCTCTTGTACTCTCTTATTTGGAGGCCAAGGTTGCTGCAGATATTCTCACCAGCATGACCAAGGAAAATCAGATCGAAGTGACCCTGAGACTGGCAGCAATGGACCGTGTTTCTCCACAGGTTGTTCAACAAGTGGAAAAAAGTCTTAAAAGCAAACTATCCAGCGTGATCAATGAAGCCGACTTTCGAGCGACCGGCGGCGTGGCTTTTTTGGTCAAAATGCTCAATCAGGTGGATCGCGGTGCTCAGAAATCCATCTTTGAAGCACTGGAAACAACCAATGCCAAACTTGTTGAAGAAATTCGCGCCAATATGTTCACCTTTGATGACGTGATCAAACTTGATGATCGGGCGATGCAGCGTATTTTGCGCGATGTGAATAAAGCTGATCTTGCATTGGCTCTAAAAGGTGCGCCGGAACATCTTAAAGAAAGGGTGTATGCCAATCTTTCAGAAAGGGCGCGTGAAAACTTAAAAGAGGAAATTGATATTCTTGGACCACAGTTGGCGAAGAATGTTTACACATCTCAACGAAAAATTGTGGATGCTGTTCGTTCCTTGGAGGAAGCAGGCGAAATCGTGATTTCTGGCGGCGGAGGCGGGGATGAAGTTATCCAATAATATTCATTTGAAAGTTGCGTATGAGAATGCTGCGAGTTGGAACCCTCCTGAATTAGGCGTTGGGGTTTCATCTTCAAATAAAGATATTCAAAAAGGGAAGATTCTTTCAATTTTTAGTAATGAGGAAGAAGATAGCGCAGACAATAAAGGAACCGGGCAGCATTCAGCACTGCACTTAAGCGGGGATCATAAAAAATTTAATGCCTGGATGCCTGGTGATATAAAATCTCACCCTACTCATACGCATAAGTCGGAATGGGCTTTTATCGATGTTGCTGCAGATGCATTGGGTAAACAAGATCAGGCAAAGATGGCGAAATTCTTTGCAGGAGAATCCTCACGGCTTGGGCAATTTAATCCGGAAGATGAAATTACTGTGATGCTGGAGCGCGCACGTCTGCAGGGAGAAGAAGTCATTCTTGCTGCTCAAGCCGAGGCTGACAATGTGCTTTTGCAGGCACAATCTGAAATTGATGAGCAGAAAAAAGAAGGTTACGAGCAAGGACGAAAAGATGCGCGCCTTGAGCTCGAAGATGCCATGAAAGCAACCCAGGCTATGATGAATGATGTGGGCGCATGGAAAATTTCGCTTATGGGACAAGGTGAACAAATTTTAGTTGAGATGTTGAAAGAAATGGCAAGGAAGATGTTCGGTGAAGGTGTGGAGTTGAATAAAAATGTCCTCCAATCCAACCTTAGCCGGGTCATGGAAAGTGCCAATGGACTGGGCAACTTGAATATTTTCATTAACCCCAAAGACGCAAGAAACTTGGATTCTTCATGGGTAGATCAATACCTATTGATCTCAGGTGGACAGGCGAAAATCATCCCGTCTGAAAATATTACACGCGGTGGTTGTTATGTAAAAGGGAATATGGGAACCGTGGATGGACGTGTTGAAACTCAGTTGGATGCCTTTTTGAAGACCCTTAATGAAGTAAGTTCATTTACCGAGTAATAGATGGAAAAACAAAGCCTTGATCTCAAACGTTTTAGCAATGCAATAACCGGCCTCAACCCGCTGTCTGTTACCGGCCGGGTTGTGCAGGTAGTCGGTTTGACCGTTGAGATCATGGGATTAAATTGCCAAATTGGTGAAATTTGCGAGATCCAATCCCACCATAAAACGGCCTTGATGGCCGAGGCAATTGGATTTCGAAACAACCGTATGTTGCTAATGCCGCTTGGTAGTATGGATGGTATCCAACCTGATAGTACAGTGCGATCGGTCTCTCCGGCATTCAAGGCTCCTGTCGGAAGGTCTCTGATAGGCCGTGTTTTAAATGGATTGGGTGAACCCATTGACAGCAAAGGCCCCTTGAAAATGGTCAACCTGGTTTCCACCAATCAATCGCCACCGCATCCATTGCAGCGTTCGGCGATAGAGGAACCCCTGGTTACAGGTGTACGGGTCATAGATGGAATGTTAACCTGTGGTAAGGGTCAGCGTATGGGCATCTTTGCAGGCAGCGGGGTCGGAAAAAGTACCCTGCTTGGTTCGATCGCCCGCAATTCTGAAAGTGATATTTCAGTCATTGCCCTGATCGGTGAGCGCGGACGAGAAGTGCGTGAATTTCTGGAGCGCGACCTGGGTCCTGAGGGGTTGGCTCGTTCAGTCATTATTGTATCAACATCCGATCAGCCGGCGCTGATGCGCTTGAAAGCAGCTTCGGTTGCCATGACCATCGCCGAGTATTTCCGTGACAGCGGTATGGATGTAATGTTCATGATGGATTCTGTCACCCGATTTGCCATGGCTCAGCGCGAGATCGGTTTATCAATTGGCGAGCCGCCTGCCAGCAAGGGCTATACCCCGTCTGTTTTTGCCATGCTGCCCCGTCTCCTCGAGCGCGCAGGCAGGGGGGAGGTGGGATCGATTACAGGTTTCTTTACGGTCCTGGTGGAAGGGGATGATTTTAATGAACCAA
>CAYLOW010000297.1:0-5471 GCA_964385315.1 uncultured Anaerolinea sp.
CCCGCCGGCAGCGGCTACTTCAAGCGCGCGTTTTACGTGTTCCTGACCTTTTACTTCGCTAAAATCTGTGGGAATGAATAACGGTTCAAGTGGATCTGACGAGGGTATATAAGGCTCGATGATACGGCGGCCCGACAAATGGTCGTAAAGATCTGAAAGCGATCTGACCGGGATCACCTCCAGGTCTGGAATTAAAGCCGCTTCAGAAGCATCCACTTCAGGGACAAACATGCGCTTGAATCCGTTGGCACGGGCAGCGGCGGCCATGGGCAGGACTCCGCGTGTGTGACGTACGATCCCATCCAGTGAAAGTTCGCCAAGAACCAGTGTCCCTTCGATGGCCTCTTGTGGAAGGAACCCCGCGAGGATAATGACTCCAAGCGCAATAGGCAGATCATACGCGGGACCTTCCTTGCGGACCGAGGCAGGCGCCAGATTAACAACAATGCGATGACGGGGAAAATGCAGGCCGGCATTTTTGACGGCAGTTTGCACACGCTCACGGCTTTCCTGAACAGCAGTGTCGGGCAGCCCAACAATGGTCATGCCGGGCAAACCATTGGTGTAATCCACCTCGACTTCGATGATTACGCCTTCAAGTCCCACCACGGCACAGGAGGAGATGCGAGCTAGCATGGGGTTATTGTAGCATTCCTTTTATGGTTTTCTGGAAACAGGTTAACCCTGGTTCAAGCGCGCCCGTCGGAGACCTGCCCGATCACCCTGTCGCACAATTCAACGGCAAGGCCCAGATAGCTCTCGGGGGTGAGGGCTCGAAGTTTCCCGCGTGTTTCCACATCCACGGTCAAGGTTTCAAGCCAGGCTTTGTAATCCGCCTCCGTCAGCACACGCCCGCGCGTTTGCTGTTTGAGTGATTCATACGCATCAATACGCCCTGCCGCGCGCAATATGGTTTGTGCGCCTTCAGAGATGACCTCCCAGTGAAGATTCAACTCGGCGCGAATTTTCTCCCCGTTGGCAGTGATGCGATCCATGCCACGCACCAGATTTGTCCACGCCAACAATGTGTGTCCCAACGCCACGCCAAATGTGCGGCGAACTGTGGAATCGGACAGGTCGCGCTGCAGACGGGAAATGCTCATTTTTTGGGCGTAATGTGTGAAGAGCGCATTGGCAATGCCAAGGTTACCTTCCGCGTTTTCAAAGTCGATCGGGTTAACCTTTTGCGGCATGGTGGATGACCCGACCTCTCCCTCCACGACTGCCTGCTTGAGATAGTCGTCGCTAATGTAGCGCCAGATATCCTGTGAGAAGTCGATCAAAATTGAATTGGCCATTCGCAGCGAGTCGAAAAAGCGGATCCAATTATCATATGGCAGAATTTGTGTCGTGACGAGGTTGGCTTGCAGCCCATAGCTTTGAACAAAGTCTGCGCTAAACAAAAGCCAGTCAGTTTGCGGAAGGGCAGACTGCAGGGCGTTGAAGTTCCCAACCGCGCCTGTCAATTTGGCCTCAAATTGGTGCAGGACGATCTCGTCGTATGATTTTTTCAGTCTCGCAAGATACACAGCAAATTCCCTGCCGAGCGTGGTCGGGACTGCAGGCTGACCATGCGTACGCGCCAACATGGGAAGCGCGCGGTGTTTTGTGACAAATCCCAAAATATGTTCCAGCAGTTCATCAAGAACCGGGACCAGCACGGCGTCTCGTGAGTCTCGCAGCGAGATGGCCTGGGCAATATTGTTTACGTCTTCGGATGTCAACCCAAAATGAAGCCACGAGAGAAGGTCTTTCAGACTTGTGGCCTGTAATTTTTCCCGCAGAAAATATTCAATGGCTTTCACATCGTGACGGGTCTGCCGCTCAAAGGCACGGATGGATTCGGCATCGACAAGGCTGAAGTCTTTCCAAAGAGATTCAAGGAGGCTGGACTCAGATTCGCTCAAAGCGCGGATCAAGCCTGTTTTGGAAAAACCTACAAGCAAGTCAAGCTCAATACGGACCCGGTCGCGGAGAAAGGCAAATTCCGAAAAATAATCCCGCAGAGGGGAGGTCGTATCTGCATATCGTCCATCAAGCGGAGAAAGAAGCAGGAGGGGGGAATCCATCTTAATGCTCCAGATAATTTGAAATGACCGAGTCGTAGTGGGAAGTGGCTTTAAAGCCTTTAACCGCAAGATGTCTGCGCACGGGAACTTCGCCCTTTTGCAGCATGCCTAAAATGCCGGTATAGTCGGCGGGGTCACAAACAAGTATGACGCGCTCATGATTTTTTGCCGCCGCGCGGATCAACGCCACGCCGCCAATGTCAATATTTTCGATGACTTCTTCATAAGTGACGTTTGGCCTGGCGATCGTTTCTTCAAACGGGTAAAGATTTACGGCAACCAGGTCAATATAACCCCAGCCAAAGGCAAGCAGCTCATCGAGGTCGGTTTGCGTGGGACGGGCAAGCAGGCCGCCGTGAATGGCAGGGTGCAAAGTTTTAACGCGCCCGCCTAAAATTTCAGGAGATTTTGTGTACTCCGCGACTTCGGTGACTTTAATATTTTCCCCGCGCAAAAGCCTGGCGGTACCGCCTGAAGCAAGCAGAGTCCAGCCAAGCGCAGCGAGGCCGCTGGCGAAATCAAGGAGTCCGGTTTTATTATGAACGGAAAGAAGGGCTGTAGGCATGGAAATTCCTTATTCCGCAGCACGAAAAGGATCCATAGGCTGCGGTGATCTAATGATGAAACAATCGAACGCCTGTGAACACCATGGTCATACCGTATTCGTCACACGCGGCAATCACATTTGCATCACGGTTGGAACCGCCTGGCTGGACCACGTACTTCACACCGCTTTTTGATGCACGGTCGATCGAGTCGCGGAAGGGAAAGAAAGCATCGGAACCAAGCACGACATCCGCCATGCCGTCAAGCCATGCGCGTCTTTCCTCAATTGTGAGCTGGCATGGTGTATCCACAAAGATATTTGACCAATTGGATTTTTCCGCATCAGTGACATCGGGCTGCAGGAATTGGTCGATCGCGTTGTCGCGGTCGGGGCGTTTGACATCGGGTTTGAAAGACAAAGCCAGCACGCGCGGATGTTGACGCAGTCGCCACAAATCCGCTTTTGCGCCTGCAAGACGGGTACAGTGCACACGTGATTGCTGCCCCGCCCCAACGCCAACCACCTGCCCGTCCACCGCGAAACATACAGAATTGGACTGGGTGTATTTGAGCGTAATGGATGCGATCAATATATCACGCAGCGCATTCCCCGGGATCTCCTTATTTTGGGTGACAATGTTAATAAGGTCGGCGGAGGTGATCAGGCGGTCGTTACGATGCTGCTCAAGAGTGATCCCAAACACGTCACGCTCCTCAGCCAGATCCGGCTGATACGCCGGGTCCATTTGGAGAATGACATATTTCCCCTGTTTCTTTTTTTTGAGGATTTCCAATGCATCGGGTTCGTAAGCAGGGGCAATGACCCCGTCCGAGACTTCGCGGCTGATGAGTTTTGCTGTGGAGACATCCACCGGGTCTGACAAGGCGATCCAATCGCCAAAGGAAGACATGCGATCCACGCCGCGCGCACGGGCATACGCGGCAGCAAGAGGAGAAAGCTCCATATCGTCCACGAAGTAGATCTTCTTGAGAATATCCGAAAGGGGAACCGCGACTGCCGCTCCCGACGGGCTGACATGTTTAAATGAAGCCGCGGCAGGCAGGCCCACTGCCTGTTTCAATTCCCGAACCAGCTGCCACGAGTTAAATGCATCCAACAGATTGATATAGCCCGGCGCAGACGAGAGAACCTGAAATGGCAGCGGAGCGCCATTTTCCATATAAACACGTGCGGGGGACTGATGCGGATTGCAACCGTAGCGCAAACGAAATTCGGGGGACATATCAGTTTCCTTTTGTTTTTTGATTTTACCGTCTTTTCCCATCACGATCCTACCTCGCAATGGAGGCGGCCGCATCCGGACGGGAATCGGAAATTTCCAGGTTTACCCACCCCAAAATCAACCCCGTTTCCCGGATTTTTGGCACCCACATTAGAAAATCATTAGTTTTGATTGACGTGCCTTATGAGCCATGCTATCATATCCCCAGCATTTATTTCATTATTTTAATTAGGAGTTATGGATGAGTTTTGAATTTTTTCTTCGTATTATTGGCATGTTTGTTCTTTCAGTTGGAGGCGCTTTTTGGGGGTTTGATTTCGCGAAGTCGAACCCGGGAACCACAGATGTCTACGTCACCACAACAATTTTCGGCCTGGTAGGTGCACTGACAGGGATTATCCTTACCCCATACTTCACGACACGCCCCGCACGCACCCTGCGCTCATTGCTGGGACGAATGTCCGCCGAAAGCCTGTTCGCAGGATTGACCGGCCTGATCGTTGGCCTGTTGATCGCAGCCTTGCTTGGATTTCCATTATCACTTCTCCCAAAGCCCTTCGGCGAAGTACTTCCATTTATAGGGGTTGTAGTCTTTTCCTATATCGGCATCTCGCTCTTCCTGATGCGTCAGGGCGATATCATGGGATTGTTAAGCGCCCTCAGCGGACGTAACAGCGAGGGCGGCAGTTCATCCTCCTGGACAAATCTCAACCGAAACATCCTTCTGGATACAAGCGTCATCATTGACGGGCGTGTAGCCGACATTGCCAAGACAGGTTTTCTGCCCGGTACGCTGCTCATTCCACGCTTTGTATTGAACGAATTGCAATATATCGCAGACTCCCCTGATGGAATGCGCCGCCAGCGCGGGCGACGCGGCATGGAGGTTTTGACCGAACTGCAAAAAATGCCCAATGTCCTTGTGCGCATCTCAGACATTAACGTGGACGGCGTGCGTGAAGTGGATGACAAACTCATTGTCCTGGGCAAACAACTCAAGAGCCCGGTATTGACCAACGATTACAATCTCAATCGCATCGCCGAGTTGCAGGGTGTGACCGTGCTCAACATTAACGAACTTGCAAATGCAGTTAAATCGGTGGTGTTGCCCGGCGAAGCCCTGCGCATTAACATCATCCAGGAGGGCAAGGAACATAGCCAGGGCGTAGGCTACATGGATGACGGCACAATGGTGGTCGTGGAAAATGGCAAGGACTACATCGGCGAATACCGGGATGTGAACATTACCAAGGTCTTACAGACCGCCGCCGGGCGTATGATCTTTGGTCGCGTAGATGAAGAGGCCGCCAAGAAAAGCAAGAAGTGAACCGTAAAAAGCAACCGGTAAACAGGGCACAGAGTCTGCGCCCTGTTTTTATTTTGCCCCTATCAATACATTTCATCTGTGGTTAAAATAGAAATATCAATCAATTTGTGAGAGAAGAGAATCCATGCTAAAAATCTATAATACCCTCGCCCGCAAAACAGAAGAATTTCAAACCCTCGAGCCGAACCTTGTCAAAATGTACGTGTGCGGTGTGACGGTTTACAATGACGCGCATGTCGGTCACGCCATGTCGGCGCTGGTTTTCGACATCATCCGCCGCTACCT
>CAYLOW010000298.1:0-5453 GCA_964385315.1 uncultured Anaerolinea sp.
CATTAGCATAGCATAAGAAATTGTAAGATGGGGAAAAATAAGGTTGTCACAATTAATAACATAATATCCATCTTTTTTATCCAACAAGGAGATTTGATGAAATTTCCCTATTTTCCCCAAACCTTTGGGCTGTTCGCCATCTTACTTATGGCTTCCTGCGCCCCAACCAATCCAGTCCCGGCAGTTGACAGTGTTCCCCAAAATTCTGGCTCAATCGAGACTTCTGTTCCCCCGCCAACAGTTTCAGCCAATTCCTCCGTTCCGCAAGCAACAGATGTACCCATCCAGACCGTGGAAGTACAAGCTGTCGCAACCTCGCGCGGATCCACCCTTGTAGCCACCGACCCCTCCACGGTCAATTTGGCTTCAGGACAATTGCAATTAGTCGAATTTTTCCGCTTTACCTGAGGTACCTGCCGATCAATGGCGCCCATGGTTCATGGGCTTGAAGCAGAATATTCTGGCAAAGTGAAGTTCTCCTACCTTGATGCTGATGACCCAAACACAGATGCTTTCCAGCGCACACTCGGATTTGCCTATCAACCCGAGTTTTACCTAATGGATGCAAACGGAAATATATTGAAGAAATATATCGGTTTTGTTCCGCAGGAATATTTCACGGCAGAATTTGCTAAATATATTCAGTAGCCAATGTGACCTATCGTCCTGAAGAGTTTTACCAAGCCTTCGGGACGATTTTTACAGACTGAGTTTTGTGCAGTAAGAAGGGGAGGATAATCAGTGGACAACCCGTGTCATTTCAATCATAATGTGAGTGTATATTTTACAAAGTCACTTGATCAATCACAGGAGATTTACACATGACCCTACCTGCCAGTCTTGAAAAACCCGCCTTGCTTGGGGAATATCGTTACGAGTTGCGCCCCGTCGAACACGGTTACGCCAACCGGACCCTATACATCAATTTGGAGGACAACTCCATTCGTGAAAAACCTGTAACACAACAGATGAAGGACCTGTTTACCGGCGGGCGCGGATTTGCGCTCAAATTGCTCTGGGATGCGGTTAGGCCTGAAACAAAGTGGAATGACCCGCAAAACGAATTGGTGATCGCCAATGGCCCCATCTGCGGGATCACAGCTTATCCGGGCAGCGGTAAAGCCACAGTGGCAACACTCAGCCCGCTGACCCAAAATGTGATCGATAGCAACGTGGGCGGTTACTTTGCGCCGTTCCTGAAATTCTCCGGCTTTGACGCGCTTGAAATCCAGGGGAAAGCCGCCGGGGATGTGATCATTTTTATTGACGGGGACACCGGCAAGGTGACGATCGAATCGTCGACCCTTGAGGCTTTGGATTCACATGAGATCAGCAACATACTCACAGAGCAGTATGGAAACGATGAAAAAGGCAGACGCGGCATTGCAGTCTTTTCCGCTGGCCAGGCTGCGGACCATATCCGAATTGCGTTGATTAGTTCCTCCTGGTACGATGTGCGCCGCAAGGAAGCGCGTCTAAAACAGGCGGGGCGCGGCGGGCCAGGGCGTGTTTTCCGCGACAAAAAGATCAAAGCCATCGTGGTGCGTTTTAGTGACATGGGCGGCGACAAAAACGGCGTAGCCGACATGGCGCTCATCCGCAAGGCTGGCAGCCGCATCAACAAGGAAATTGCGACCCTTGACGATAAGCAGAACCAAATGCGAAAAGTGGGAACAGCCAATATCGTGGAAGTAATGGATCATTTTGACCTGCTGCCGACGCATAATTTCCGCTATGGCTCGCACCCCGACACACACAAGATTGATTCGAAAGTCTGGAAGGAAGCATTCACTCAGGGTGTTCCGGATGGCTGCTGGCTGGGATGCACCATGTCCTGTTCCCATGGCGTGGATCACTTCCCGCTCAAGACAGGCCCGTATGCGGGCCAATGCGTACTGGTGGATGGCCCAGAATATGAGAACGCCGCCGGGCTTGGTTCGAATATCGGGAACTTTGATCCTCAAATAGTATTGGAACTCAATTTCTATTGCGATACTTACGGCGTGGACAGCATCTCATTTGCCAACTGTGTGGCTTTCGCGATGGAGTGCTATGAAGAAGGCTACCTCACACGGGAAAATACGGGCGGTTTGGAGATAAATTTTGGTAATGGCGCCGCGGCTTTGGAACTCATCCATCAAATGGCAAGAGGGGAAGGTTTTGGCGTGATCGTCGGCCAGGGTGTGCACTACATGAAGGAATATTTTGTGCGTGAATATGGGGCTGACCAAAAATTCCTGCATGATATCGGCATGGAGATCAAGGGCATGGAGATCTCGGAATATCTAACCAAGGAATCGCTTGCACAGCAGGGCGGCTTTGGTTTGGCGACCAAGGGCCCCCAGCATGACGAAGCCTGGTTGATCTTCATGGATCAGGTACAGAATCTCTTGCCATCCTTCAAGGATAAAGCGGAAGCCTTGCATTACTTCCCGATGTGGCGCACATGGTTTAGCCTGCATGGGCTTTGTAAACTTCCTTGGAATGATATTTCACCCGAGAACAACAAGCAGACCAAAGAACCCGCCAAGGTGCAGGAACATGTCGAAAACTATGCCTGGATCCATCAGGGGGTAACAGGCAAGCCGACTGTGCCGCAGGATTTGCTGGACCAATCGGAGCGGGTGTACAACTTCCAAAAAGTGTTTGCGCTGCGCATGGGACGTATCGGCCGCATTCATGACTACCCGCCATACCGTGCGATGGGCCCCGTCACCGCGGTGGAATACGAATCGCGCCAGGAACGCTACGATGAACAGCTTAAGCGCCTGGTTGAGATCGAGCCTGCGGGGCTCTCCACAGAAGAAAAGATGAAACACCTGCGCAAGTACCGGGAAGGACAATATGAGCAATTGATGGACGCTGTTTACGAACGGCGCGGATGGGATGGGAACAGTATCCCCACCCTTGAAAAATTGCACACTCTGGGAATTGACCTGCCGGAAGTAGTCGAAGTAATTGCGCAGGCCAGGAAGAGCGTTTAACAGACATTCAATGGATTTCGAACAGGCAGGCTTGACAAAAAGGTCGAGCCTGCTTTCTTAATGCTATATTTTTTGGTTGTAAAGCTTTAGAATAGAGGCTATCATGAAAATTAAGAAGTATTTCCCTGTGTTATTTTTCATTACCATTGCTGCATCCCTCCTTCTTTCATGCAACCTGAGCGTAGCCATGGCCTCCCCCACACAGCAGGTGACTGCTACAAATACAGCCATGCCGGTCTTTTCCCCGTCGCCTACACAGACTTTCACACCCACCGCCACCATCACTCCTTTACCAACGCTTGTGCCTCTTTCTCTTGTAATACCCACTGTCACGCCCGCCCAACAGTGGGTGACATGTCCGGGTGTCATCGTCTCACAGTCTCATACTGACAAAGGCGAGATGCTTCATATCTTTCGCTGTGAAGACGAACTGGAATATGACCTGGGCCCCCTGGCAAAAGGGGTATTTGCAGTTGGGCCCAACAACAAATTCCTTGTTTACATTGCATCAAGTGGCATTGTATATGCAACAAGGATTGGAGATTTGCATTTTTTTGTCTTATACAACCTTGTAAAAGAACACATATTCACTGTATTTAATAAGGGTGTTGCACCCGACTTTGATGTTTCCTTTTCCGGCGGAACACCAATTTACAGGCTGATTTTGCTTGAAAAGAATTACGATCAAAAACGCATGTATATTTTACCGACGAGGCTCACGCAGTAACCAGCCCTTTCAAGGCTGGTCGCACATGCAGGAATTCATTTATGATGATCCACATCAAATTACTTGCCAATTATCGCGAACACCTTCCGCCAGGGGCAAAAAACGGGGGAATAGAGTTGGATGTCCCCCATGGCACAACTGTTCGTCAGGCGATATCTCGCTTTCCCATACCGCTTGATGACACCAGCGTAATCGTGGTAAACGGTCTGACCGTGGACCTGGATACCCCGCTTGGAACGGGTGATATCGTTTCGGCTTTTTCAGCGATTGCTGGTGGATAAACTCTTAAACAAAAAGGGCAAAATTGGAAATACTTTCGACCTTTGACCTTTTTCATATTTCATCCTTTTCAAGGAGGCTCTCATGTACGGCTGGCACCTAAGACTACTCCGCGTAAACCTCGCAACAAAAAAAATAACGAAGGAAAATGTTGACCCCAAGATCGCACGCGATTATCTCGGCGGGCGCGGATGGGCAATTCATTATCTCTACAATGAAATGGATCCGATGACCGACCCGCTTGCGCCTGGGAATGTGATGATCTTTGCAACAGGCCCGCTGACGGCAACTCCCGCGCCAACAGGCAACCGTTACATGGTGGTTACCAAATCGCCTCTGACCGGTGCGCTGGCGCACTCCAATTCGGGGGGTGAATTCCCAACGTGGATGAAACGCACCGGATTCGATATGTTCATCTTCGAAGGCAAATCCGCAGAGCCGGTCTACCTCTTCGTTAACGAAGACCAGGTCGAGTTCAGATCAGCAACGCATGTTTGGGGGAAGGATACGCACGAGACAACCGATATCCTGCTGGCCGAAACCAGCCAGGAAGCGCGGGTCGCATGCATCGGCCCCGCGGGGGAAAGGCTTGCATTAATGGCGGGCATCATCAATGACAAGCATCGCGCGGCGGCTCGTTCCGGCGTGGGCGCGGTGATGGGCAGTAAGAATCTCAAAGCAGTCGTGGTGATGGGGAATAAAAATCCGCCTTTATTCAACCCTGAAGAAATGAAAAATATAAGCGTGGACACATCCAGGAATGTAGGCGCAGATGTCAAGAAAGGTTCGAACATGCGCATTTACGGCACTTCTTATGTGCCACAGGTGACTAACACCCTCGGTATTTTCCCCACCCGCAATTTCCAACAAGGCACATTTGAAGGTACCGATAAAATCGATGGCGTTGCGCTGAAGGAGCAATTTTTGATCCGCCACACGGCTTGCTATCGCTGTCCTTTGGCCTGCGGGCGTCTCACCGAGGTCCCTGATGGCGACTACAAAGGGAAAGGCGAAGGGCCCGAATATGAAACAATATCGGCATTTGGCGGCGCGTGCGGCGTGAGCAACCTTGCAGCGCTCATCAAAGCCAATTACATGTGCAATGAACTCGGCATGGATACCATCGGCGCAGGCATGACGATTGCCGCCGCGATGGAGATGTACGAGAAGGGTTATATTCCCGAAAAAACCATCGGCATGCCTTTGAAGTTCGGCGACCACGACGCGATGATCGAAATGGTCAGGAAGATGGCGTATCGAGAAGGTTTTGGTGATGAACTGGCTATGGGCAGTTATCGCCTTGCAGAAAAATACGGGCACCCCGAAATTGCTGTCACCACCCGCAAGCAGGAATTCCCCGGCTATGACCCGCGCGGCGCCCAGGGAATGGGTTTGTTGTATGCCACATCCAACAAGGGCGCATCTCACATGGAAGGTGATGTGGCCTATGAAGAAGTCTTCGG
>CAYLOW010000299.1:0-5439 GCA_964385315.1 uncultured Anaerolinea sp.
AACGCCGTTTTGTATCAAGCTCTCTATTCAATTGTTAAAGTGCGAAATCTAGGCTCAGCGGGAATGTCTTTGAAGCTGAGTTTAGAAACCATAAAAAAAATGGCGAATTATTTTACGAATTCAAAACTATATCTCCCATCATTGACGCATCGGGATTGATCACTCATTATGTGGCAACAGGCAAAGACGTCACTGCACGCAAGCAGGCCGAGGCCTTGCTACGCATCAAAGACCAGGCCATCCGGGTTTCTTTGAGCGCTATTGCAATATCCGATATTACAGGTAAGCTCACTTATGTTAATGCTGCGTTTTTACAAGCATGGGGTTATGAGCAAGAATCGGAAGTGCTGGACCGCCAGGGGACAGAATTCTGGCAGGCAGAAGACTTGGCTGCGGAGGTCATGAAAGCTACTTTAAGCCAGCAAGGTTGGCTGGGAGAACTGGTTGCCAGGCGAAAAGATGGTTCATTATTTGATGTGCAGCTGGCTGCCGGATTACTAAGGGACGATAATGGACAGCCCGTGGGTCTGGTTTGCGCTTTTATGGATATTACGGAACGCAAACGGGCCAGTGAAATGCTGCAGAAAAGCCAGTCCGGCCTGGAAACAGCTCAGGCCGTTGCCCATCTGGGAAGTTGGGATTTGGATATCACCACAGGTACGGGTTCCTGGTCGCGGGAAATGTTCAAACTTTTCCGTTGTGACCCGACCAAAGGTGTACCTGTCTTCGAAAAATATATGGAATTGATCCATCCGGACGACCGGCAGCCGCTATTGGGCGCACAGCAGCGCGCGATTGAAACCAATTCTCTCGTCACGATCGAGTATCGTTCCAATCCTGAGCACGGTCAGCAACGTTATTTCAAAGCAAACTTGCTGCCTGTAAATGATATTCATGGGCAGCTGGTCAACATGACCGGTACTGTGCTGGATATTACCGAGATAAAAATCGTTCAATTGGAACTGGAAGCCCTGAACCGCGACCTCGAAAAACGCGTAGATGAACGCACTGCCGAGGTCCGCCAAAGTGAGGCCACATACCGGGCCTTATTTGAGAATTCAAATGATGGCATATTCTTAATGACTCCTGAATGGGTTGATATTCAGGCTAACCAGCGTGCGCTGGACATGCTTGGGTATACCTTTCAAGAGTACATAGAAAAAGTCAAAATAGAAAAGAATTCCATTGCCGCGGAAGAACAACAGCAGGATGCCGTTTCTCGCTTTGCGGCTGTTGTAAGAGGTGAACATGTGTCGCTTTACGAGAGGACTTTTATTTCTAAAAGCGGAAAACGGATCGAGACAGAGATCAATCTTTCCCCCATTCGTAATGCTGAAGGGAAGATTATCTTGGTGCAAAGTGTGCTTCGAGATATTAGCGAGCGAAAGGCAACCGAGGAGCGCATCAGGCGTATCAATTTTCTCTCGGATACAGCGCTTGAACTTACTCACGCGGGATACTGGCATGTTCCTCTCGATGGATCCGGTTTCTACATTTCATCAGACCGCACCATTGCCATCCACGGTGACCCATTCCATGATGATTATCGATACGACTTAACGGATGATTGGCTCAAAAACTCCCTTTTGGGAAATGAAGAAGCCGGGCGCAAGGCCAGCGAGGCAGTCAACGATGCCATTTCGGGGCGCGTGCCGGGCTTTGATGTGATTTATCCATACCGCAGACCAGTCGATGGACGTTTGATATGGGTTCACGCCATCGGAAACATTGTGAAAGATGCCACTGGTAAGGCGCTGGATATGTTTGGTGTCAGCCAGGATATCACTGAGCAAAAACTGCTGGAATTTGAATTGCAGCAAGCCAAGGAATCAGCCGAGACCGCGAACCGCGCCAAGAGCACTTTTTTGGCCAACATGAGTCATGAAATTCGCACCCCGATGAATGCCATTCTTGGTTTTGCCCAAATACTCCTGGGTGATGCCAGTTTACCGGAAAAACACCGCCAACACATGGAAATTATCAATCGCAGCGGCGAACACTTACTCATGCTGATCAACGATATTCTAGAAATATCCAAGATCGAAGCCGGACGTGTGATTTTGCGCCCGGTTGCCTTCGACTTGCCAGCCCTGGTGCGGGATGTAGAGAATATGTTCCGCCTGAGAATCGAAGGGAAAAACCTGCTGTTCAATGTTCAAATTGGGCCGGACATCCCGCGCTTTGTGGTTGCTGACGACAATAAACTAAAAGAAATCATGATCAATCTGTTGGGCAATGCGACCAAATTTACCCAGCATGGGTCTATCAATTTGCGGGTCAAGGCAGCCAGGATTCCTTCACAAGGAAAAAGCAAATCCATACGCCTGGTCATCGAAATAGAGGATACGGGTATGGGCATATCCCAAGAAGAGTTGCGATGCCTGTTTCGCGCATTTGAGCAGACTCAGAGCGGCTCCCAGGTGCAAGGTGGTACTGGCCTGGGCTTGGTGATCAGCCAGAACTATGCCCGTCTGATGGCCGGCGATATCACAGTAACCAGCGAAGTGGGGAAGGGCAGTTGTTTCTGCCTGGAAATTGTTCTGGATGAAGCAGAAAAGGCTGAAATTGTAACAGGTAAACTACCGCAGCGTAAAATCATTGGACTAAAACCTGAAGCTGGTTCTGTCCGTATCTTGATCGTGGATGACAACCAGGAAAACCGGCAGTTATTAATAGAATTTCTGGAAAGAACCGGCCTGCAAACACGTGAAGCCATTGACGGCAAACAGGCTGTCGTTGAATTCGACGCATGGAAACCGCATCTGGTCTTGATGGACTTGCGCATGTCGAACATGGATGGTTATGATGCCAGCCGGCAGATCAAGTCTACCGATTTGGGCAAAAAAGTTCCGGTAGTGGCAATCACCGCTTCAATTGTGGATATTGACCAAAAAAAATTGGATGAAAGCGGCATAGAGGGCTTTATTCGCAAGCCATTTAAAGAGCAGGAGTTGTTTGCAGTCATCGAAGAAAAACTTGGCCCTATATTTATTTACCAGCAGGCGATCGCGCCAGAATTACCGGTTATTGGGTCTACAGAAAGTGATGTATTGACATCCGAATCGCTGGCTCAAATTCCTGCAGACCTGATAGATCAGATGCGCGTGGCCACATTGAATGCCCATTTTGACTCTCTGCTTGAATTGATCGGAAAAGTCGCACAGTTTGCTCCTCATACAGCCACCAGGCTGGAAGCGCTTACCAATGATTTCCAATATGATGCGCTTTTGAAGCTATTTGAGGAAGATTGAAAAACTTACTCGACGAGGAATCCCGGTTATAGATAAAGACGGTGCGCTATGTCCCTGATGAGTTTCGATGAACCATTAAATCAACTTGCCAAAAAAGTATTTGACAGACAGTTTGAATTAGACCCTATACTTGAACAAGAATATGACGGCCGGCAAAAACGGTTGATGTTTAATGACATTTTGTATAATTTAGGGTATCTGGATACCGCAATGAAATTCAACGATGAAAGAATATTTATCGACTATGCGGTGTGGATTTATCAATTATTGTGCTATTTGATGAAGAATTTAGACCGGACGCGCATCAAAGATCACATGGTTTTGCATTATAGAATTTTAAATGAGGCTTTGAGCGCAGTTTTACCGGTTGATGAAGCGCAAAAAGCCAGCTTGCACTTGCAAAATGCCATCAGGGAGAGCTATCCCACAACTAAAATTTCTGTCGGCGGCCTGGCTTTTCAAGCTACAGATGAATTGTGGGTGAAATGGAATATGGATTTTTACTCAGAAAATGCGCAGCAGTTCGTGGAATGGGCTGACAGGAATATAGTCAACCTGGGATGAACCGATGATTAGTTTTTTGATTACGATTGACCTCTTGGGCACCATTAAGGAAATTAAATGGAGCAACCCAGCTTATATTGTTCCAAAATTGCAAGGAACAATTTTAGATTTGTTTGCAGATTCGGGAAGCGGATTTCTGACGCAGTTGATTCAAGCTCGCGCCAGGAGGGATTTTTCCCTGTACGAGATGCCTCTGAGTTTAAAAGATTTTCCTGCCAGGGTCATCCTTTATTCGCTGCCGACGAATGACGATATCTTGATTTTCGGCGTCGAAGAAGAAATATTGGCGCAAGGTCAACTTCAGCAAAAAATTAAAGATGTGATTAACCAGTTATTACCTATGGTCAAAGGACTTGTCCAGGATAAGGATGGGCTCAATACGGAGCCGGTCCGTTTACAGTTCGAGAAAATCCAGTCTTTAAATAATGAATTAATTAATACCAAACGAGTTTTGGCAAAAACAAATTCCACCCTGGAGCACCGCGTGCAAGAACGGACAGTTGAATTACATGCCGCCAACCTGGCGCTGCAAAACGCTCTGCAAATCAGGGAACAGTTTATTGGGGCTATGAGCCATGAGCTGAAAACCCCAATGAATGCCATCCTTGGTTTTACTCAGCTATTGTTACTGGACCAGAAGATGGATGCCGAAAATCATAAATTTTTGGAGATTATCAAAAATTCCGGCGACCGTTTGTTGTCCTTGATTAATGATACCCTGACAATGTCAAACATTAATACGGGCCAGGTAAGATCCAATCTAGGATCATTAAACCTGCACAGTCTCATTATTGACACTAATAACAAGTATCAAACACGGGCAAAAGCTAAAGACCTGTTGTTAAAGGTGGAATTAGACCAGGACCTGCCTGAATTTATCATTTCAGATGAAGAAAAAATAAAGGCTATTCTCGATAATCTGCTTGATAACGCCGTAGAGTTCACCAAAACTGGCAGTGTGACTTTATGCTTCCGAAAAGATAAAGATCTCAAAAGCAGTGGCGCACAGGAAATGCTTCTGCTAATCGATGTACAGGATACCGGGGTGGGCATCGCGCCTGAACATCTATCCAGACTATTCAATGCATACGAACAAACACAAGAAGGGGTAAAAACGTCCAATGGCACAGGATTTACCGGGTTGGGCCTGGCGATCAGTCAAAGCCACGCCAAACTGTTGGGCGGGGATATCACGATCACAAGCACCCCCGGAATTGGAAGTTGCTTCCATGTAAAATTGGCTGTTCAACAAAGTGAAAAAGTAGAATTGGAGTCTGATTTACCCAGGCGGCAAGTGATCGGCATCAAACCAGGCACAAAAGAAATCCGAGTGCTCATCGCAGATGACCTCGAGGAAAATCGCGTGGTATTACGGGAATTGTTGGAACCCCTGGGAATATTGACCCAAAGCGCAGAGAATGGAAAAATCGCCCTGGAAACTGCCATTACCTGGAAACCAGATTTAATTCTGATGGACTCCACTGCCAGGGATAAAGTAGAGTCTGATACCACGGCCATGACCCCCGAATCCATGACCGTCATACCCCAGGAAATAATCGATCAAATGGAAGTAGCAACCACCAACGCTCGCTTTGAAGAGTTGGTAGCCCTGATAGACAAGGTT
>CAYLOW010000300.1:0-3078 GCA_964385315.1 uncultured Anaerolinea sp.
GATCACACGTGATATTACCGCGCGCAAGCAAGTGGAGGATGCCCTTGCCGCATCCTGATCGACCAGGGATATCATGATTTGTTCAAAATTATTTACATCGGCCCAGGCATCAACCCCAAAATATTTTCTATTAAAGTCATTCCTCCCTGCTTCCAGCGAACGTCTGAATATTTCCGGGTCTTTATCCTTCGCATAATCGTGGTCGTGATGTACGAAGGTATCCTTGCACAAGACAGCCTTATATCCTGCCCGGCGAACTCGAAATGTAATATCATCATCCGAAAAATCATGAAAAAAGCCATAATCAAACCTGCCTATAACATCCAATACCTCCCGTCTGTATAACCCAACCACGGGCAATGCCCGTAACCTTTCATGCCATTGAGTCGAATCGGAGACATTATGCTGCGCGGCTTTTTCGTACATTTCATCAATCGTATCAAAGTGAAGATCTATGCTCTGATAATTGCTCACATTGGAAGAAACCGGCACCACCATGCCAATTCGATCATCACTTGTGGCACATTTAAGCATATTGGCGAGCCAATTTCTGGTTACATAGACATCATTTGGAATACCGACAATATACCTGCCGCTGAGCTGATCCATTGTAGGCTCATAGATGCCCATATTTTTTGTAACCACGATAATTTTTTTTCGTGGATGTTCTATTGATTTATAGTAATCCAAGGTGCCATCAGTGGACCCGTTATCCACCAACACCAGTTCAAAATTGATGTCTGTTGTATATTTTAAAATGCTTTCGAGACTTCTTTTTGTTTTTTCCAGGCGGTTATAGCCCAGTAAAAAAACACTCACAAGCTGGGAATTGTCACCTAGTTTTGCAATCACTTTATTCTTTCTTGAAGCAACAAGACCGTCACCGGGCTGGGGCGGTTCCATGCTGTCTGTGTTCACAATGATTACCCCGCTATCGACCGACTTATTTCCCTGCACTTGGGAAATAAAGGGTGCATCCGGTCGGCTGGAAGGCGTGGATTTATAGTTGCTCATCGGGTATCCTTTTCAATCTAATCGTTTACAAAGAACTTCACTCTGGTAGTATAACAATCCTTGCCTATTTTAAGGATAAAAATACTATAAAAAGGCGGGGATAACGGACCTGAATCCAAAGGGTATACCTTTCAAGTGAATTTCCTCATCAAATCACGAATTTGACAAGGTAATCCGCACGTCCACTACAGAAAGCGAAAAGCCCCCGATAAATCATAAGGCTACTGTGTCCTCTGCGATTTGGTTCCCCCAAATAAAATTGCCGGGGAGCGAAAAAGCCTTTATTGATATAATTATTTTTGGAGAAAAAAAATATGTTTGAAAACTTATCTAATCGCCAGAGGACCACATTACAAATCATTTTTATTTTATGCTTATGTGCGGCAGCTTTTATCCTCCTCAATTATCTGGGCGCCACAAAAACACACCCTGGCACTCGAACTGTCCATTTTAAAGTACAAGCATCTGGTGGATTTGCGTATATAACTTTAAGGGCTGGTGATGTAACCATCTCTGATCCAATTACTGTTACGGTGCCCTGGTCAAAAACAGTGAAAATTAAAAGCGGAACGCAAGTCTATTTGACGGCTGCAAATCCAACTGCAACCGGCGAACTTACTTGCACAATTATTCTGGACACCATAAAATGGAAAACTGAAACGACAAGCGCCCCAAAAAACGGGGTGGCGTGCGCAGGGATCGTTCCTTAAATAATATTTCGAATAAATTAAAAAACCATTCCAAAAATTCCATTTTCAAGCAATTTACCACTTGACTGGAACCTTTGGGATGGTTTTTAGATACTTTTTCGCGATGGCAAGATTTTTTGTGTTGCGCTCAATTTTACAAAAGATTTACTTTAGGAATTTGAAGTTGGGGCGTTTTTAAATTTTGTTGCAGTCCTTCGTGGAGCGCCAGGTGAATCGTCATTGATCCGATGGATGTTGTGAGCGGTACGACCAGGCGTGGAAATTCAAGTGTGGAAATTGTAGCCCCCTTGCCCAAGATCAATGACGGGGTCGAAATATTTGATTCAAAACCCGCTTCCGCCAGTTTCATGCTGGCTTGACCGGTAATCACATTCCCCAACTCTGCGATCCCACTCTGTGCAAGCCTATCGAGGGAGTCAAACTTCTCGCCCATTAAAATTGAAGCCAACCCCACAGCTACTTCCTTTGACATGCTATAAAAAACCGTTCCGTCCACAGCGCCAACCAGCGAGATGATAACCGTCACATCATCAGTTTGATATGATCCATGGTCGAGACGTAGTTCTCCGCGCTGAACTTTTTCGTGCATTTCGAGGCTTAAAATATCATACGCTGAACTGACAAAAGGATTTAGAAACTTAACATTCATTAATACCTCCGATTATTCCGGCAGAACAAAGACTGGTGATCAGGATTCATTTTGTGAATGTGGGGTTTTTATCCGCAGAGCAAGATGCACTGTCAAGGTGCCATACTGAGTATTCAGAGGAACAACAATCCTGGGGAAATCAAGCGTGGAAATCTCAACTCCGGTACCAGTCAGAACTGTGGGGGTTGAAATATTGGATTTATAGCCAGTCTCTGAAAACCTGATCGTTGCCCGTCCACTAATTACATTGCCCAACTCTGCCATACCACTCTGCGCTAGCGAGTTTAATTCAGTGAAATCCTGTCCCATGATCTTTGAAACCAATTGCAAACAGGTGTTTTTTGGCATTCCATACATCACCACACCATAGACATCCCCAAGCAAGTTGATTAAAACAGTAATATCCTCTGAGGTCAGCGATGATTTTTCAACTGATATTTCACCACGGGATACATCTGCCCCTACTTCTGCCTTCAATACTTCCACCGCAGCTTGAATAAACGGGTTTAATAATTTTGCATCCACTTATTTTCTACCTCCAGGATAGACAAGGATAAAACAGGGAAAATTTCAACGAAAAGCAATAATTTCTTTTGCCTTTACTAGTTGTTCGGTAACTTGCTCAATCAGATGGAATAAATCTTCCCAGTTCATACCCAAACGTTTTAGAGCTTGTTCTTCCAATGGATATCGCAAGCCATCCAC
>CAYLOW010000300.1:3178-5369 GCA_964385315.1 uncultured Anaerolinea sp.
CCTGCAAAATAAGCATCTTCATCGATCTTTAAATGAAGTTGTTTCGATATGAGTTTTGCACCGATGGCCGTACCCAGCGCATGCTGCCAGAGTTCACCACCCTGTAAATCATAACCAGGCAGAGGTTTATTCAGACGATCTGAGAAGGAATAAGTCATTATTAATTCCTGGATGATATCCAATCCCAGAACTACAATGGCTTGTTGCACAGTCGCAATCCGATTTTCCATCCCATAATATGCAGAGTTCGCCCAACGCAGCACTTGGGTGGTTAAAACCTGATCTGTCTCAATAATGCGCGCCAGGGAGGAAGCATTGGACTCGGGGGTGCGGATGAGTGCGAGTGCCTTCTGAGCTGCCTGCGGGATGGGGGGAAGTTTATCGGCTTCCCTGATGAGCTGTTCAACAGAATATTCCATCATTTATCCATTATGCTTTCTTATAGAAAGAAATACCGAAATTTTGAAGGCCAAATTTTGCGTATCCCGAGATGATCTCTGTGCCGCCCACAAATAACACACCGCCCGGACGCAGAGCCGCGCTAAACTTTGCATAAAGAATATCTTTTGCTTCGGTTGTAAAGTAAATAACAACATTACGGCAAACGATCAAATCAAAACCGGTATCAAAACGATCTGTGATCAAATTTTGCTCTTGAAAACGGATGTTTTTTTGCAGCCGGTCCACAACATGATAGGGCGCACCCGCTGTCAGATATTTGCGACGTTGTGCCTCTGATAAACTTCGAATATCCTCTTGTGTATATGGTCCTCCTGCTTTGGCTTTAAGCAATGCACCACGATCAAGATCCGTTGCAAGGATGGAGTGTTTTTGTGCTGAAAAGGCTTCATCCATCATTATCGCCATGGTATAGGCTTCAGTTCCAATCGAACAGCCAGCGCTCCAAAACTTCAACCCGCCGGCCTGATGGCTTTCGCCGGCATTTTTTATCAGATAAGGCACAATATCCTGACGTACAAGATCCCAACGAGTTGGGTCACGGAAGAATTCTGTAACATTAATGGTCAGGTAATTTCGAAAACGCTCGAGTTCCTTCTCATCAGAAGTTAGAAGATTAAAATAATCCTTCCATGTATCAAAATGAGAACGAACCAGCCACGAATCCAGGCGGCGTTTCATCTGCTCATCTTTGTAATGCTCAAGATCTATATTCAATGAGCGCTTGATCGAAGTCTTGACCTGGTTATAAACATTCGGATCCATATTTTCCAATCCTGGTTAACATTAATCAGTTATTCATCATTTCTAAAATTGCAGATTCAATGCCCTTGGCAATTTGAGGCCGAGGCAGAACCGCACTGGCAGCCCCAGCTTCCACCACGCTTCGGGGCATTCCCCAAACCACACACGTACTTTCGTGTTCGGCTATTACGTGTCCTCCGGCAGTATGTAAGATTGACGCGCCGAGTGTTCCATCGCTGCCCATGCCTGTCAGGATTACAGCAATCACATTTTTCCCAAAACGCTGGATCAATGAATTAAGGGTTACATCCACCGAAGGTCGTACGCCGTGAACAGTCGGCTTTTGATTCAAAACGACCCGCTCATTTTCATCCAATATCATATGAAATCCACCAGGTGCGAGAAGGATTTGACCCACCATCAATTCATCGCCTGGTTCGGCCTCTTTTACTTTGAGAGATGAAATATTATTAAGCCGCTCTGCAAGAGAGCGTGTAAAACCACTTGGCATATGCTGTACGATCAAAACCGGTGACATTAAATTTGCCGGTAAAGCTGGGATAATTTCGTTTAGCGCGCCGGGGCCGCCAGTGGATGAGCCGATCAGAATCACAGGTGTAGTTTTTCGATAAAGGAGTAGCTTTTTCTCAGGTTTATCTGATTCCAGCTGCGCAACGGGTAACCTTCGATGAGCGACCGCTGTTTTCACCTTTGCTTTTGCAGCTGCCTTGATTTTGACAGCAATATCGCTCATTTCATTTCGAATATCGAGACGATTATCCGGTTTGGCTATGAAATCTACTGCGCCAAGGATTAGGGCCTGGATCGTTTCACCTGCTCCTTCCTTGGTAAGGCTGCTAAACATAATGACCGGACGCGGATATTTTCTCATAATCTCGCGCAGGGTTGATAGCCCATCCAAATGAGGCATCTCCACGTCCAGCGTAATAACATCCGGTTGAAATTGAGGTATTAGTTGGAGAGCCTC
>CAYLOW010000301.1:0-5362 GCA_964385315.1 uncultured Anaerolinea sp.
ATAATCTTCCACTTTATTAATTGTTGTGGTGGAAAAAATGGATCATCCGTTAAATTATTACAGGTTGACGCATTTGGTGCGCGCCAACCTGTAATGAATATTACTAACCGGCTTAATTATCGAATCGCTTCTTCGGTTTCGGCATCAAAGATATGGAATTTATCCATATCGAATATCATCTGGGATGAATCACCGACGCGAAGTTTTGAGCGTGGGTCAACACGCCCTACAAATGTATTCTTGCCGCTGACAAGGTACAGGAGCGTCTCATTACCCATCAATTCGGTCACATCTACTTTTGAGGGTATTTTTTCCGCGAGGATGTTTTGTGGGGCATATTCCGGGTCATGGATATTTTCAGGCCGAATGCCGAAGATGACGCTTTTGTCGACCATGCTTTTATAAGGCGCGGCGTGACTGGCGGGAATTGCAACTTTAAAATCGCCTGTGTCAACCAACATTTTATCTCCCTCTTTGACCAGTTTTGCAGGGAAGAAGTTCATGGCGGGTGAACCAATGAACCCAGCTACAAACAAACTATTTGGGAAATCATATAAATTTTGCGGTGTATCCAGTTGCAGTAGCTTCCCTTTGTTAATGACCGCAATTCGGGTTGCCATGGTCATGGCTTCGGTCTGGTCGTGGGTTACATATATAAATGTGGTCTGCAGACGCTGGTGCAGTTTACTGATCTCGGCACGCATCTGAACGCGTAATTTGGCGTCCAGATTGGAGAGCGGCTCATCGAATAGGAAGACTTTAGGTTCACGCACGATGGCGCGTCCCACTGCCACGCGCTGGCGTTGACCGCCGGAGAGCTGGCGCGGCTTGCGTTGAAGCAGGTCTGTAATTCCCAGTATTTCGGCCGCATCAGAAACACGGCGTTTTATCTCTTCTTTCGGTGTTTTGCGCAACTTCAGCCCGAAAGCCATGTTGTCGTACACCGAAAGGTGCGGGTACAACGCATAGGACTGGAAGACCATGGCAATGTCGCGATCTTTGGGGGCTACATCATTAACCACGCGGTCACCGATGATGATTTGTCCATCTGTAATTTCTTCCAGTCCGGCCAACAGGCGCAGGGCAGTGGTTTTTCCGCAGCCTGAGGGGCCAACCAGCACAAGGAACTCTTTATCCTCAACTTTGATGTTGAGGTCTTTGATGATCATAAGATCGCCAAACTTCTTGAATACGTTCTGGTATGTAACGCTTGCCATGTGATAATCCTCCAGTTTTTAGAATATAGTGGCTTTATTATAAATCCCATTGGCAAAAAGGCCAATGGGATTTATAAAAAATATTATTCCTGGAGCCGATCAACTACGGGCGGATATTACGGGTTTTCCGAGTTTGGTTGATTCAAGCAGGGTAAGGATAACGGCAATATTTCCGCGGCTGTCTGCATGGGAAACACGCGGTGCTTTATTTAGGGTGATCGCATCGCACATGTCTTCGACTTCACCAAGATAAACCTCTTTTCCCTTTATTATTATCTTTTCTTGTGTATTGCCGTGTGAAAGATAAATTTCTGCTGTTTGTTTGGGCTTGAACGGATTTGGGATACTTAGCGATGCATTTGTTCCCACAATCTCGATCATGGAACGGTTCGGGGATTTAAATCCACTGTCAAATTGGGCGTGGACCCCATCTTTGAACCTCATTTGCCCGATGAAAGCATCATCAGTTCCGCTTTCACTTTCAACCTGCCAGCCAAATACCTCAATTGGGTCAGCACCGACGATCATCCGCGCGTAGGATATTGGGTAGCATCCCACGTCCCAAATACTGCCTCCGCCAGTCTCTTTCTTTGATCGTATATCGCCTTCACGTGTCAGCGTAAAGGTGAATGAGCCTTTGATAAGTTGCAGTTTTCCCAATAACCCGCTGTCAACAATTTCCTTGACTTTCAAAGTTTGCGCGTGATGACGGTACATGAAGGCCTCGGTTAGGATTTTCCCTGTTTCACGAGCAGCCTGACTCATCGCATCCATCTCGTCAAGGGTTAGCGCGATGGGTTTTTCGCACAGCACATGCTTGCCGGCACGAAGGGCTTTGATCGACCAATCCGCGTGAAGGTGATTAGGTAGCGAATTGTAGATCACGTCAATCTCAGGGTCGGCAATTAAGGCTTCATAACTGCCATATGCGCGGGGAATATGCCATTCGCGCGCATAACTTTCCGCGGTTGAAACGCTTCTTGAGGCAACAGCCATTAATTGTGTTCGCTTTGAAGCGCGCAAAGGCTTGATTAAGGCTTGATTTATCTTTGCAGTCGAGAGCAATCCCCAGTTAAGTATTTTTTCCATTTGAAGTCCTTTTCATAAGGGTTATGACCGAGATGAGTAAGATCGCCAAAAATACAATGGCGATCGAAAAGCCCGTTTGCAGGCCAAAAAGATCACTGCCCCATGCCATTAACCAGGGGCCAATGACGCCGCCAAGGCCTGCAAAGGTAAAGAGCACACCGAGAATTGTATTTCTGTTTTCTGTATGTGTGTCAGAAACGGCTGCGGTAAAGGTTGGGAAGATGATCGAAAAAAAGAAACCTGTAACTGGTAAAAAGTAGGCTGTCTCTTTTGGACCGAACAACCCTGCAACAATGCAGAACAGGCTGCCGATGGTCATGAAAATGATCGACCGTAAGTAACCGATATGCTGAACAAAGAATCCTCCGATCAACCGTCCAATCATGAGCATGGCAAAAAAAAGCGAGAGGGATTGATTACTGGCGGCGACCGATATGCCCCGGCTTTGCTGGAGAAAGGTAACAAGCCATGATGCCATTCCGAGCTCTGCTGCAGTGTAAAAAGTAATTGCAATATAAAACCAGGGTAATTGTCCTTGGAATGCAATTTGCGAAATATTGCGGAAATCCAGCTTTGTCGTTTCTTCAGATTTGGGAAAGCGCAGAAAGCTAAAAATAAACACGAACAAAGCGATCAGCAGAATATCCCAACGGTAAATCAAGCGCCAGGATATGCTTATGCTTAAAAGCCAGCCTGCCAGGAGTGGTGCAATAAGTGAGCCCAGTCCATGCAGGACAGCCATGAGATTGAGAAATAGCCCTTTATGCTCTTTGTGTAAGCTGACGATGATGGCATTGGGTCCAAGTTCGAGTGCGCCGAGCCCCATCCCAAGAATGAAAAGCGAGCAGGAAAGAAGGATCGCGGATTGAAAAAAGCTATAGCCGCCAACCCCGATTCCCAAAAAGACACCAGCCAGTATCATGACGCTTTTTAAGCCAAAGCGGTCTGCAAGAATGCCCGTGATCAGGGTGGCGATCAAAAACCCCAGATATTCTCCGAAGAAAATATTACCACCTGTGCCGTAACTGATATTGAGTTCAGCGAGCATGGCAGGCAGGGTGGGACCTTTGAGATTGTCGGTGAATCCAAAGACGAAGAAAGAGAGGAAGCATCCAGCTGTGAGGAGCAATATTGTGATTTTGGATGGTTTAATCTGCATAGTGTTGGGAATTATAACGTGTCTGGTCTCTTACATTACGAGCCAGACACGTCCTTGAGAAGTCTTTTTACACCATTTATAATACCCACGGTCACAAATTGCGCATTCCACTTTCAAAAAACGCAATTTGAGACCGAGTGCGGTATAAACCTCATATGCCCAGCCTCACTCCTCGACCACGGGATACAACCCCGTTGTTTTTACCCTTGTATGGCTGGTTGTTGTACCTTGTACCCCTTTTAAGAAAGGGGTACAAGGTACAACAACCAGCCAAATACAAAGTACAAGTACAACACAACCGGATACAAGATACAACCTCACAGATTCGATCTCAAAAACGGAGCTCGACAGCGTTTTGCAACTCAAGCAGGGTCTGCCCAACACACACATACCGCCAGGCAAACCAGCCTGCGGGTCTTTTTGGAGCCGGTCCGCCAAAAACATGTTGACGCTGGCAGCCGGTAAACCGATCACAAACCGCAGGACCGACTGCCGGGGCCCCGGCGCGGCGCATGATGATAGGACAAAAGAACCTCTCTGCCTATTAGTAAACTATTGAGGGGTGCGAATCCCTTCATAAATAGGATGTTTAGAAAAAACTTAAGGGTCTCCTTCGTGAACTAATTTCTCTCATTCCTCCCCATAATAACACCCACGGTCACAAATTGCGCATTCCACCTTCAAATAAAGCGCAATTTGTGACCGAGTGCGGTATACATCAAACATAATTTGTTGTCAGATAGCCAACGATAACAAAAAATCGACCTCTATTCAATATTTTTTATGCAAGTGCTATACTGCTTATGCGAGCGAAACCCCAATCAGTCTGCCGATTCCAAAGGTAAGTGCTGCTGCCATAAGACCTACCACTACCTGTCTTGTGCCAGAAAACCAGACGCTGCGTCCTGTCATTAATGTGATTGCTGCTCCGATAATAAACAATCCAATGCCGCTTACCAAAAGACTGATATAAATTGCGGTCGCGCCGCTCCAGAAAAGAAATGGGAAAATGGGGAATATTGCGCCAACTGCGAACAGGAAGAATGAAGTGAACGCCGCTTCGTATGCCGACCCGCCCAATTCTTCGGGATCAATCCCAAGTTCTTCGCGAGCAAGCGTGTCCAGGATGCTTCCTTTATCTGCCATCATGTGCGAAGCCAGTTCTCGTGCCCGGTCTTCAGGAAGACCTTTGGCTTGGTAGATGAGTGCCAATTCCTCCTGTTCTTCTTCGGGACTATTGGCGATCTCTTCTGCTTCTATTTTTATCTGTTTTTCGTATAATTCCCGGGAACTTTGCACTGACAGCCACTCGCCCAATGCCATTGAACCTGCTCCAGCCAGCAAACCTGCCAAGGCGGCGATCAGTACTGCTGAATTTGAATCTGTTGCTCCTGCAACTCCCATTACCAGGCTTAATATTGATACAAGCCCATCGTTTGCGCCAAGCACAGCCGCGCGTAATGCGTTGCCACCACCTCCGCGATGACGCCCTTCCATCTGCGCCACGCTTCCACCGGGCAAACCGCCGACTGCGCTGGATGCCATGGATAACATACGGGCATGAGATTTTTCATCACGCGAAAATTTACGTGCTTCCGCATCTGATTGACCAGCGTACGCATTACTGTCTGCTTTTTCATTCCCCGCAATTGTTGGCAAAATAAACTGGGGACCAAACCGCTTCGCCAGCCAGATTAATATCCGCGCACGCTGACTGGGATTTCGCGCAGGAATTTCTGCTTTTAAAACCTCCAATTTCTTTTCCCACGCTGCGGCATGTTTTTCTTCACTTTCTGAAAGCCGTTTATATAGATCAGCCATTTGCGGTTGTTTTTCTGATTCAGCAAGTGCAATGTATAAAGCTGCACCGTCAATTTCTTTTTGACGATTACCCAAA
>CAYLOW010000302.1:0-5328 GCA_964385315.1 uncultured Anaerolinea sp.
TTTTATACCCGCCAGTAATCACCCCCGCCGCCTTCGCGGTTCATTAATTTATAGCCGACCAATTCACGCCGCAGACTGGCTGTGTCTTCGTGATATTTTTTCAATATCTCGTTGACCTGTTTCTCGGTGTATCTTTTGTCCGGCTCAAAGGCTCTCACAATATGCCGCAAAACGGCCTCCAGTTTTTTACGCTGGGCAGGGATGGTTTTCAGGCTGCCGTCTTTTCTTGAGTAATCAGCGATGACCTTGTGATCATAGGCGTTTGTGTCCACGTCCTCAATGGACGCGGCGAGGTTTTCCTGCGAGAACAGGTTCTTTGACTTTCTCTGCAGCGCCTTTTCATCCAGTTGATAAACATTGTAGTAGCTCTCAGTTTTCGCGCTGACCAAACCGACCTGGGCCAGTTTTGCCAGATGATGTGAAACAGTGGACGGCTTGAGGTTGAGCAGCGCGGCAAGTTCCTCCACGCTGTAGGGCTGCTGCGCGAGCAGCCCTACGATCTTGAGACGGTTGGCATCTGCGAGGGCCTTAAAGAAGTCGACGGCTTCCTCGCTCATTTCGCACCTTCGTCCACGCGCCAGTAGCGCGACCCGTCGCTGATGCGGTCCAACATTTTGGCATCCACCAGGTCACGGCGCAGTCCCGCGGTGTCTTCATGGAAGCGGCGCAGGATCTGGTTAACTTCCTTCTCGGTGTAATGGCTGCCCGGTGCAAAGGCCTGGATCAAATAGTTCAGAATGATCTGTAATTTGGCGGGCTGGTTTGGGATCTGCCGGATGCTCCCGTCCGGGTTGAGGTAGGCTTTCAGTACTTTTTTGGATTGGGGATCCAATTCGGGTGCCGGGACATAGGCCGGGCGTTCCTTTGCGAAATTCTCGCGCGCGAGGGCGGCGAGTTTGGTATCGTTCAATTCATAGACACCTTCCTTCTGGCTGAGGACACCGACGGATTCAAGGAAGGCAACGTGATTTACGACATCCTGCAGGGGGAGGTTTAGTTTGGCGACGATATCGGCGCGGTTGGCTCCGTGCCGGGTCAGCAGGCCGATGACGCGTAAACGGTCCGCGTCAGATACGGCTTTTAGGAAATTCAGCATATCAGGGTTTGTATTCATCTTTGATATTCCATCAATCTAATTAGATAATTATCTAATTAGATTTTAGCAGGAATTTAAAAAAAGTCAACTGCATTTTTCTGCAGTTGATAAGGCGGCAAAAAATGTTTATCAGATTTCGCGGTTAAGGCCTATTCATCCCCGGCATCATCATCCAAACCCAGATCGGGAATGACAGATTCGATCTCTTCGGGACTTTGCCCCGCCTCCAGCCGATCGACCACTTCGTTGAATTCGGACGGCAGGTCTTCGCCCATTTCATTTCCCATTTTGCGCATCATGCGCGCCATGGCTTTGGGATCATCCTCGATGCCCTCCATGCCTGAGAAGTCGTCCGCCGCGGATTCCATGCGGCTCTCGTCAGACCTGGCAATGCGCACTTTCGTCATGCGGCGGCGGACGTTCCCGCTTTGACAGTGCGCGCACTGCACGGTTTTCCTGCCGTATTCGCTGAAGGTCAGGAACACTTCAAATCTTTTTAAGCAGTCGTTGCAGATAAAATCATACGTGGGCATAAACACATTTTACTGCGAAACAGCCCAATAGCAGAGGGAGGCGGCAAATCTATTTGGTACAATAAACCCATGGCTAAACCTTTTGAACTCCCCAAGCCCAACCCGCTTCTGATTGTCATTTCCGGTCCATCCGGCGTCGGCAAAGATTCTGTTGTGCAGCGCATGAAAGAGCGCGGCTTTCCATTTCATTTTGTGGTCACCGCCACAACCCGCGAGAAACGTGAAAATGAGGTGCACGGCAGGGATTATTGGTTCAAGTCGAAGGATGAATTCGCGCGCATGATCGAGGAGAACGAACTGCTCGAATACGCGATCGTGTACGGCGACTACAAGGGTATCCCCAAATCCGGGGCGCGCGACGCGCTGTCCAGCGGAGAGGATGTGGTCATGCGAGTCGATGTGCAGGGCGCCGAGTCGGTGCGGAAGATCGCGCCTGAGGCCCTTTTGATCTTCATCACCTGTGAAGGCGAGGATGAACTTGAGCGCCGGCTGCGCCAGCGAAAGTCAGAAACCCCTGATTCCCTGGCCCTGCGGATCGCGACCGCGCGCAAGGAGCTGTCTCGTATTGAGGCTTTTGATTATGTGATCGTCAACCAGGATTTTCATTTGGATGATACGGTGGATAAGGTGCGCTCGATCATCACCGCCGAGCATTTAAGGGTGAAGCAGCGAAAGGTGGCTTTGTGAACGAATCATTTTCAGGGCAGGAAGCACCCGCGCCATCCCCGGTGCCTGTACCCGCCCCCCCATCGGTGCGCGTTGCCATGCCGACCCTGGTACCCAAGGTGACCTACACCATCCTCGGCTTTACCGTGCTGATCTATCTATTACAAATGGCAAGCATGGCGGTCTTTAATGGGGATGACCTGCCGGTCATGCTGGGCGCGCGCGCCAATGACCTGATCATAAAGGGGCAGTGGTGGCGCTTTATTTCCCCCCTGTTCCTGCACGGCTCGGTGGCACATATCTTTTTTAATATGTACGCGCTGCTGTCCCTCGGCAGCTTATTGGAACGCCACTTTGGGCACGGCAGGTTTTTGGCGCTTTATTTTATCGCCGGGTTCGCGGGCAATGTATTTTCATTCCTGTTGACAGATGGATATTCCATTGGCGCATCCACGGCGGTGTTCGGACTGGTGGCGGCGGAAGTGATCTTCTTTTATCAAAACCGTAAATTGTTTGGCAGCCAGGCAAAGCAGGCGATCGGCAACGCGGTTTTTATCATCGGGGTTAATCTGTTCATCGGTCTGGCGCCCGGCATTGATAACTGGGGGCATGTGGGCGGGTTGATCGGCGGCGCGATGTTCGCCTGGTTCTCCGGTCCAAACTGGAAGGTATCCGGGATCTTCCCCGACTTTCATTTGGAGGATCAACGCGAAGCGCGTGAGATCCTGACCGGCGCGGGGCTGTCTCTGGTAGTTTTTGGCGCATTGGCTGTATGGGGAATTTTCTTCAGGTAAACCTGTAATCAAAAAAGCGGCACAACCTGTGCCGCTTTTTTGATCCGTTAATTTCAGAATTAACTGACGTGCGCCAGTCTCGGGTCAAGCGCATCGCGCAAGCCGTCGCCGATCAGGTTGAAGCACAGCACGGTCAGCATGATCATCAGGCCGGGGTAGAACACAAGATGCGGTGCGGTGAATACCTGGTTGCGTTCCGAGCCGAGCATTGCGCCCCATTCAGGTGTGGGCGGCTGGGCGCCGAGGCCGAGGAAGGACAACGCGGCTGCAGACAGGATGGCGGAAGCAATGCCGAGCGTCCCCTGGACGATCAGAGGAGTAAGCGCGTTGGGGAGGATGCGGCGAAATAGAATGTGAAAGTTGCTTCCGCCGAGTGCGCGTGCGGCGGATACAAATTCCATTTCACGGACCGATAAGACCGAGGCGCGCATGACACGGGCAAAGATCGGAATGTCAACAATGCCGATCGCCAACAGGGCGTTGATCAGCCCGGGGCCGAGCACGGTAACAATGGCAATGGCCAGTAAAAGCGAGGGGAATGCCAGCAGTACATCCATGATCCGCATGATGACGTTATCCCACCAGCCGCCAAAATACCCGGCGATGGCGCCAAGCACAGTCCCCAGGATGATCGCAAAGCTGACGGTGGATATGCCAACCATCAGGCTCAGTCGGGCGCCGAACAGCAGGCGGCTGAACTGGTCGCGGATGTTGCCGTCGATACCGGCGAGATGTTCAGGCTGGTCTGCCGGACACCCGAGCAGGTGAATACAAGGCGCGGTGCGGGCTTTGAGTCTTTGGGGCGGGTCAGCATCGAGCATGGATACCGTTGGATCATAGGGTGCGATAAGGGGGGCGGCGATGGCGATCAACACCAGAATGCCAAGGATGATCAGGCCCGCCACAGCGGAGCGGCGGCGAAATAACCGGCGCAACGCGGTCCGCCACACGCTGACAGAATTTAAGGACATTGCTTCTGCATCGAGTTTTGGAAGAAGTAGGTTTTCAGTACTCATGTTTGAATGTCCTTAATCAAGGCGTACACGGGGGTCAAGGTAGGCGTAGGAAATATCCACAATCAAATTGATCGTCACGAAAATGACGGCGATGACCACTGTGAATGCCTGCACGATGCCATAGTCACGCGCAGTGATGGCTTCGTAAAGGGTGCGTCCCACACCTGAAAGGCCGAAGATGGTTTCGGTCAGCACTGCGCCGCCGAGCAGGCTTCCAAAAGACAAGCCGACGACGGTGATGATCGGCAGAAGGGAATTTCGAAAGGCGTGTTTCAGGATAACGGAGTTCCATCTTAACCCTTTGGCGCGCGCGGTTCGAATGTAATCCTGTCCCAGGACTTCCAGCATGGCGGAGCGCGCCATGCGGGCAATGATGGCCATGGGAATCGTTGCCAGGGCAAGCGTGGGCAGGATCAGATGCTTGATCGAGTCTATTAATAATTTCCAGTTACCGGTTATCAGCGAATTAAAAATGTTCAGCCGCCCGGTGAATTCAAGCAGGGCACCCCATAAACCGGTTTCCGGCTTGGTCCAGCCCCATATTTCGTAAAAGGTGTCATCGGGAATTCCTGGGCTGACGCGCCCTGATGGGGGAAGCCAGAAAGGGGTGTCTTTCAATAATAGCGAGAATACGTAAGCCAGCATCAGGCCGAGCCAGAACACAGGCATGGAAACGCCGATGTTAGCCCAGACCATGGTGCCCACGTCGAGCCATGAATTATGTTTTACAGCGGAAATAATACCAAGAGGAATGCCAAAGATCAAACTGACGATCAAGGCCGAAAGGCTAAGTTCAAATGTGGTTGGAAGACGTTCGATCAGCAGGCGTGTAACAGACATTCCCAGGCGGAATGACTCACCAAAGTTGCCGCGCGCCATGTCACTGATGTAGATGCCAAATTGAATGAGGATGGGTTTGTCCAGCCCCTTTTCCTGAATGAATCGCGAGCAGACGGCTTCGGTGGCTTTTTCGCCGAGGATGGCGCGGCATGGATCCCCGGGGATAAGGCGTGCCAATGCAAAGGTAACAAGTAAGATGCCTAATAATACCGGAATGGATGCGAACACACGACGTGCGATGTATTGGAACATCATGGGCAGAGTCTCCCTGCTAATACGGGATGGCGGGGTTGCCGCCATCCCGTATTTTGTTTCAAACTTGGGTCAATTACGAACTAGGAACCGGGCTTCTTCATCAAACCCCAGAGATAGTCGTAGTAGCT
>CAYLOW010000303.1:0-5306 GCA_964385315.1 uncultured Anaerolinea sp.
CACCAGATCGTGATGCAAGTACAATTTTCGCCCCCTGCCTGGCACATTCAAATGCCAGGGCTTTTCCAATACCCGAAGAGGCCCCTGTGATAATCACTACCTTATCCTTCAAACTATTATTCATCCTGTTTACCCGTTTACCATTTACCTGTTTACCCGTTTACCATTTACCCGTTTACCATTTACCTGTCCCCCCGTCCACCCGTCCACTCGTCCACTTGTCCACCCGTCCACCCGTCCACCTGTCCACCATTTCCCATGCAAATTTACTTATTCCACCCGATTTTATATCTTTGGCATGCATTTAGAATTTCGATTCCCTATGACTGAAAGAGAACTATTTTACCGATATCTTGGATTGCCTTCATTTTACCCGATGGGATTACAAATTGAAAAGGCGGATGGAATTTACCTCTACACGTCGTCGGGAGAGCAACTCATCGACCTTGTTTCGGGGATCGCAGTAAGCAACACCGGGCACCGGCATCCGAAAGTACTGGCGGCAATACACAATCAACTCGACAAGTATCTCCATCTGAATGTATACGGCGAGTTCATCCAGTCACCCCAGGTTCAGCTGGCAGCCCGTCTGGCCGGACTTTTACCTGATAAACTCGACTCGGTGTATTTCGTCAATTCAGGCAGCGAGGCGATTGAAGGTGCGTTGAAACTTGCCAAGCGGTTCACCGGACGCAGCGAAATAATCTCATTTATCGACTCTTACCATGGCAGCACGCACGGGAGTTTAAGTATCCTCGGTAATGAGACGCTAAAAAATGCATTCAGGCCTTTGCTCCCGGATGTCAGGCTGATCGAATATAACAACTATTGTCACCTTGAGAAGATTTCAAAACGGACCGCCTGCGTGGTGATCGAACTGGTTCAGGCCGAAGCAGGAATCATCGCGGTGGAAGATTACTTTCTTCAACAATTGAAAAAACGGTGTGCACGCGACGGCGCATTGATCATAGTGGATGATGTTCAGATGGGTATGGGCCGGACAGGCAAACTTTTCAGTTTTGAACATCATGATTTTGTACCGGATATTCTTGTTCTGGCAAAGGCCCTCGGAGCAGGAATGCCGCTAGGGGCGTTTATCGCATCAAAAAAAATGATGGACACGCTGGCATACAACCCGGAACTGGGTCATATTACCACATTCGGAGGTCACCCGGTTTGTTGTGCAGCCGCGCTGGCGGGAATTGATGTTCTGTTAAATGAAAACCTCATATCCCGGGCTGAAGAGAAAGGGCTGCGGTTTGTGGAGAAACTCTCAGGACATCCGGCAATTTCAGGCATCCGGCGGGCAGGACTTGCACTGGGTGTTGACCTGGCCTGTCCTGAAAAAAGAACCACATTTATGTCCTCTGCCCTGAAACACGGCCTCATCATTGACTGGTACTTATTTAAACCGGCAACCTTCCGCATTGCTCCTCCCCTTACCATTACGGAGGCTGAGATTGAGGTGGCGTGTGAGAAATTGGTGATGGCGTTGGAGGAGTCCATTTGAATATCGAATATTGAATAACGAATATCGAATATCGAATTTGAGGTTAGAATCTTATGAACAAATAAATGGCTGTTTACTATTTACCTGAAGAACCGTTTTTCCCGCCGGTGGATGAGGCTGAGCCAAACGGACTTGTGGCCATTGGCGGAGATTTATCTGTGGAACGGCTGCTTCAGGCGTATTCCAGCGGTATTTTTCCCTGGTTCATGGAGGAGGATACTGTTTTCTGGTTCTCCCCTGACCCCCGGATGATCCTGTTTCCGGATCAGGTTAAAACTTCTGATTCATTGATGCGTATTATCAGAAGCAATCGGTTCAAGGTGACGTTTGACACCCTGTTCGACCAGGTCATCCGCAGGTGTGCTTCAGCAGCCCGCCCCGGGCAGGATGGCACCTGGATCAGCCAGGAGTTTATTGACGCATACATTGCATTGCATCAAAAAGGATTTGCCCATTCCGTAGAGGTATGTTACCAGGATGAACTCGTGGGTGGTCTCTATGGAGTATCTCTTGGTGCGGCTTTTTTTGGCGAAAGCATGTTCTATTCTGCCAGCAATGCATCAAAAGTCGCCTTCCATGCCCTGGTGGAAAGGTGCAGGCAATCGGGATTCAGCTTTATCGATTGCCAGATGGAGACATCTCACCTGTTGCGATTGGGTGCAAAATTACTGCTGAGGAAAACGTACCTGGAAATGCTGGAAGATGCAATGAGAAAGTCAACGTATAAAGGTTCCTGGCTATAGCACCATGCAAACACCTTAGCACACCCCGCCACTGGCGCTGAAAGATCGAATGCCCACAGTAAATATTTCCGGTTTCAAATGGACCAGCATTGTCATTGGGAGATATGCGGGTATGATTGTGATTAATCAATTAATTAATATTTACTTGACTTTTACATTATATTGTTTTATATTTACTGTCATATTTTCTAAACCAACCATTTTTTTAACCCTGGCCCACAAACAATGGGCTTAAAATGAAAGGAGAAAAGTATGAGCAATTATTATTGGTATGAAGGAAAGAAAATTCAACTTCAATCTTCAACTTCTCAGCGGGCTGTGCGCTTCAGTGGCACGCCCAATTCCGCTGCAAGACTGAACGTGGCCAAAGCTTTTGGTGCGAGTTCACCTCAGTCATTGGGACTTGATCTTGGAAATGGCATTATCCTTTACGAAATCAGTGAACAGGCATCCAAGTCCCTGGCCGCTGCGCTACCTGATGATGGCAGTCAACTGTCAGTGTTTTCAGCTGCAGATGAAGCTACAATGATCCTCACAGAGGAATTCAACGTTCAATTTAAACCGGAAGTCACAAAAGAACAAATCGATCAATTCAATACCAAGAATAAAGTTGTGATCGTGAGTGAATCAGAGTGGGAACGCAATTCCTATGTTTTGGCTGTTTTAGCGGATGCCGGGACTGATTCCATGACCATGGCCAACCATTACCATGACAGCGGGCTCGTGATTTATGCACAACCGAACTTTGTCCGTTTGATGAAGCCTTCTTTTATTCCAAACGATTCTCTATTTCCACAACAATGGGCACTGCGTAACACAGGCCAGGGAGGGGGAATAGTGGGGCAGGACATCCAGGTTGCAGGTGCATGGGATTACACCCGTGGTTCGGCTGCCATCACCATTGCCATTATTGATGAGGGGGTCGACTATTCACATCCCGATCTCAATACACCCGGCAAGCTGGTCACCGGTTTTGATGCAGTTACGGGAATAAACAATCCGAATCCAGCCAATGATGATGCACATGGAACATGCTGTGCCGGAATTGCCGCCGCCGCGGGAAACAATGGAATTGGCATGAGTGGTGTCGCACCAAATTGCCGGATCATGGGAATCCGGATTGCTTACGGTGCAGGAGGTTTTTGGATAACCAATGATGCCATTATTGCATCTGGCATTAACACGGCTGTTGCCCGGGGTGCGGATGTACTCAGCAACAGTTGGGGAGGTGGCAGCCCGACGACTACAATCACGAATGCTATTCGAAATGCAAAAACAGCAGGACGAGGCGGAAGAGGATGTGTGGTGTGTGTGGCAGCAGGTAATACCAACGGGCCTGTTCAGTATCCCGCAACTCTCCCTGAAGTAATTACAGTGGCTGCCTGTAACGAGTGGGGTGTACGAAAGAGCAAGACAAGCCTGGATGGGGAAACCTGGTGGGGAAGCAGTTTTGGTCCTGAAGTGGACGTATGCGCTCCGGGCGTTCACCTTGTGGCAACTGATATCCGCGGCTCAAGAGGCTACAATCACAGCGGTGATTACACATCGACTTTTAACGGCACTTCAGGCGCAACACCGCATGTAGCGGGTGTGGCTGCGTTATGTCTTTCAATCAATCCGAATCTGACGGCTCTTGAGGCTGATGCGATCCTGCGCGCGTCAACTGATGACATTGGTTTACAAGGGTATGATGTGTATACCGGATTTGGCCGCATCAATGCACTCAAGGCGGTTAAAGCAGCCCAATTGCGCTGGGATTCTCACCGTTTGATCCCAGGCTGGTTTGGTGCTGAAAACCAGGAGGGAGATATCGCGGTTGCCGATATATCGAGAAACGGCCGGCAGGATCTCCTGGTATTTCACATCGACAATCCCGGTGGGGAAAACCATGGCTACTATCGTATTGGCTGGAACCTTGATAATTTCGGAATAGCGCAATCCTGGTCGCCAATCAGAGCCGTTCCGGGATGGTTTGGTTCTGAAAACCAGGGAGCCGGGGTTGCGCTTGGCGACATCAACCGCAATGGGACTATTGACCTGCTGGTATTTCATGTTGACAACCCATCGGGAGAGAATCATGGCTACTATCGCATCGGATGGAACCTCAACACCGCAGGCGTTCCCACCAGTTGGTCACCAATCAAGGCAGTGCCGGGATGGTTCGGCGCCGAAAATCAAGGTGCCGGGGTTGCGCTTGCCGACCTCAACGGAAACGGGTTACTGGACCTGATCGTTTATCATATTGACAATCCGGGCGGTGAAAATCACGGGTATTACCGTATTGGCTGGAATCTCAATGCAGCAGGAGACGTTACCGGCGGATGGTCGGCCGTAAAGCCGATTCCAGGCTGGTTTGGGTCACAGGATCAGGGTGGAGGAATTGCCGTTGCAGATATAAACGGAGACGGGAGACCGGAATTGATCGTATTCCACATCGACAATCCTTCGTACGATAATCGTGGTTATTTCAGGATCGGGTTCAAACTTAATGTCGCAGGCGATATCTCCGCCGGATGGTCTCAGGTGAGACCGATCCCAGGTTGGTTTGGTTGGGAAAACCAGGGTGGCGGTATTGCTGTTGCCGATATTGACGGGAATGGACGAAAGGATATGATTATCTATCACATCGATAATCCCGGTGGAGAAAATCACGGTTACTATCGTGTAGGTTGGAATATGAATGCGTAATTAATTAAAAAATACAAGACTGGCTTGAAAGTCAATCCATACTTTCAAGCCAGTCTTGTATTATAATATCAACAGCAATTAGTTAATCCCGAGTTTTTTTCTGATTTCCTTTGGAATGGCATTTTTATGAACCATGATGTCCATGGTTTTCAGCCTGACATAGGATTCCGAAGCATAGAAATATCCTTTGTACGGACTGCCATCAAGCCCCCATGAATTCTTGATCAGGTAGTATTTGGTTCCATTCTGGTCTTTGGCGATACCGGTAAGGTGCATTCCATGATCATCGGTGGTTTGATAGTTGTCGAATTCAACCTGGCGCATCTCCTGGGTGATCTTTTTTTCAGGATTAGGTTTATCGAATT
>CAYLOW010000304.1:0-5290 GCA_964385315.1 uncultured Anaerolinea sp.
CGCTATTCATTCGGCTTTTCAACCTTCCGCTACTCCATAATTGGCGAAGGTATTGGCTCATGCACAAATATTAATTGAATATCTTTACAACGTGAGAATAAATCAATTTTTCGTATAATCTATATGAATACGATTAACAGATAAATTACAGATTCACAAATTTAGTTGGCATGTTCAAATGCACTTATTATTCCTACTTAATTTATTAATGCTGTCGTATAATTTTCTCTATAGTTACAAGGTCTAGAGTGAACTGCTAATAATTTGACCTTGGATAGATGTTGAGGGAAAATGAAAGCCTTTGTTGGAATAACAGATCGTGACTGGTTCAATCTGTTGGGCAGGAAAATTCATCTTGATGAGGTGAATTTTTGGCAACCATCGGGAAATAATAAATTCCGTGCTCTTCACCCGGGAGAACTCTTTCTTTTCAAGCTTCATAGTCCTGATAATTTCATAGTGGGTGGTGGCTTTTTTGCCCACTCAAGTCTATTACCAATCAGCTTGGCATGGGATTCTTTTGGAGAATCTAATGGCGCAAGCAGTTTAACAGAGATGCGAAAAAGGGTGGCTAAATATCGCAAACAGGCAGTGCAGCGTACCGAAGATTACACCATTGGATGCATTCTTTTAGAGCAACCCTTCTTTCTTCCCCAAAACAAATGGATACCGATTCCGTCAGACTGGAAATCCAATATCGTGGTTGGCCGTGGTTATGACTTATTGACTGAACCTGGTCTCACCCTTTGGAATCAACTACAACTTTCACTTGCTGCTACACAAATATCCGAGAAAAGACCTAAATATGGGAATCCTATACTTATGTTTCCGCGGTTAGGGCAGGGCTCATTTCGTGTTGTAGTTACCGATGCCTATGAGCGAAGATGCGCAATAACAAATGAACGTACTTTGCCGGCTTTAGATGCTGCCCATATAAAGCCCTACACCGAGAGCGGATTACACCTTGTAAATAATGGAATCCTTTTACGCCGTGATTTACACGCACTTTTTGACAAAGGCTACATTACTATAAGTCCAAATATGCGTGTTGAAGTTAGTTCGCGAATTCGGGAAGAATTCCAAAATGGCAGGGATTATTATAAGCATCATGGAGAGCCCATCCGTTTGCCAGCCAATATGGCAGATATACCTTCAACTGAATTTCTAAATTGGCATAACGCTAATGTATATAGGGGATAATATATTCGAAAATCGTCACAGACGATAATCATAATATACTGTGCATTCCACACTCTCCAAGGCAACATGGTTACATTTCATTAAAATAAGAGGTTCACCGTAGATAGTTAAACAAATCCATCGAAGATAGTTTCAAAGGAGATGCTGTTCATATGGTGACACGGTATTTCCACCCGCCCCGATATGACATCGGCGGAAGAATCAGCCAAGAACTACGCCACCCAATCCCATAAACAATTTCATCCCCTGCATGCACGCGGGCAAATTCTCACCGCACTATTAAAATAATAGTGTATAACCTCCCCCATGAAATTACTTGACCTTCCTCTTAATGTCCAGGCGCGCCTGGTGTCTTTTGACAAGGTGCACGCCAAACTGAACCAGTATGGCTTGTATAAAGGCGACCTGCTGCGTGTGGTGCGCGTCGCGCCGTTGGGCGGTCCGTTATTGGTGGAAGTGAACGGGCGCGAGCTCGCGCTCGGGCGCACCCTGGCAGAGAAGATCTTCGTGGAGCCCGCATGAGAGTGGCCCTGATCGGTCTGCCCAATTGCGGAAAAAGCACCCTCTTCAACCAGGTGTCGGGCTACAAAGCCGAAACCGGCAACTTCAGCGGCACCACCGTCACCTTCACAGAAAGCCGCGTACGCGTGGCCGGCGAGGTCATCGAGCTGGTCGACCTGCCCGGCGCCTATTCGCTCGAGGAAGGCAGCCCGGCCGAAAAGGAAGCCGCCCGCTATCTCGATTCGCGCGATGTGGATGTGATCATCAATGTGGCCGACTCCACCCAGCTGGCCTCCGCGCTTTCTTTAACATTGGAGCTGACCGCCCTGCACAAGCCCATGATCCTGGCCTTGAACATGGTCGATGAAGCCGCGCGCATGGGGCTGCACATCAACGCCGAAGGGTTATCGCAGGTGTTGAGCGTGCCCGTCCTGCCGCTGGTCGCCAGCAAGGGACGCGGCGTGAAGGGGCTGTTCCTGAAGGCCCTTGAGCTGGGAAAGCGAAAAGCCGAACCCGGCAGGCCAAACACGGGCGTACCCCAGGCCGCGGAGGAGCGGCACACGCTCGCGGTCGATCTGTCGCAGAAGTTCGTCACCCGCGGCGAAAGGCGGGTCATCTGGCGCGATCAGCTGGATAACATCCTGCTTCATCCAGTCTGGGGCTATGCGATCATGCTGGCCGTCCTGTACCTGTTTTTCCAGGTGGTGTATGGCATCGGGAAGATCACCGAGCCGCCTTTGCTGGCCCTGTTCGACTGGCTGATGAAGGGCGCCCTCTCTCCCTTTGCAGCGGGGTCGTTTTTGGCGCAGATCATCCTCGGTATCTTGCAGGGCATCGCGGCCGGTGTCGCCATTGTGCTGCCGTACCTGCTTCCATTTTTGCTCGGGCTGGGTGTGCTGGAAGATGTGGGCTATTTGCCGCGCGTGGCGTTTCTGATGGATGCCTTCATGCACCGCATCGGCCTGCATGGCAAAGCCATTGTGCCTTTTATTCTCGGGTATGGCTGCAATGTGCCCGCGGTCATGTCCACCCGCACCCTGGAGGAACCGCGCGACCGGTATATCGCCGCCGCGTTGGCCACCCTCGTCCCGTGTGCGGCGCGCCTGGCGGTCGTATTCGGGCTGGTGGCGTTCTATCTGGGACCGGTTGCCGCCTTTGCCCTGTATCTCTTTAACTTATTGGTCATCGCCGCCACAGGCAAGATCCTCTCCAAATTAAGCCCCGAAGACACGCCGGGTCTGATCATGGAAATGCCGACCTATCGTGTGCCGACCCTGAAAAATGTGTTCGGAAAATCCTGGTTCCGTGTGCGTGAATTTATTATCGAGGCCTGGCCGGTCCTGATCGCGGGCAGCGCCGTGCTGGCCGTTTTGAATTATTTCAATGGCGCTTCCATTTTCAACGGACTGGTACGGCCGGTCACCTGGTTGCTCGGCCTGCCGGCCGAGGTGGGCGTTCCGCTCATCTTTGGCATTCTCCGCAAGGAGCTCTCCCTGGTCATGTTAAGCCAGGCGCTTGGCACTGCCAATTTTGGCGCGGCCCTGTCCTCGGAACAGATGCTCGTGTACGCGACCTTCGTCATGTTCTATTTACCCTGCCTCGCCACCCTGGCGGTCTTGCGGCGCGAGCTCGGCACGCGCGCCATGCTGATGATCTCAGCCTTGACCGTGGTCGTTGCCCTGCTGGCCGCCCTGCTGGTGCGCGGGGTCGCGATCATTTTCCTGTAAATGTAACATCAGATGCAAACACACGACCGGCACGCCTGTCCCTATCATGTCGTTGCGAGCCCGGCAGGGCGACGCAATCCCCAACTTTACGGGAACGACATATCCTTTCAATATGTTCTAAAATACATATTATAATATGTATAAAGGAGTATGCCATGCAAAAGATTATCGGTGTAACCGAGCTACAGCGTAAATTCCGCCCGTTTTTTGAAGGCGTAGTACACAAGGGGACCTCACTGATCTTGACACGTGGTTCGCGCCCCGAGGCGGTTCTTATCCCCTATGAAGACTACCTGCGCTATCAGCAGATGCAAGAGAGCGAAGTATTGGCCCGCTTCGACAAGGTGTGGGATCGTCTTGCCCGGGTAAATGCGGAATTTAGCGAAGATGAAATTGCCGCTGATATCGAAGCGGCCCGACGGGGCTAGACTATGCGCGCTGTGATCGATACGGGGGTGTTTGTGAGCGCCCTCATCCGCAAACAAGGGACAACGGGCGATGTGTTACGCGCCCTGCACGATGAACGCTATACCGCCATTTACACAACTGACATCGTGGTCGAAATTATTGACGCTATCGGACGCGCAAAATTAAGAATGAAATACCATATCAAGCCTGATGACATTACCGCGTTGGTTAACCTGATCCGTTTGCGTGGTGAATTGGTGACCCCGGCCCAAAAAATGTCCGCCTGCCGTGACCCCAAGGATGACAAGTTCCTCGAAGCCGCACTTGCAGCGCAAACAGATTGCATTGTTTCGGGCGACGCGGACCTGCTGGACCTGACTCCATTTCAAGATATTCCCATTTTGCGCCCGGCTGAATTTTTGGCAAGAATATGACCCTCACCCGCTTTCTCCTACTGCGCAGCCCACATAATATTCAATTGCAATCAGGCAGATCTTTAACAAGTAATAGATCATTTTACAATAAGCATCCAACAACTAAATAAGAGGGAGACTTTCATGAATTTTACACTGACATTTTCATCCGACGAATCCACCGATCTTTCCTATGGCCTTGTGTTTATTCCATGCCCGGTTTGGATTCAAGGCAAACGGGAGATCATCAACCTCAACCCGGAGCGGCCTGATTATCAAAAAGGTGGCCTGCGCAAACTGCTTGACCAGGAACCAATCTTGAGCCGGCAGGATGAGAAACATTGTGTCCTTACTGTTCATCAGGAAGGGCATGGGAGTGAGTCAGATCTAAATATGCTGCTTGAGGATTTGAAGCAGGAAGGATACACAGTTACTGTCCATAAGAAGTAATTAGCTCATGGGTCTTACAGACAATAAGGAGATGGCTCCACCACAGGGTCGTCTCCTTTTATTTAACTGGCGGTAAAATGAGCCATGGACTACAACTCCCTATCCCTGAAACAATTTAACACCCTGTTCACCTCCCTGCCTGTGCCGGAGAGGGATTCAATTCACGGCGTGTATCGCGCCGCCTTTGTCGGTCCCGGCTGGCTGCGGGCATCCGCCGGCCCCGCGCTGGCCTTCAGCGGGCTGGGCGGTTGGTGGGGCAAGGAGTTCAGCGACGATGGCACGGCGGTCAATATCGTGCTGCGCGCGGGCAAATTCTCCACCTGTTTTCCCATGCAGCTGGTCGCTGCCAGGTCCTTCCTCGACGGCCGGGACGGGCTCGCCGTGCACTATCAGGCGGGCAACCCCTTCCCATGGATGCACATTGTCGATGAACTGCGCCGCATCGATGCAACGACCCTGCTCGGCATGACCCTTGCGGATGTCAACGGGCTGCGCGGGCAGGCCTTCCCCTTCACCCTGCAATACCAGGAGCATGGTTATAGTATTACAGTTCAGGATTTGCATTGAACGCGCAAATTATTGTGCAGCCTG
>CAYLOW010000305.1:0-5257 GCA_964385315.1 uncultured Anaerolinea sp.
TAGAAAACATCCCCGTGCATGCACGGGGATGTTTTCTATATTAAGGGCAGGGGCGGTCACCTTTTTGAAAAATACCTGATGATCAGCACCAATCCCGCCCCGATCAAAACGACAGCCCAGAGATAATTGGCAAAGTTCAAAAGCGACGCGATCCCCAAAAAGCCCATGATCCCCAGCACAAGCGCGGGCCAATAAGCCCAGTTCATGCCGGCCAGCAGGGCAACCAGCAGGAAGGTGACGGCGAGCCCAAGAAAGAAAAGACCCGCTGTTTGAAATTCACCGACCCGCTCCGCGGCAATGGTCATGCCCGCGAGGGTGACCAGCACCCCGCCGGGAATCAGCGCCCACCAGCGGCCCGCCCGGTCGGTCAGGTACACGGCAAAAAAGGAAAGGCCGATACCACCCAGAAAGACCGCACCGCCATAATCATCAAAACGTTCCGCCACAAGGATCATACCGGCCAGCGCAGATAACACCCCGGCGGGGATCAGCGCCCACCAGCGTTCGGCCCGGCTGGAGAAGTAGACATACCAAAACGAAAGCGCGATGCCGCCGAGAAAGAGCGCGCCGCCAAACTGGTCCAGTGATTTTGGCAGCAGGATCATCACCCCAAGCGCGGCAAGCGTGAAGCCGGGGAAGGACGCCCACCAATGCCCCCCGAAAAGCAGGGAAAGGAAGATGAGCCCCGCGACAAGAAACACCCCGCCCCAGAAAATATCCGAAGCGCTTTCAAGCTTCCCCATGGTTTGCGCCAGGGCCAATCCGCCGCCGGCGATCAGTAATATGCCAAAAATAATTCGCGGGTCAAACCGTTTCATATGGATCCTCCTATTTCACTTTAATCGAAGCCGCGCCGGCATCAATGGTCATGTCCACCGCGTTCACAGCGGACTCATAATCGGGAGACTGGTAATAACTGCCGCTGCGCGGAAAGCGGGATTCATTCACAGACAATGTTGCCGCGCCGATCGAAGTGTGGATCCGGGCCGATAAACCTTCAGGAACGGTCACTTCCAATGAAGCGGCGCCAAGATCAAGATCCGCATGGTAGCGCCCGCGGGCGGGCAAAGTCAGGCGGGTGTCACTCGCGCCGGTCTCCATTTTCAGATCGGTCAGGTTCAGGTCGCGCAGGTCAAGCATGGCTTTATTCGCGCCTACATCCAAAGTCAGGGCGGTTGGAATTTCGGAATTCAGGGCCAGGTCCCAATCGAGCTGGGCCCGCGGGCCAAAGAACGGAAAATCCATGACATCCCTCGCGGGTTTCATGCGCACATCGAGCCGGTCTCCATTTCGGACGGCTTTATGAATCAGCCCGCCGGCAAAGGAACCATGCGCCAGTTCATTGAGAGCCGCACCGCTGTGAATTTTCAATTCGCCCGCGCCGTGGCTGATCTTGAGCGAGGCGGAGTTCGCGCTCTGCAGGTCAACGGACACATTCTCGGTTTCGATCCTGCTGCGAAAGAAGACCCCGATCAGCACCCAAAGGCCGCCCAATATCAGCGCCAGCGGCCAGATGAGTTCGGTCAGCGACATGCCATTGGGAAGCCTGATCCCCATTTCGTTGGCGAGCAGAAACCCGCCGACCAGCAGCAGGATGAGACCCCAAAACAATTGATTATTGCGCATGTTATTCCTCCTTTTTATTGCGGAAGGTGCGGTACAGCCCGCTGCCAAAGACCCACACACCCAGCAGGATCAACAGGATCGCGGGACCGAAGTTGCCAAGCAGGGTCCATCCGCCGAGGAAGGACGAAAAGACCAGGAACAACACGGCGCTGATTACCATCAAGTTAAGTCCGCGCTTAAGGTTATGCGCAGTACTATCCCCCAGCAGACCCGCCAGAACGGAGCCGATGCCCACAAACCCGGGGATCAGCGCCCACATATAAGACCAGGAAGAGTAATCATTGACCATTTCCTGATAATAGAAGATGCCGCCGATCCCGGCCACAATGGCGGCGGGGACAGACATGCCGGGCTGCCCGAGCACCAGGCCGATGATAAAGATCGCGGCCCCGATCAGGACCATGCTGAGCGGAAATTCGGCATATTTGCTGAAGAGCGAGTGAAACGCGGGCACGCTTTTATCTGCCAGAAACCAACCGCCAAGCAAAATTAGGATCACGCCTAGTGCAAGTTGGGTACGACCATGTCGGTTCATGTTGATTCTCCTGAAATGCATTTTATTTAAGTTTATAACTTTTGGAAACAAAATAACAAAGTCTTGAAAGATATACGACAGAAAATATGAAAAGTTGTGTTTTTTTGCCGCCTGACTGTCAAGGCCGGATCAAAATCCTCAATGCTCCAATCCGTGGCGGCGCTTTGCTTTAACCGGATTATACTTTGAAGGTTCCAATATAGATTTCACAGGAGAAAAAATGCCCCACCTTTTTGAACCCCTTACCATCCGCGGAATTACGCTGCGCAACCGGATCGGTGTTTCACCCATGTGCATGTACAGCTACACCGACGGCTTTTCCAACGATTGGCAGGTCACCCACCTCGGCGCGCGCGCCGCGGGCGGCGCCGGTTTGATCATCGCCGAAGCTACAGCGGTTGAAGCGCACGGCCGCATCTCGGCGCATGATGTCGGCATCTGGTCCGACGCCCACATCGAGCCGCTTAAGCGTGTGACCCGCGTCTTGAAAAACAACGGCGCGGTGCCGGGCATCCAGATCGCCCACGCCGGCCGAAAAGCCGGGTCCAAACGGGCATGGGATAGTGAAAAGGACCTGCTGCCAAACGAATCCGAAACCTGGCAGGGAATTGGCCCCAGTCCGATCCGCTTTAATGATGATTATGCTGTACCACATGAAATGAGCCTGGAGGACATCCGGGAAATTCAGGACGCCTTCAAAGCCGGCGTGCAGCGTGCCCTCGCGGCCGGGTTTGAATGGCTTGAGATACACGCCGCGCACGGCTACCTGATCCACAACTTCTATTCGCCGCTTTCCAACCAGCGGACCGATGAATACGGTGGAAGTTTTGACAACCGCATCCGCTTCCTGATGGAGATCATTCAAGCGACCCGCGCCGTCTGGCCTGAAAACCTGCCGTTCACGGTGCGCATCTCCGGCACCGATTGGATGGAGGGAGGCTGGAGCGTGGAGGATTCAGTTGAACTGGCCAAGCGCCTGAAATCAGCCGGCGTAGACCTGATCGACTGCTCGTCGGGAGGGAACATCGCCCAGGCCAAAATTCCAGTCGGGGCGGGGTATCAGGTTCCCATCTCGGAAGCAGTACGCTCCGGTGCAAATATCCCAACCGCCGCGGTGGGAATGATCACGGCGCCCTTCCAGGCCGATCAGATCATCCGCAACGGACAGGCCGACCTTGTCTTGTTGGGCCGCGAAATGCTGCGCGATCCCTACTGGGCACTGCACGCCGCCCGTACGCTCAACCAACCCGCGCCCGTTCCGCCGCAATACCTGCGCGCGTTCTAACATCCGTGTCGTTCACACCTGACGATCTTTGTCAGAGTCAGTGCCCGTTATAATACCGGCATTGGAGATTCACTTTGCTGCAAAATAAATTTTCCACCGAAGGCGCCGGCCTGGTATTTGACCGGCACTATACACAAGGCTTGCAACAGGCCTTCAGCCGCATTACCGATGAGTTGAGTAATGCGATCGAGGCTTCGGGAAGTTATGTGTACACCGTCGGGGAGGATCAGAGTTTCACGCCGCTGGTGGCGGGGGGACCGATCAGCGGCACGGAACACGCGTTGTTTTTTTCCAAGGTGATCAATCCTGAAACGGATGTCCTCGCCTACCGCATCACGGCGCGCCCGGGCACGCTGACCCGCCCGGGTACCATTGTTTCCAACCAGGCCAGGACCGACCAGAACATGAACCCCTCCTTTTTGACGGAGTTAAATGCCTCTGCGGCGGTCGCGGTTCCCGTTTTGAGTGAAGAGGAATTAATTGGGCTGCTGCTGGTCACCCGCTGCGGCGATGAAGTCAAGGGCTTTACCCCTGACGAGATCCGCCTGGCGGAATGGTTCGCGACCGCCATTGCCCTGGCGTTGGAGAACGGGCGCCTCTACCAAAAAGCGCAAAAACGCCTGTCTGAAAGCCGGGCGCTGCATCAGGTGACCCTGGCCATTTTGCAAAAGCTGGAACTTGACGAAGTGCTTCAGATCATTTGTGATGAAGCCCAGCGCATGACCTATTCCTCAGGCAGCGCGATCTCGCTGGTCGAAAGCGAAGACTGGCTGCGGGTGACCTACTGCACTGGCGAGACTTCTGAAAAAACGGGCAGGGTCGCGGTCAGTCATTCAAACCTGGGACTGGCAGTCCATCGCACAGAGCCCTTGATCGTCAATAATATTCTTAAAAAACAGGAAGGCGATCCAGGCGCGAGCATCCCGATCTCGATGCTGGCGCTGCCCCTGCGTGTGCAAAATACCGCCATTGGGATCCTGGCTGTGTTCAAGGCAAAAGGGTTTGACCAGGATGATGTACGCCTGATGCGTGTGTTTGCCGGGCAGGCGGCGGTGGCTGTTGACCACGCCCAATTGACGCGCCAGGTAAATGAGATGGCTGTCATGGAAGAGCGCCACCGTCTCTCGCGCGAACTGCATGACTCGGTAAATCAACTGCTGTATGGCATCTCCCTCTATACCGAAGCCGCGACCCGCCAGTTGGAACAGAACGATTCCCCCGCCGCGCAGCGTCACTTAAAAAATATTGGCGAATCGGCACAGGAAGCGCTGCGCGAAATGCGCATGTTGATCTTTGAATTACGCCCTTCGGCGCTGTCGCAAATGGGTCTGAAAGACTCGCTCACACAGCGCCTGAAAACCGTTGAAGAGCAGTTGGGATTGCAGCCCTCCTTCAAGTGGCGTGTGAACGCCCCGCTCGCCGCCCATATTGAAGAAGCCCTTTATGGAATTACCCAGGAGGCGCTTAATAATGTAGTCCGGCATGCCAAAGCCCATGCGGTCACAGTCCACCTGGTGCAGAGCGGGCAAACCCTTATTCTGAAAATTGAAGATGACGGCGTTGGCTTCGAAGCGGACCAGATCTCTGAGACAAAGATGGGGTTAAAAACAATGCGTGAACGCGCTGAAAGCCTGAACACACAATTGAACATCGAAAGCGGGCCTGGGCGGGGAACCTGCATCACGCTGGAGATTAAGTTATGAGCGATGGTATTCGAATTTTAGTGGTGGATGACCACATTGTTGTCCGCAGGGGCTTGATCGCCATGCTGGAAACCGAACCGGGCATGCAAATTGTCGGCGAGGCCGCCA
>CAYLOW010000306.1:0-5255 GCA_964385315.1 uncultured Anaerolinea sp.
ACGGTTTTACTCGATAAGCCCTGTTTTATTCATCTGTTTTTGGCGAAGGTATTGACTATACAGATTAGGCAAGTAGCCGGGATAAGTTGCTTACATGGCAGCCTTTATTGCGTACAGGCTTTAACGAACCCTGTTTCATTATTCACCCGAACACCAAAACCGATATGATTTTTTGCCAATGACGCCTTTCAGCAGAGCATTGATGCGCGATATGAGGCAATTATTTCGGTGATGTCTCCTTCAGCAAAGTTTCCTTTCTGCGACAAAGTTTGGATCCCATTGATCAAGACCTGCCTTTAACTTGCAGATGTGTTTCATTTGATCATAGAAATTATCTCGTGCGCGAATACGATCTACACCTTTTTTTCATTGTGAGATAATATACCTTTGATGGATAATTTTCCATCTTGAAAGCAATGGCGCGAACTCGGGATATTTTCAATGTAATTCCCTTTACGATAATTTGATATAAAATGGGCCCCGTTCATTTTATCCGGGCAGGACGTATTTACCCAAATCGCGGCCTCAAACAATTGACTGGCACCTTGAAATGTCAGTGTCGCAAGGGACGTTCACAACGCGATCACATCGCTTGTTGTTATCATGCCTGGCTTTCTTTGAAGGCCAAGGCAAAAGTTCTTGGAAAAACGCTTTACCAAACCAAAAGTTATTTGCTGAGCGATTATCTGCGGGCTGAACTGGCTGCACCTCGAATTCATGCTTTCTTGCAAGCAAAAGCGAAAGTCCTGCTTAAATTACTTCCGCAAAAGCCTGCAGTCATTTAATTGGCCGAAGTTTTCGAATAAATCACCCGTTTTGGAATGGATCATTCCACCTGTAAACCAATTCCTACTTCATGATTGGCTAAGGTATTGATTTACATAAGTCAATAAAAAACCAGAGCAGACCATAGTAATTAACAAGTACTCCGACGAGGATAAGCAGGCGCATCCCAAAAGAAAGACGTTGTCCGGCACCCAAAGCCAGCAAACATAATAAAGGAACAATGAGATCCATCAAAAAACGAAAACCGAATTGGAAACTGCCATTATTAAAATATAGCAATAAAGGTAACAGCAGGAGCAGGACGGAAAGCCAGGCAGACCACACCCACAAAGATTTGCTACGAGCCTTGTACAGGAATATCAACGCAGGGGTTGTTATAAATATGCTCATTCCATTGCCATCTGGTGCAGGAAAACCACACGAGGGGTTCCAGAGAGGCAGGGAGAAAAATATTGTTTTCAGATTATTCAAAATGAAGTGGAAATTGAATTGTCCGTAAGTTGCCAGTCCGGGTTTCAAATATTCTCCCACATTCATGGTTTGATAGCCAAAGTCAAACGGTGAGTCAAAACGGATGAAGTTGTACCAAAGCAAACCACAGACGACCAACCCTACTGGAATCGCAGAGAGTAAAACGGGCTTTATTGATAAGCGGATATAGTCTTTGCTGGACAAAGAATTCAATTCGAAATACAAAGCGTAAAGCAAAGGCCACAGCAGAACAATTGTTGGTCGTGCAAGCATTCCGATCGCAAGAAAAAATGAGCCTGGCACGAGGGATCGAGTTTCCAACAATAGAAGAACTGCCAGGGCGGCAAAGGCCACAGTGACGATCTGGCTAAGATACCAGACATGCCCAACGAGTGACATATACCAATGCACGGAACCAAATGCAAACAGGACCGTGAGCCACAAATTACCGGCTTGATCAAGGCTTGTCAATTTATTACGGGCCAACAATTCAAGAATAGCGTATACCATCGCTGCATTTAACGCCCCCCAAAAAATCGTAAACTGGACAGTGTTAACAGCATCAACATCCTGCATGGCAATTTGAGGCAACATCAAGAGGGCTGGCAAAGGAGGAAAAGCCACGTACCACTGCCCCTGATAACTGGTCAGGTCGCGGACTGAACCGGGGTCTGAAAGATAAGTTTTTCCTTCCAAAAATGCACTTGTGAGTTGGGGAAAGTAAACTGTTTTTTGTGGAGTTTCCCAAACCAGGCTGATAAAATAGGACGAACTTAAATAGATCAACCAAATTGTTAAAAATACGCCTGCCATCCTGCTGTAAAGCAAAAATCGATTTTTTTGGGCTGGTTTGTATTTGGATAATAAAATAAAAAAAGCGATCAGGACAATGGCGATTAAGACGAGATCGATATTGGACAGGATGCCTTTTCTAAAAAAGTGCCTGGTTAGAAGGTTGAAATTTTGGGGTCTGGCCGCGCGTCTTGAAATTGTGTCAATCAGAATAAATCCCGCCGTGGCGGCACTACATAGAAAGACAAATAATTCCTGCAGCGATATTTTCTTTGCGGACATCATGAATGGATATTGTCCTAACATATTACCAATCGTTGTTTTTTTCATATCCTAATTTCACCAACAGACCACCAGCCATGTCCTTGAATATCTTTTTATGTTCATCGGCGATATGTTTTATTCCTTCGCCCGTTCTTCCTGAGCGAAGGGTCGGGGTCTTTTTTGGGTTGTTGGATGTATCGAGGGAATCCAGAAGCAATTTTCGGGTGGAGGGAAGCGAGGCGTGGGTGAGGTGATGGGCCATGATATGGGCCAGAGTCGTGGCTCTGTCGTGAATCAAATCTTCAAAATGGATGGTCAGCACTTCCGGCCGATCGAGCCGGTCAAGGTACGGGGCGAGGTGGTCAGTGGTATTCGAAAATTCAATATCGGCATCAGGTCTGCATAAAATGCTGACATTGAGCTGCGCATTGAAATCGGGGAGCGACTGATAATTATTTTGATGGACATGACGCGCTTCCATATCGGTGATGTAAAAATGGGTGAGACGACCCCATCGCGCGGGTCGCGAAAAATAGAATAGGAGACGAAGGCTGGCAAGCAAACGCGGGCAACAGCTTTGGGCTGGTAAAAAGATGCGCCGATGCCATGTCTCGCGGACGAAGTGAATCGAGCCAGGCGCTGGCTTGCTCGGGGCTGCGTTTGAGTCCATTTTCGCCCTTGTACTCGACATAGAAAGAATGTACGCGTTTTGCAAACCGTGCCACTTTTGAAAAGCCGGGCAGAATTCGGTCGAGCAGATGCGTGCCGCTTTTGGAAAGGAAATACCAAGAAGAATCGGCCAGCCATTTTACAGCTTCGGCACAGGGCAAAGCGGAGTTGCTGTGCCATTTATCAGTTTGATAGATCATTGAGCAAAGAGCGGATTTGAGGGACATGCAGATATTTGCCTTGTTTTTTATTAAGGGTTTAAGTCATAAAGATAGGCGGCTGAATTTGAACTCAGGATACTTTCCAACATCGAGCCATTCTTATCAAGGTAGCTTGTAAAATATTCCCTTTTATCGCCTGCGCAGCCATCACAATAAGTAATTTCGGATATGACGAACCATACCCTGTTATTTCCTTTGAGCCCTTTGACATCATCGAAGAAACGATCAAGCGCTTTTTTTTGGCTTTGTCTGTCTGCGCCGATTATTATATTTTCCGAATCAAGATTATAAAAAGTGGCGTAGTAGTTAAACGGCGGGACGGAGCGGTAATGAAGGTAGATAATATCTCCCTGCTCCTTTTTTTCTTCAATATATTTCATGACCGGTTTTATTTCCGCGATTATTGGCGGGTACTTGAAACCAGTGATCGCACCTTGGATTGAAAATAAAAGCATGATCGCGACAGGGATGACACATAAAATTAAAGCAACAGATTTCTGCCACTTTGCAAGAAACAAATATATTCTTCCTATACCCTCTGCCATTAATAACAATGTTAACGGAACCAGAAAAAGCATAAATCTGTATGAGAGGGGATATTTTTCCCAGGCAGAAGCGATCAGGGTCATAATAAATGGGAAGATAATAATTATGGCTGTGTTTTGCCGTCTTGCAAAAAGTGACAAACTGCCAATGATCGCCAGAGCAAGGATCATGTGATCCATGCTTGAGTCAGTTCTGCCCAAGGTTATAAGGACATATTTATAATAAACATTAACAAGCCAGGGAATGTTTTCCCAAGGTGGTAAAGGTAGGAAGGATTTTAGCCAATAAGTTTGAAAATATCTATCTCCGGCTGTATATCGTAATATAACAAGATATTCGATGCCAAATGAAATGAGCCACGCAGCACCCAGACTTAACAGCCAGATAAATGGGATCTGTTTTTTTTGTATATATTTTTCGAGCAGCAGCGCCAATCCGATCCCGGCCAGGATGAAAATTGCTATATGGGATAGCCAGATCGTGATGGTGCCTGCAATGCCCAGCCATATAAAATCCCTGATCCGAGGGTCTTCTTTGAGACAGCGAATTGATAAATAAACCAGCAAGAGCGTGACCATAACGTCAGTGCCATACTGCTTGAGTTCAGTTGAGAAAAAGATCTGCCACGAATTCAATGCGAACATCGAAAGCGCAAAAATACCTGCCACACCAAAATAATCCAATGCGATGCGATAGACCAAGTAAATTGCAAGAATACTCGATATTAATGGAAATACGCGCAGTATATTGTCTTTGTTCCCCAAAAGCAAAATGAAAAATTTCTCTATGAACAGAAAACCAATAGGGGTTGCTTGATGATAATCAAGTGACTTCGTCAAACCAACAAATGACCGAGAGACGATATTAATTGCCAGACTGGCTTCATCGCCTGAAAATGAACGATTTGCAATATATTGCCGCAAACGTAGAATTAATCCTAAAGTGACGATACACCAACCAATCAACTCTGGTTTTGCAATTGACTTTAGCCGATTCCATGCCAAAACCATAATTTCACCTAACCGAAATTTATCCAAACTATGCTATCCCACATACGCTTAATTAGCATATAAAATTAATGATGATAATTTTATCATGCTTTATCGGGTGTCCATATTAGAGTACAGTGGGCGGCAATTCACTGTATGGGTAGCACCGTAATCGGTAGTTGGTAATTGAAGGGGAGGAGAAAGTATAGTAGGATGTGCCCTTGCCAGATCACCAGACAAGGAAATTCTCCTCTCTTGAATAAACAGACTTCATATATATTGATCTTGGTCGTGCTTGTACTGCTGCTGGCATTTCCCCGGCTCAAAACATTGTGGAAATTGCTGACCAAGAGAAAAGGCTCGGCGAAATCTTCAAAACCCCGTATGCTAAAAGTAAAAACAGAAGATGACTGTCCATATTGCCACACAGGACATCCTGTGCTGGCTACTTAGCTCATCCGTCCGTAATTGAGTGGTAAAAGAGGATTATCATGGTATTTTACAGCCATCAGGAATT
>CAYLOW010000307.1:0-5210 GCA_964385315.1 uncultured Anaerolinea sp.
TTTCCCTTATTTTTTATACCATGACTTTTGCCGCCTGTGATTAATTCCATTTTATATTTACGAAGGCATCTCACCTGGACTTCCTGCGAAATAATACATCCTGCGTAAGTGGGTTCGGACGCGGAAACACACCATGCTCCGCCGAACGTAATTCTTCGACCGTGAAGAATGCAGTGGGATATGCCCTTTGGATGATATCTGTAACTTCAGGCAGATTTTTGCGCATGACAATGGTATAGATCAGGTTGACAGGTCCCTGTGAGCCGTGCGCGTCTACACGGGTCACACCGTAGCCTTTCTCGTGCAGGCTTTTGGTCAACTCATGAACATGGCCTGGAATGAAGGCGCGCACCACCAGCGTTCCGATCGCAAGTTTATCTTCAATGAACATGCCGATGTAATTGCCGGTGGCGAATCCGCCGGCATAGGCGAGATAGGCTACGACATTATGGGCGCCTTTCGTGATCTGCGCGATGACACTGATCCAGATGAATACCTCCACAAAACCAAGCAGGGGGGCAAGATATTTCATGCCGCGCGCAGTGAAGATGATACGCAGCGTGCCGAGTGTTACATCCACCACGCGGGCCAGGAAAACAAGCGCGGGCAGACCGATCCATATGTACCAGTCAAACATAAGACTCCTTCTGGTGTTATGCGGCAATGGTTGTAGTTTTCGATTTTAGAGTTCATCAACAGACTGATGGACTCTAAAATTTTTTATAAGGTGACAATGCCCAAAAGATATCCTGACCTACAAACTGCGGCTGTGTCCCATGGTATTAAACAGAAAGAGATCGTCGTAATATTTACGGATGGTCTTGTAATAAAACAACGCCTCCTTGTTTTTCAGGGGATGGTTCCAATCATTCTTCAACCGTCTGCCTTCGGATTCAAATTCGCTATCCGATATTTCCCGATCGGCAATTTCCGCGATCAGATCAGATGAACCTGCGCCCTTCGAGAATTTTTGCTTGGGGCGGTTGACGATGTTTTCCGGCAGGTCATGGATAAACGCCTGGCGCAATAAATGCTTGGGAACTCGCCCGGTGTGCAATTTCCAGGCGGGGGGAAAACTCAATGCAGTGGAAACTGACTTCACATCCAGAAAAGGAACACGGGCTTCCAGGCCGAACGCCATCGACATTCTATCTGCACGCTGTAAGTTCGTGTTGTGCAATGCTTCGGTAATTTCGATCATTTCATTTTGCAGAGCCGCGGGATCGGTGATATCTGCAAGATATTCATAGCCCGCATAGATTTCATCTGCGCCTTCACCTGTGAGAAACACCTTGACATGATCTGATATGAGTTTTGCAAGGAAGTAGTTTGGAATGGCGCTGCGCACCAGGGCAGGGTCAAATGTTTCGAGGAAAAACAAAACTTCGGGCAGGGCTTTCAGCATGTCAGCCGGTGTGTAGATCAGCTGATGGTGTTTTGTGGTGAGGAATTCAGACATTTGTTTCGCGGCGGCCAGGTCTTCACCGCCCTCCACCCCGACCACGAAGGAATGTAACTGCTCCGTGCCTTCACAGGCCAGCATGGATACGATACTGCTATCCAGCCCGCCGCTGAGACTGACACCCACCGGCACATCGGCAAGCATGCGTTTCTTTACCGCGTCACTCAGGGTGGAGCGGATCACAGGCAGGGCTTCGGCTTCGGTCCCGTCAAAAGGCCGGATGGTCTCATGAATGTTGTAATAACCATGCCATCCCTTTTCCGAGTGAAGCCAGTGTCCCGCGGGGAATTCCTGAATGGAGGTCGTGAGTCCTTTCAGGGCTTTAAGCTCGGAGGCAAAATACAGCGTCACCTTATCGGCACCCGTGCCGTAGTACAACGGCTTGATCCCCAGCGGGTCGCGCGCCATCAGGGTTACTCCGTTTTGATAGATCACAAAAGCGAACATGCCATCGAGCAGGCTCACAAATTTTGTTCCAAGTCTTCGGTAAAGATGCAGCAGGACTTCGGTGTCGGAATGGGTATTAAGTTTTTCGTCCGGCAAATACTGCCGCTGGAGTTCGCGGTAGTTGTATATTTCTCCGTTGAACGTGATCCATGTGTCTTCATGGCCCATTGGCTGGTGTCCGCCTGCCATATCCAAAATGGCAAGGCGGGCGTGTCCCAGGGTGGCATGTTCAAAGGTTTGCACCCCGCTGCCATCGGGCCCGCGATGGATGATTTTTTCGATCATTCCGCTTACATTTTCACTTGCTGGTTGGTATAGTGCTCCGGCGATTCCACACATTGGAATTTTCCTCTCTCACAAACCTGGGTTCCGCTTCGCAAAAACCGCGTGGTCCAATTGGCAGGTTAATCGATCACGCCTTCCTGCACAAAACGCGTCAACTCACTTACGCTCCATTGATCAAGGCCAAGTTTTTCCACCGTGCGCCCGCGCCGCCAGTAATCGGTGCGGTGGATGATGCTGCCGATGCGTATGATGCTGTCCATGCCACGCACCGAAACCCCGTAGCGCATTCCAAGCGAGGCGATCGGCACGAGGCTCATGGGAATATCCTCGAACAGATAGCGGTGATTAAGCGTCGGCGGCGCTTTGATCCCATAATAACCGGGCTGATTATGGATGGCTTCGTGCAGGTCTTCGCCGGCGGTGTCGTAGGCAAGTTTCAGCCATTCCAATGCCGTTCGCGCGCGAATGCCCAGCGCAGAGGCAACAGTGACTCGCTCGCGATCCAACACCTCCAGCATGCGCGCCACAGATGGGGTAACGCCGTCAATATAAAATTGATAATCGCCGTGCGTGGCTTCGATCCAGCCTGTGTTGAGTAAGGTCAGCGCCGGGTGGAAGATGGCCCCCATATTGTTCAAACTGGTATTCAACACATTAACACCGTCGATAAACTGCGGATATGCCTCGTTGATCGCATCCAGTACCAATTGCGTGCGCGTGGCGGGCAGTGCCGCCAATGGAATGGCTTCCTTGACGCGGAAGATGCGTGCCGCGGCCGGGCCGTCGGAGCGTGCGGCGTAGATGAATGTCTCGGCCTCGGCAATGGTCACATCCGCCTTGCATCCCGCATCACGGATGACCTTTGAAAATTCCAGCGCGCCGCAGGTGCGCCCGGGGTGCAGGACGATGATCTGTTTATCCGTCAGATGCGGCGCCATGGCTGCGGCGATTTCCGCGTGGGCGGAGGATGGCAGCACCACCATGATCACGTCCCTTTTTTTGATCGCCTCACGAATATCCGATGTGACCAATTCCAGTTTTCCAAAGCCATGCGGCACACCTTCCGCCCCATCCAGCTCAATGCCGCCGCGCTTTTTGATCACGTCAATATGGCTGGCTGTACGGTTATACAGCGAAATTTTAAAGCCCATCAATGCCAGATGTGCCGCCATTGCCTTGCCTCCGTGCCCCGCCCCGATGACTGCAAATTTTCTTGTCATGTAATGCCTCCTCACATATCAGTTTTCTTCATATTCCCGAAAGGACGCCGGAATAATGGCTGCGTAATCCAGGGACCGATTCCCTGCCAATACCGGGCTCCAATTGCGCTCAGCGCAAATACCTACACTTCCACACACGCGCCATCCACGATGCGTGTTTTCACCTTGCCCAACGCGAACTTATTGTTGCGGAGCTGCGGCGCGTCCATCAAACCCGAGGTGACAGCGCGGGTCAGGGTAACCGGATCAATAAACGGGTCGTCAGCCGAATCCGCCTGCATACGGATCTTCTCCAGCAGTTGACTCACCTCCCCGGCCAGTTGATTTACCCTCGCTTGGACTTTGGGATCTGCGGTCATGTCGGGCGCGCCCATCGCATTATCGATCGCGCGGCGGACGATGCGGGCGGCTTCGATCACATCATCCGCGGTCGCGGCATGATGCGCTTCAGTGTGTCCGACAATGTGGTAAATATCGGGCTTCAATGCCATTTGCAAATAGGTGGACGCGCCGAGATGTCCACGCGCCGCGTCAGGGTCAAGCGGATGTGAAAGCAAACCGATGCGGGTTTGTTTCCATATTTTGAATCCGTCCTCTTCCAACGGGGTGATCATTTTTAGGATCGCCAGCATCTTTGCCAGGTCCATCGCATCGGACGATCCAGGCGGGCTGTTGAACATCATCTGCGCGATGTAATTCTTCACGCCAAAGGCCCGCGCGTTGTACGCGGAAAGATATGCCGCGGCCACAAACACCACATCCGATGAATCGCGCATACCCCAATGATGCGGCTCATTTAACTCGACAGGAATGCCGTGTTCGCCATACCATCTCATCACATTTTGATGCTCGCGGATCGAACCCTCCAACGCCCACGGTCCCCGTCCGTCCATCTGGTTGAACCAAAAGAGCGGAATGGCACACCATGCCATGTTGATCGTTCTCACATACATCTCTGCCAGCTTTATAAAATCATCCGTGCCCGAATATGTCCTCAGCAGTGGATAATTTCCGCGGCGGCTGGCCTCGTATAAGGCACGGTAATCGTCCTCCGAGCGCACAGGCACACCGCCTGCCCCCTTTCTGCGCGGGTCTTGTTTTTCAGGGTGAAAAAAATTCTCCTGTGCATCCTGGTCAATGCCCAGCGAGATCACATCCAGCGCCTGCGCATCTGCGATTTTTTCAATACCCCTGATGGTCTCTTCCATCGTGGGAAGCCCAAAATGATGCCGCAAAATGGGATATGGGGACTTCCATTCGATTCTTTCGACTGCCGATTGGGGAAACACAGCTTCGCCCCGCACCCCAACCTGACTCCCTTTCAGATAGCTGAGTACCGCCTCTATATTTTCCCCCCCGCCAAAGGTACGCTCAAAAAAATTCAGCTTCGCCGCGCGTTCCACTACAGGCGGAGTCCCTCCAAACGCAAAACGGATTCCCCGCTCGTGCAGTTCAGATGCAGCCTCGGCAAACTCACCCAGCAAACGCTCTCCTGTTTCGGGCGTCAGGCGATAAGATACGCCCACCAGGTCAGCCTGCTCGCGTTTTGCCGCTTCGATCACCTCATTTACTGAAACGGCAGGGCCAAGAAAAACAGTCTTCCAGCCGGCAGCCTCAGCCAGCTTGAGGAAATTGATCACCCCTGCCACATGGACGCACTCGCCCAACGCAGCCGCGACAACAACCTTGCCCATGATGATTCTCCCTGTATTTTTTGAAGGGGTCAGAGTTTATGAAAAAAGTTAGATTTTTATACCATGACTTCCACCCCCTATGATTAATTCCATTCCATTATA
>CAYLOW010000308.1:0-5199 GCA_964385315.1 uncultured Anaerolinea sp.
GCAGCATTTTCTGTACCCATCGCGCGCAACCAATCCGGCGTATCCGAAAAAGCTGGCGGTGTATCTGAATCCGTCGACGGGGCACTGGCAGTCGGTGCAGCATTTTCTGTACCCATCGCACGCAGCCAATCCGGCGTATCCGAGGAAGTAAACGACTCATCCGCTGTATTACCGGAATCATTGAATCCTGCGCTGCCATCTGTAACCATTGAATGCAGCCAGTCCGGAGTTTCACCTGACTCTGACGTGGCAGACGAATTATCAAATGAAAACGGCTGTGAAGGTTGTTGTGGTGTCCGAGAAGCGTCTTCGCTCCGCAACCAATCAGTCAACTCATCTTTTTCCTCAGCCGGTGGGGCTGACTGGTTTATCGCAGATAACCAGGACGGCAGTTCAGATTCAGGTTCTGGCGCTTGTTGGGCAAAGTCCTTCTTATCACCCAACTCCACCCAGCGCACCTCAGAAGATTCGGTTTTGTTTTTCTTGGGTTTCGGTGTTTCGCCGGTAATGTTTGCAAGCCAGTCCGGGGTATCCTCTTCCTCGTCCTGTGCTTGACGCTGTGCATGCAGACCCGCCAGCAAGTCAGCGCCGGAGAAAGTGGAACGGGGCGCTTGCGGTGTTTGCGGCACATCTTCTGCGGGGGTTTGCCGCGCCGAATTACGCGCCTCTCTTAACCATTGAGGCAGGATGGGCTCGAGGTCGCCAGTGGTCTTCTTGGTGGGAGCTTGTCCCGGCGTGAGGGGCTTATCCTCCCCTTTAAGGTTTCCAGTCAACGGTTGCAGGCGGGCTTGACAATACTGGCAGAATTCCTGATCTGACGGGTTGCTTTTTCCACACGAAGGGCACTTAATCATGTTTGCCATTAGCTGCCACCATAAGGACGGTCTGCGCCAAACAAGACACGCAGTCCGGTGGTAAGCGCTCCAAGCGCAACACCAATCAAAATACCGCGCATTCCACCAAGCGCCCAGACCTGCGACCACCAGCGGGCAAAATCGCCAAGCAGGGGAATGTCGCCAAAAGGCAGGGTGGCGGAACCAAAAAGAATGATTGCGGCTGTGAGAAGGAAGATAATACTCATTACATCCACACGCCGGCGCAGAAGGCGAATTGCCGCATAAAGCAGTGAGATGGTCAGAATCCCCATCAAGGCGGATTCGGTGGGAATGATGATGCCATTCACCACCGCCTGCATGGCTACATGACCGGGGCGCAGAATGATGCCAAGCAAAAACGTAACAAACAAACTAATGACAAGCAGCGCACTGTAAACGCTTCCCTTTTGACCGCGGCGAACCTTGTCAGCATGCACGGAAATCAAATTGAAAATTCCCACCAACACGGCAACACCCGCCAGGGTGATCGCCACATTCAATATTTGCGTCTGAACCTCCGCCAGCACAGGGAAGAAGTCTTTTAGAAAATAGCCCGCCAAAATGGCAAGACCTGAAAGCATTGCGATAAAAACAGTGATCACACGCATTAGATTGCCCCCGCAAATTTGGCTACAGCGCCACCCAACAAGATGAGGATAATTACCCAGCGGAATAAATCCTGCAATGTCAGGCTTGCCAGGTGAGAAGCGCCTGCTCCAAGATACGCGCCGGTGGAAAATAACTCTTCCCCGATCAATGCATTCTGCGCGTTTGCAAAAAGCACAGCCTGACCGGAAAGGTTATCGCTTGCGCCAATGACAACCACATTTTCGCGTTCCGCGGCATCAGCAAGCAACGCCACCTCCGAACCAAAATGCCCGATCATAATATTTGCAGAAACATTCTCGTTTTGTGAAATGTGCATCGCGCCGGCGGCATACCCAAACGGGCTTAACCCAGCCACACGTCCCGTAGTGTGGGAATATAGCTCCCCTGCACTTGCAGCTTTATAGCCCGCCTGTAATGTGTCTTGTGAAAGTAAACCAAGCAGAGAGTCTCCAGAAGAAGCAACCGGGGGAGAGTCGCTTACTGATGTACGTTCTGCAATATGCCGCAGCATGGCAAGCCCTGCCAGGGCAGATCCGCCGCGCATATCAAGCAGATTGCCAGACCCCAAGGATACGTGCAGGCGCGTACCATCTTCCACACTCAGTCCCAGCATACGAAATAACTGGGTAAGCGCAGGGATCTCCCGCAGTCTTGCGGGAGATTTACGCTTCCAAAGCGCAATCACACCCAATAGGATCGCGCTGACTACGAGGATAACCAATTCGATGAGAATCACCATGATGCCCTCTCCTCCACCAGGAAGGATGCAAACGCGCGCGCTTCATTGTTTTCTTCCAGGGTTAGCGCCAAAGCCGTTAGCTGATCACTCACGATCAGCCCGCGGCTAAAATACAACACCTGCGCCCCAAGCAGGGCAAACGGACTTCCCGCCTCAAGTAACATGGCGGTTAGTTCATGAAGACGATAACGGCGCAAGGTCTCTGCCCAGCGCGGCCAATATTCGCGCGGTGAATTCATATTATGCGAGTATAGCATAATTTTAATGTCGGCTTGTGCCATGTCGCGCGCCTGGCTATTGCAGGTGGGTTGCAATTCAAGAAAAAACAACCCTTACCTGAATAAAATGTTTCACAAAATGACATTCAGACAACCTATGACGCCAACACAAAGCCGCAAAGAATATTTTTTTTCTTTGCGGCTTGCGTAAAACTTCAAATGAAACCATCCATAAAACACATGATGGGTGACTTATCATTTAATTATTCGGGTGCAATCTTCGTTCCTGACTCGATTTCGGCGTCTTTCGGAATTACAACAATTCCATCGCGGACATACCATTTTTCATGATCCATGTCCACGCCACGCGGGAATGGACGGATGGTTACGTCGTTCCCAATGCGGATGTTCTTATCAAGAATTGCGCCCTCGATATGGCAATTTGCGCCGATGCCAATGGGCAGGCCCTCTTCAAAATCCCGTTCATAATAGTCCGAGCCCATCACAATCGTATCCTTGATAACACACCCGGATGAAATCTGGCTCCGAATGCCTACGATCGAGTGTGTAATATCAGACTGCAAAATTCGACATCCTTCAGACAGAAGAACATCCTTCAACCTGCTGTCTTCCACAATGGAGCTGGGCAGGAAGCGGATGTCGGTGTAGATCGGTTCCTTGGCATCGTGAAAATTAAAAGGAGAATCAGACCGTGTCAACATGAGCCCGGTTTCGTAGAACGAACGGATCGTTCCAATATCCTGCCAATAACCGTCATAATCAAAGCCGAATACCTTATGAGTTTGGATCGCCTCGGGGATAATGTCGCCGCCAAAGTCATCGTGATTGGGAAATTTTTCCAACAAATGCATCAACACTTTCGTTCTGAAGAGGTAGATGCCCATCGAGCCGAGGAACGGGCGCTTCGGGTCATCACGGCTGATGTATTTCTTCTGAATTTCAGGGTCCTTGGGTTTCTCGACAAAGGAAGAAATGCGTCCACCGGCTTCACGCTTCAAAATTCCAAAACGTGGTGCTTCTTCCGTCATGACAGGTTGGACCGCCACTGTAATATCTGCGTGATTTGCCCAATGATATTCAGCCATTGCCTTGTAGTTCATACGGTACAGGTGGTCGCCCGCAAGGATCAGGACATGCTTCGCACCGCTGGACATAATCTCAAGGGTCTGCTTTCGTACTGCATCAGCCGTGCCCTGATACCAGTCTGCACTTTCGATGGTTTGCTCCGCAGCCCAAATCTGCACCCAGCCGGCATGGAACGCGTCAAAATTATAAGTGCGTGTAATATGACGATGCAGGGATACAGAATTGAATTGCGTCAGGATCGCAATTTTGAAAATCTCTGAGTTAATGCAATTACTGATGGGAATATCTATGAGGCGATACTTACCCGCAATGGGGACGGCGGGTTTTGAGCGCATTTGAGTCAATGGGTAGAGGCGTGCTCCACGTCCACCACCTAAAATTACAGCCAGGATGTCATTTAACGAGGGCATAATGGTCTCCTAATACGTATTTTACTTTTCTTTCAACAACTTGTTAATATCTTGCATCCTGCTTTATAAAAACTCCCTGTACTTTTTAAATTATATCGCATTTTCAGATGGTCGCATTGCGCTTGGAACTGGAGAGTATGGCTAAAGTGATGGATGAAAAGGGATCCTTACATACCTGCTTAGGCGAATGTTAATTCTTTGTGTTTAAATCTTTTTACAGACCCATTACATTCGGCGCTCTTGAAATTGGATACGAAAAAGTAAAGTGGATTATTTTCCATCCATCACTTCCCCCACCGTTTTTACAACAAGTCCATTGGATTGCTGTTCGCCAAGCCACTGCGCGAATTTTGTGAACACTCCCAGCTTAATGGCGTATTGATCGCAGCCATCACAAACGTGGTGAAAAACGAAAATAGTCCAGCCGCCGCCATTGTTTTCCACCTCGGTGACGTAGCGCTGCATTTTCGGAAGACGCGTATCGCTCACAATATAGGGCATGGCGCGCAAGCCATAACCACCCACTGGCGGGAGTACTTCTGGTCCATCTGAAACGCCGCGCGCGTTACCATAACCGCAATCCTTTACGACCTGTTGTGCCTCGTCATCGTAATGTCCAAAGGGATAGGCAAAGGATGTCACGTCAAAACCGTACGCTGTCAGGTTGGAACGATCCTGACAGACTTCACGTTTCAAATCTTCACCGCTTATATCCGCAATGTTGATATGGCTGAGCGTATGCCCGCCAATTTCGTTGCCGTCGTTATACAGGTCGCGCAATTGGTCGTCGGTCATGTAGCCATTTGTGTTGGTAAAACCGCTCACAACATAGAATGTGGCGTGTAAATTGTTTTCCGCAAGAATGGAACGCACCGAATAATTATCCGCATCGCCGTCATCAAAGGTCAGGCTCACCACGGTATTTTTGAATGCGATATTTTCCTTTGTGCTTGTGGGCGCAGGAACGACGGGCGTGCTGATGCAGCCAGATAAAATAATTAATAGTAATGTAAGTGATCTAAGGGATTGTTTCATTTATTCAATCATACTCTTGTAGGTAACAGGCAGGGGGCAACGGCCGCTGATTTTACTTTGGTGAATAAAGCGAGTCAAGCAAATGCATCAGTTTCGGTTTTTATGGAATAAAGTCATGTTTTTTGGTTAAGCACACTCCCTTTTGACCTGTATCAGAGCACAGGGTCAGAATCGCCCTAATCGCATGTCCCGTTGGGTCATAATTG
>CAYLOW010000309.1:0-5125 GCA_964385315.1 uncultured Anaerolinea sp.
ACATCCACATCCAGCACATTGCGCTCAAACCCGACGCGCCATTTTTTGTCAGGGGTTCTACGGGTTCAGACATTGATGATTCTGTTGCGCATTTTGTCGGTGAACCCATCGTCTACAAACATTATCCCAACTCATTCCGCGAGACGAACCTGCTGGAGATGTTGAAGGAGTGGGGCATCGAGCGCGTGATCATCACCGGCATGATGACTCACATGTGCGTGGATGCCACCGCCCGCGCCGCCGCCGATCTCGGCTTCAAAGTCATCGTCGCCGAAGACGCCTGCGCGGCACGCGACCTGACCTACGGCGACACAACCATCCCAGCCGAACACGTTCACAAAGCCTTCCTCGCCGCGCTCAAATCCTACGGTCAGGTGATGAAAGCGGACGAGGTCATCGCGTTGCTGGCTGAAGAAATGATCAAATCCCTCAATCGTAAATCGTAAATCACCTGCCTTCCAACTTGAACACTCCATACGGCGTGGCAGCATGGACATTGCTCTCCTTATCCACTGCGATGGAGTAAACGATAGTCGATCCGACCAGTCCGCTATTAATCTCCCCCCAGGTCTCGCCGCCGTCGAAGGTGACATATGCTCCCCCATCCGTACCTGCGTAAACAATGTCGGAGTTGTTCGGATCCATCGCCACTGTGTTGACGAACAAGTTGCCCAATCCGTTGTTGCTGGCTTGCCACGATCCGCACTTGTCCGTGCTGACCAGCACCCCTCGACCGGGCGTTGCCAGATAAAGTTTATTTCCTTGCAAGTCCAGCGCCAGGCGGGAATCTGATTTTGAGGTGGTGACATCCTCTCCGCAAGCCTGCCAGGTCATACCGTTATCGGTGGAGTATTTTTGGTGAACCCTGCCGATTGCAAATATCATTTTGCTTTGATTTGTGTAGAACAATCTTGCATCCCACGAACCTTCACTGCCTTCACTTGGTTGCCAGCCTGGTACTGTTGAGTAATAGATTGTATCGCTCACATCATAAATAAGTCCGTTAATGTATGGGTTTGCCGATACGCTTTGAGAATCCTCATAGTAAATGCCATCCCTGTAGTTGGACGGAAGCATATGGGCTAATCTTTTAATTGTCTCTTCAGCGTGCTCCTTACCCCTTAATCCAGAAAAATTCCACAGCCATTCCTCCCCACTATCCCGCGATGTTTGCAGGGAGCCCTGCTCCATCATGTAGAGCACATGGGCTGCATCAAAAGATGGTCCGCACCAGGAATCTCTCCATTCGCTTTTTATTGACGCCCAATTATTTCCGCTATCGCGGGAGCGGTATAAACTACATCCAGTTTCTTCTTCTGTCTCTGCATAATATGTAGCCAGGTACACTTTGGTGTTATCCATTGGGTCAATCTTTAGTTCCGCGCGCGCTGATCCAATGCCATTATTCCGCTCGACCCAGGATTTGCCGCCATCCACAGAAATAAAAATGCCAACGCCTGGCGATTCTCTAATCTGGTCTCTAGCCAGAGTTCTTCCACCTACAATGATACGATCTGTCCCATTGGGGTGATCAATGTGGATAGCTGAATACAGAATTGATTGCGTGCCTGGGATTGCCTGCCAAGGTTCTCCTTTGCCTCGTGTGGCATGTAGTGATGTTTGGCTCGCACAATAGATTGTGGAGAGATTATCAGGGTCGGAAGATAAAATATCACAACGCATGACTTGCGCGAAAGACCAATTTGAATCTCCATTATGCAATATATAAATTCTCCATTCTGCCACGAAGGTGAGCGGAAATAGGTAAACTGAATAGTTTCCTTGTTCATCTAATCCAATGGCAAGCGCATTGATATTGGGTTTGTCTTCCATCCCTATCAATGTCCAGCTATGCCCGCTATTGCTGGATTGATATACACCCGTGCAGGTTTCCCCGCCGCCAATGAAAAGCATATCCCCATCTGTGGGATGGATTGCCCATGAACTAATCGCGTCGGGACAATCCTTCTTCAAACCATACACGGTCTTCCATGTATTTCCCTGATCTGTTGTTTCATAAATCCCATTCATATCGCGCGCGTACAAATGGGAATTCTCTTGAGAGTCCATTAGCAGGGAAGTCCCATTGCCAATTCTTGACCAGTTTTCTCCCCCATCTTCGGTCTTGAAGACTCCACCTATTGTGCCAGCGTACAGGATAAGCGGGTTTTGGGAATCGATCAGCAAGGATTCTATTTGCATGCTCGCCAATCCATTATGTGAGGGAATCCAGGAGAGACCGCCGTCAATGGTCTTGTACACGCCAGAATTCTTCATGCCAGCGTAGATCACATTTGGGTCTTTCTTGTCTGTGGCAAAGGCAGTGACCATATCGCGCTCAAAATTCTGTCCATTGGAAATCTGCGTCCATGCCAGCGGAATAGGCGTGGGCGTGCTGGTCGGTGTCATCGTCGGCGTTGGGGTGGAAGTGGAAGTTGCGAGCGTGGCAGTTTTTGTCGACTCACTGATTGGAGTGGGTGATTGGGTTGAACAAGCCTGAAAAAGAATCAAAACACAAACTGTAACAAACGCGAGTTTTTTGTTCATGGGGTACTCCAAATGTAGTGAAACTTACTTTTGTTCCAATTTGAAAACGCCATACGGTGTGGCGGCATAGACATTACTTTCGCTATCCACCGCGATGGAATAGACAATGTCCGAGCCAGTCAGCCCGTCATTGATTTGCCCCCAGTTTGCGCCGCCATCAAAGGAAACATACGCTCCTCCGTCCGTGCCTGCATAGACGGTGTCCGAGTTGTTCGGGTCCATCGCCACAGTGTTGACGAACAAGTTGCCTAATCCGTTGTTGCTGGCTTGCCATGATCCGCACTTGTCCGTGCTGACCAGCACCCCTTGACCGGGTGTTGCCAGATAAAGTTTATTTCCTTGCAAGTCCAGCGCCAGGCGGGAATCCGATTGCGCGGTGGTGACATCCTCTCCGCAAGCCTGCCAGGTCACGCCGTTGTTGGTGGAGTATTTTTGGTGATATCTGCCGATTGCAAATATCATTTCGCTTTGATCTGTGTAGAACAATCTCCCATCCCACAAGCCTTCGCTGCCCTCGCTGAGTTGCCAGCCATCGCCCGTTAAGTAATAAATCTCATTGTCCACAGCGTATATGAGATTATCCATGTACGGGTTTGCTGATATGCTTTGTGACTCTGATGGCAATCTGTTGGCAAATTGTATAGGATCTGGATATGAGCCGCCCCATCCCCCTCCGTGTGGCACTCCATCCCACAGCCAGTTTTCACCACCATCCCGCGATTCTTGTAACGAGCCTCCCTCCATTAAGTAGAACGTATTGGTCGAATCAAAAGAGGGACCGCACCAATTTGCCGTTTTTATTGGTGACCAGCTTTTACCGCTATCCATTGAGCTATATAATGTGCAACCACTTTGTATCGCCCTTTGATAATAATTAGTAGCCAGATATATTCTGTCTATATTTGTTGGGTCAATTTTAAGTTCCGAACGCGCTGACCCGATCCCATTGGTTCGTTCAGTCCATGACGAACCGCTATCTGTGGAAATGAAAATGCCGACATCTGCATCTGAAGCATTTCTATTATTTAAGTTGGTTTTACCTGTCATGATGCGATCTGTGTCATTGGGGTGATCAATGTGGACTGCCGTGTAGACGTTGTGCTGTGTGTCAGGGAGAAATGACCACGGATCTCCTTTTTTGTGTGTTATATATAACCAGCTTCCAGCGCAATAGATTGTGGCTGGATTATCTGGGTCGGAAGTCAGAATATCACAATTTCCCTCTCCTACTAATTGCGATTGAGACCAAGTACCACCTCCATCATGCGATATATAAATTCCCACTTCCGCCCATACGGATGATGCGAGGTTGGCATAGATGGAAAAGATTCCCTGTTCATCCAGTCCAACGGCGAGTGGGTTTAGATTTGGCTTATCTTCCAATCCTAATAATGACCACGCATGTCCACTGTCACTAGATTGATATACGCCTGCACAGGTTTCCCCGCCTCCAATAAAAAGCATGTCCCCATCTGTGGGGTGGATAGCCCAGGAACTGATTCCGTCGGGACAATCCTTATTCTTCAAGGTATATGCTGTTGTCCAGTTGTTTCCCTGGTCGGTTGTTTCATAGATGGCGTTCTCGTTTCGCGCGTACAAATGGGAGTTATCCTGATAATCCATCAACAAGTAAATTCCCTCTCCAACTCTTGACCAGTTTTCTCCGCCATCTTCGGTCTTGAAGATTCCACCCAATGTGCCAGCGTACAGAATGAGCGGGTTTTGGGAATCAATCAGCAATGACTCGACCTGCATATTCACCAATCCGTCATGGGCGGACAGCCAGGAGAGACCGCCGTCAACCGTTTTGTATACGCCTGAATTCTTCATGCCAGCATAAATCACATTTGGGTCTTTTTTATCAGTAGCAAAGGCACTAACCATATCACGCTCGAAGTTCTGCCCATCGTAAACCTGTGTCCACACCAGCGGAATGGGGGTGGGCGTGCTGGTCGGTGTCAATGTCGGTATTGGCGTGGAAGTGGATGTTGCCAACGTGGCGGTCTTTGTCGGTTCGATCACTGGTGTAGGCGACGGATTTGCACAAGCCTGAAAAAGAATCAAAACACAAACGGTAACGAACACGGTTTTTTTGTTCATCGAGCCCTCCCAGACGAATTTTTAGACGCACGCCATTACTCTATATTGTAGGGTGATTCCAGAAAAATACAATCACTTGCAACGGAAAACAAAAAAGGACTTGCAACCAGGCAAGTCCTTTTTACTTCTCACTCGTTACTCATTACTTCCCTTACCCCACCAAATCACTCATCAACTCCATCGGCAAGACCGCCGCGCCGACAATGGCGGGGCCCGTATGCACACCCAATGCGGGGGAGATACGCACCAGATCCATTTTGGAGATGTTTAATTTCCCTTTTAGATCGGCGGCAAGCGCGTCTGCTTTTTCGGCAAAGCGACCATGGATCATGGTGACCCACACGGGGGTATTCCCAAATTTCTCATGCATGGTATTCACGATCATCGCCATGGATTTGTTCAGCGTGCGCCCATTGCCTTTCGTGCTGTACTTGCCGTCCGCGTCTACCAGGATGACAGGCTTGAGGTTGAGCAATGC
>CAYLOW010000310.1:0-2895 GCA_964385315.1 uncultured Anaerolinea sp.
ACATACTTAAAGCGAAGTTCCTGCGCGGCTTCGTCGTATTCCATCAGGGACGCTGTTTCACTTTCGGTTAATTCAGCGGCGGCGGAGAGAATGGACCGCAGGTAGGGCTCCAGGTCAACGACCGAACCCAGGCCGCGGGTCAGTTCCAGAAGGCGTTCAAGAAGTCTTTTCTGAATCACTGCTGTATTTTTCCCATAGTAAGATTATACTTCACTGGTCTATCCAAGAATAATGAGGTAAGGAATTATTAATATATTTTTTGCTGCAAGGAGATAAAACTTTATGACAAGTAAAAAAGTACGCGTCGCAATCATCGGTGTGGGAAACTGCGCCTCATCGCTGGTGCAGGGGGTCCAATTCTACAAAAACGCCGGGGCGGCTGAAGACATCCCGGGCATCATGCACACACAGCTTGGCGATTACCACGTCGGCGACATTGAATTTACGCTCGGCATTGACATTAACGTCACGAAAGTAGGCAAGGATCTATCCGAGGCCATCTTTGCCGAACCAAACAACACCTACAAGTTTTCTGATGTGCCCCATTTGAATGCACCTGTGGTGCGCGGCATGACGCATGATGGACTCGGCAAATATTTGAGCGAGGTCATTGAAAAAGCGCCCGGCTCCACTGCTGATATTGTCAAACTTCTTAGGGATACAAAAACCGATGTGGTGATCAACTTCCTGCCCGTCGGCTCGGAGATGGCCACCAAATGGTATGTGGAACAGGTGATCGAGGCGGGCTGCGCCCTGGTCAATGCCATCCCCGTTTTTATCGCTTCGTCTGAATATTGGGGCAAGCGGTTTGCAGACGCGGGCCTGCCCATTTTGGGCGATGATGTTAAAAGCCAGGTCGGGGCGACCATTGTGCACCGCGTACTCACCAGCCTCTTTGTGGACCGCGGCGTGAAGATCGACCGGACCTACCAGTTAAACTTCGGCGGCAATACCGACTTCCTCAACATGCTCGAGCGGGAACGCCTTGAAAGCAAAAAGATCTCGAAGACCAATGCCGTGACCAGCATGGTGCCCTACGACATCGGCAAGGATAACGTCCACGTGGGGCCGAGCGATCATGTCCCGTGGCTGACCGACCGCAAGTGGTGCTACATCCGCATGGAAGGCACAACCTTCGGCAACGTCCCGCTCAACCTTGAGCTTAAACTTGAAGTCTGGGACAGCCCCAACTCGGCAGGCGTGATGATCGACGCGCTGCGCTGCGCCAAGATCGCGCTGGACCGCGAGCTCTCCGGACCGATCGTGGGACCCTCTTCCTATTTCTTCAAGACCCCCCCCAAGCAATTCCGCGATGACATCTGCCGTGACAAGGTGGAGGCCTTTATTACCGGAAAAAGTGACGAGTAACCGGGAATCCGACGATTCCCCAACGGGGCGCCTGCACCACGCAGGCGTCCTTTTTTTTCAGGTAGAATTCAGCATATGAAAAGAAATACCATAAAAACCTTCACAGCCCTTTGGCTGCCCGTCCTGCTGCTGGCATCCTGCACACCCGCGCCTGCACCCGCCGACCCGGGGATCGTGATGACAGCGGCCTTTGAAACAGCCGTTGCAAAGATCAGCATCCCAACCGAAACGCCCGCGCCCAGCGAAACACCCGTCCCCACGGCGACTGTTCCGCGCACGCCACCCGCGCTGCCGGGCGGCTATCAAACCTCCATGCTGAAAGCGGAGAATCCGCCGCGCGCTTACGTTACAGACAGCTGCCAGTACTTGCAAAATAAATGGAACCCGAATAATTCGGTGCCCGGGACCGTGGTGATGACGATCATGCACCACGGCATCAACAAAGGCGAAGCATCAGGCAATGATATTACGGTCACCGAGCATAAGAAACTGATGAACGACCTGCATGATATGGGCTTTCAAGCCATCACCATGCAGCAGACGGCCGACTTCATGTATAACAATGCCAAAATCCCCCAGCGTTCCGTGCTGATGATCGTGGATGACCGCCATTTTGCGGAATACTTCAATGAACATTTCCGCCCCTATTATGAAGATTGGGGCTGGCCGGTGATCAACGCCTATATCAGCCTGGATGAACGCACTGATTTATGGGCTGAGAACGCGGCGCTTTCGGCTGAAGGGTGGGTGGACTATCAAGCCCATGGATATATTCACAATATCCCCATTACCGGCTCAGCCTCCGATGAATTCATCACGGGTGAAATGGGCGGCGCGATCACCTCGCTGCAAAAATATATGAACAAGACGCCCATCGCTTATATCTGGCCCGGCGGCGGATTTTCGGCCCGCGGCGTGCAGCTGGGTACACAGCTCGGCTATAAACTTGGTTTTACCGTCAATGAACGCGGACCGGTGATGTATAACTGGGTTCCCCAGGCAGATACCGTCAACCAATCGAACACGATGGCAATTCCCGAAACACCCGCAGGCAACCCGTTAATGACCCTGCCGCGCTACTGGAGCGCGAACGCCCGCAGGAACATCGACACCGTTCGTGTCATCTCAGAGGAAGCCGCCCAATACGCCGAGCAAAATAAAGCCGTCGAACTTGAATACTACGACATCGTCTGCGCGCCCACCTATGGACCGATCCCTGCAGCCCAATAAATAAGCCGGGGTTTGAAATGGGAATTTCCCGGAAATCGGGAGTAGAACCCCGAATTTTCGAGAAAAGGTCTCTCACCTTCCGGATTTATGAAAAACAGGGCTGAAAAAGCCCGTTTTTTTACCAACCTAAATTTCGTTTACAATTAACCCATGAATCAATCAGGCAGGCAGATTTTCCATCGTTTGGCAACCCTCCTCATCATTGTTTTTATCCTGATCTCCTGTGAGCCATTCACAACCGCCACAGAGACAGCCGCCCCAATAACCAGAGAACCGGCGGGGTCAACGCCGCCCCCC
>CAYLOW010000310.1:2995-5111 GCA_964385315.1 uncultured Anaerolinea sp.
GATTTCATGGAACGCAACAGCAGGATCCCGCAGCGTTCGGTTTTATTGGTCCAGGACAACAGTCAATCCGCCGCTGACATGAAAAGATTCGAACGGTATTGGAAGCTATGGAATTGGCCGGTCGTCAACGGCTGGGTGAGCGAACCCGACACCCCGGAAGCCCTGTGGCAGGAAAATTTGGAAATGGAATACGAAGGCTGGGTGGACCACCAGGCGCAAGGCGTGACCCCTGGAACCATCCTGTCGGATGACTCATCCAAAACCGTGATCGCGCGCGAACTTAAGGGGTCGATCAACGCCTTCGCAAATCGTTATGCCAAAAACCCCCTGGCATTCATCTGGCCCGAAGGCGGGTTTGGGCAGCGCCCGGCGCAAGCCGCCCGCATTTTAGGATACCAGCTCGGGTTCACATCCAACGCCCGAGGGCCTGTGATGTACAACTGGGTTCCACTGGCCGATGAAATCGACCCGCAACGCCCAACCTACATCCCCGAGGGAAAAATCCATGACCCGCTGATGACCCTGCCGCGCTACCCGCAGGACCAGGTCCTCGAAGCCATTGACCAGGTGCGCCTGCTCGGCAACCAGGCAGCAGAGTTTGCGAAAAAGAACAAAGCCGCTGAATTCGAATATTACAAAACCTTTTGTGAACCCACCCATGGGAAAATGCCAACGCCGTAACCCCTCCCCCAGGACTATTTGATGACAGACTGTATTTTTTGCAAGATCATCGCCGGTGAAGTTCCCAGCGTAAATGTTTTTCGCAGCGAACAGGTGACGGCCTTCCGTGACCAGCACCCTGCCGCGCCGACCCATATTTTGATCGTGCCAAACAGGCACATTGACTCAGTCAACCTGCTGACCGGCGGAGATGAACCATTAATTGGGCAGCTCTTCATCACCGCAAAACAACTTGCCGCTCAGGAGGGAATTGCCGAAAGCGGATACCGCCTGGTGGTCAACACCAACGCGCACGCCGGACAAACCGTCTTTCACATTCACCTGCACCTGCTGGGCGGCGCACCCATGAAGAGCCTGACGGGCTGAACACGAAACCCTGGAGATCAAAAATGCCCAAACAAGACATCTACCTGCTTTCGCCGCGTGCCCTCAGCCCCGAGACCATCGCGGTGGCATTTGCCAAGACATCCCGCTCACCTGAATCGTTTCGTGAAATCGCCGCGGAATTGAGTGATGAGAAATCGGCGCAGTTCCATGAAAAATGGGTCGTGGGCTATGGTCACGCCTCGGTGGCTGAACACGCGGTGTTGCACTTCGCTTTCGAGAATGTCTCACGCATCGCGGTTGAAACCATCGAAAGCAGCCGTCTCGCATCCTACACTGAAAAATCGACCCGCTATCAAAAGTGGGGGGAGGCTGACTTCACTGTGCCGCCCGAGCTGGATGGGCACCCCCTGCGGGATGAATTTATCAGGACGGCAAATTTCCTATTCTCGACCTATGCCGGTTCGCTGGAACCCGCAAAGAAACTCATACTCAGCCGCTCGCCGCGCCGTGAGAATGAAGGCGATGAAGCCTATGACCGCCGGATCCGCTCACAGTATGTGGACAGCTGCCGCTTCATTTTGCCCGCCGCTGCCAATGCCAATGTGGGGATGACCGCCAATGCCCGCGTGATCGAAATGATCATCCGCAAAATGCTTTCGCACCCGCTGGCGGAAGTTCGGCAGATCGGTGAAACGATGAAGGAAGTGGCTAAAGCAGAAGCACCGACACTGGTGAAGTACGCCGACGCCGTGCCATATGTTGTTGAAACAACAGCAGAGATGGCCCTTGCCCCCGCCCCGCCGCCTGCGGCCACTAGCGGAACCTGGTGTACTTTAATTGATCACGACAAGGAAGGCGAAAAGAAAATCCTCGCCACGGCCCTGTATCGCTTCCATGAAACGCCCTTTACCGATGCGCTGGCTTATGTCAAATCATTGAAGAAGAAGGAACGCGCCGAACTGGCAGACACACTGCTCAAACGTCTGGGCCGGTACGACACCCCACTCCGCGAATTGGAATACTCCACCTACACCTTTGATCTGGTCATGGACCAGGGTGCGTTCGCCGAATTCAAGCGCCACCGCATGATGACACAGACTCCGCAGCG
>CAYLOW010000311.1:0-5099 GCA_964385315.1 uncultured Anaerolinea sp.
TTCGGTTTGGTAAATACCTTGAGAAAGAAGGCAGCCCAAAGGGGGGAAGGTCAAGGCAGGGGTGTTGGTGTGGCCGGCAGTTGTTGCGGCAGGAATATGAGTTTGGGCGCAGGCGGCCGTTCGGAACTAAATTCATTCTCCCCTTTAAAGGTGAAATAGGTGACCTGACCGGGAAATATCTCCACCCAGGTTTGTTTTTCCTTTTTTTCGTAAAAGAGGGTGAGTTTGTAAATACCGGCAGGCAGGTCCCCCAGCACGACATTCTCGTTGTAATATGGGTCGGGGTTGACAGCCCCGCCGCTCCCATACGTTTTAACCATAAATTTCTTTTGAGTTTCCTCGGAGACCAAATATACCTCTGTCCGGGATATCGTCTCCCCTTTTTTATCCATGACACGTCCAACCAGTACGCCCCAGCCTTGCGGCGGCGCGAGCCATAATTCAGGGTTGAGCGTGTAATGGAACGAGTTTCCCCCCAGCCGTACTTCAAAGTGAACATGCGGCCCGGTTGTTGCGCCTGTCGCGCCGACCAGACCGAGCGTGTCCCCGGTTTCGACATGTTGACCAATGAGCGCTACGGTTTCGCTCATATGGGCGTAGGTGGTGTACAACTTTTGGCCGTTGTACCCAAAGTCATGCCGCACCACGACCGCCAGTCCGTAGGGATCCAACTCATAACCGGGCGTCTCTGTGAATAAACCCCACCCAACCCAAACCACAGTCCCCGGCCCGGCAGCCAGGATCGGCGATCCTTCCTCGGCGTCAATATCCACACCGGTATGCACCACGTCCTCAAAAAATGTTCCGCCATACCGGTAATCCGCGATCGGCCAGTTTACCTGATCTGCGGCCATGGGACGTGCAAAATAAAAATGATCATAAGCAGACATGGCCCAGGGAATGGGATACAGGGGAGGGCGCCAGCCTGAGATGGGTTCCGCGCCGGGTGTAGGCAGGTTGAATTTGAACGGCATCGGGGAAGGGGTGATCTCTGCCCCGCTCACCACCTGGGTCTGTGCAGCATTTGCCGCATCAGCCACAACCGGTGTTGGGTTTGCTCCGCCCGATCCCGTACCGCAGGCGGCGAGCAGCAGTGAAAAGAAAATACTGGTAAGGATTGTTTTAAATTTCATCGTTGATTTTGAAAGTTCCAGTAAAAAGGCCCGGTGATTTTGATCAAGCGGCAGCGCCCTGATTCCCAAACGCTTCGGTGGAGGCCGCGTTAATGAATCTTTTCAGACCAGATCCATGATTATGGAATGATGGTCGGGGGGGTGGGAGATGGAACTGGCGTCTCTGTCGGCAGCGGAGTATTCGTAGGCGGCGCAGGGGTGGGAGAGAGGGTTGGGGTGCCGGTTGGGCGCGGCGTGCGTGTGGGCCTTGGGGTCTCTGTTTGCGTGGGCGTCCTGGTGGGGGTAAGTGATGGCGGCAGGACGCGGGTGGGGGTGATGAGCGCCTCGATCGGGTACAACTCGCGCATGGCTGTGTACCAATCCAGGCCGCCGGTCAACGCAAATTCATTGAAGCGCGCGCCGCGGTAATAAGTACGCCAGTTGGGCAGGGCGGGCAGGCGGTCCCAATTGTAGGCTGCGCTAAGGGCGGTAACGTCCACCCAGTAGCCTGATGGTACAGACGCGTACTTTCCGCCCTGTTCGTACGTGCGAGGATCGAGTTCATAGCGCGCGCTTAAATTCCAGGGTGCGTTGTGGATCGGTTCTCCGAGGGAGCCGTCTTGAGTATTGGTGCGGATATACACGCGCCAATAGGTTTGCGCGCCGAGGTCTTCACGCAGGGTCACCATCCAGCCGGTATCCGCCATCAGCGGGTTGATGGCGAAGGCGCGCCCGGTGTACAGCCAATCCTCCTCAAGACCGGGATCAAGATTGGTTGTCAACGGGATGAAGGCATTCTCCAGGCTGGCGAGCGCGTCCCAGCCGGTTTCGATGATGACACGATTTCGCAGGGAATTGAAGGCTTCGTCGGCCAGGTCATGCAGCTGCGGATAAGGAGCCTGCACGTCTGCGATCGGGACAACATACCAGCGCTGATTTGGCACATCGGCGGCGGGGCTGATGACCGGAGACCAGGGCGGGGCCGGGGTCTCCCTCGCGGCTTGTGCAAAGGAATCGGAGAACGGGTTTGGTAAATTGGCAAAGCCCCAGGCAAGTCCGCGCACACGCCCGCTTAATGGGCCGGGCGGGAGCAGCAATGCGCCGTTGATGTCATATGCTGTGAGATAGCTTTGATTGGCGCTGCTGGTGACCGCCGCGATCTTTTCTGCGGTTTCGTTCCACGCGCCCCAATTCCCATCGCCGATCCAATGCGCACTGCGGGTGGGATCATTCGCGTTCCAGACATATAACCCGCTAACGCCGATGGTCTGTGAAGTGGACGACCATAATAATTGCGTCCCGTCATAATTCCAGACCGGATGATTTTCAGAAGCGAAGGGGGTGTTGCTCAGGTTTTGGTAACGCTCGGTCCCCGAGAGGTTGAGGTTGGCCAGCCATACATCGCTGTCGCCGCCGCGGGAGGAAATGAATGCGACATGCCTGCCGTCAGGCGCCCAAACGGGGGAATGATCGGATGCGGGGTCGTCCGTGATGGGCAGAACGGGCTGGGTTCGGTCGTTGACCGAGATCACTGAAATTTCGAGGTTGTCGTTAAGATAGGTTTCAAAGACGAGCCATTGTGAGTCGGGGGACCAGGAGGGTGAAGAATCATATTCAGGGGAATCAGTGATCTGCGTGACTTCTCCATTTTGCAGGTTCATCACATACAGATCCCAAAACCCGCTTCGGTCGGATGCAAAGGCAAGCTGTGAACGGTCGGGGCTGAGGGCGGGTGCGATATCGTTCCAGTTGCCGCTGCTGATGCGCGTCAGCGGCATGTCCTGCGGGTGTTCGCTTTGCAGGAAAAGATGTGCGTATCCGTTCTCCTCAATGGATAAAAAGAGAAAGTTATTTTCTCCGCTGTAGCGCAGGACGGCGGGGGTCCCTGTCACTTCGGGCGCGGCGGTGTTTTCAGGAACGGGTGTCTCTTCAGAGCGCGGGGAACAGCCGGCGAGCAGCAGGACAAAGGTGGCGGCTATGAAGATATTTCGGACCGTGCTTTTTCGTTTTCCCGTGATGCGATCCCGGATTGTTAAGATCATTTGGACGAGCTTGTCATGCCGGTGTTGAAATAAACCCGGAGTAACTCGCGGCGAATTGTTGGACTGATGGCGGAGGGGAATAGGTTGCGGCATGGAAATCGTCTAAGCAGCAGGGGGCAATACATCAAAAATATACAAGACCGGTTCTTTGGCAGGTCCGTCAGGATAATATAACCGGGCGCTGAGCGTGTACGGGTTGTTGAGTTCACCGCGGATGTGCATGGTGAATTCAAGTTTCCAATTCATGGGCTCTACGATGTGAGTCGATGCGACCTCATCACCGTCCGCGTCACACAGGCTCACCTCAATATGCGGGCGGATCTGAAACGGTGTGATCTCCATGTTGACCCGCAAACGGTAACCGTCGGGGTAGGGTTGTGCAGAGAGCCGGGTAATGCTCGTCTCTTCGGGTTTGGCACGATTTGAGTTGTCGATATTGTTTAGCGGAAGGAAAAAGTCCATTTGGGTATTATAACCAGAAACGAAGTTGACTGACTTTTCGATGGGTGGAATGGATTGCAATTTTGTTGGGCTGCCGTTTGCTGTACCGGAATGGCGATCTCAGGGGTGGTTTCCAGCTTTTTTTCTCTTCCACGATGAAGGTACAACCTCGATGTTTTTACCCTTGCATGGTTGGTTGTACCTTGTACCCCTTTTAAGAAAGGGGGGTACAAGTACAACAACCAGCCAAATGCAAAGTACAAGAACAATACAACCAGATACAAGATACAACCTCACAAGTTCCAGACCGTTTTACCCGTCAATGAGCAGCATGGGTTCATGCACCGTTTTGAAATCCAGGAAGGGCTTGCCCGGCGCCGGATACTGCCAGTCAAACCAGAGTCCAGGTCTTATCGGAGCCGTCCTCGCCAAAGCGCATGTTGTGACGCAGGCAGCCGGAATCAACCGATCAACGACCCGCTGGACCGACGACTGGGGCCCCAGCGCGGCGCGGGTGTGGATGGTTCATTCAACTGGAAAAGGGACTTGGCAAAGAGTTCTTCAATGATCGTGCGTTTACACCTCCATCATGCGGGGATTTTTTCCGGTGCCGTGCATGATGATAGGTCAAAAGCCATGGAGTGTCTATTGGTAAACTATTGAGGGGCGGTCTATGACCCATAGATGAGAAGGTCCATCCGCAATCAATTCCCAGGTGGCAGCGGAATTTGTGACCGAGTGCGGTATACCTCGGTTTTAGTGGTTTACCTCCAGTCTGATTATTTCCCGGTGTATGCTAAAATAAGGATAGTATCGCGCTTTGATCTCCACGAAACCCAGCCTGATGCTCATGATGAGTTGGGCGGCAGGGATTACATAAGAAATTTGGAGGCAAAATGTCCGACCTTACCCGCAAGGAAGTCATTCAGATCCTGTCAGTCACGCATCATGCCCGGCTCGCAGGTGTGGATCTCTCCGGGCTGGATCTTAGCGGCTTGAACTTTGCTGATGCCGACCTGATCCACTCAAATTTGTCCGGTTCCAACCTGACGAATGCGTACATGCGCCGCGCCCAATTGGAAGATGCCAACCTTGAAAACGCAATTTTGGTCAATGTAAATCTCAAGGAAGCAAATCTAAAGGGGTGTATGATCAAAGGGGCGAACTTTAACGGGGCGAACCTGACAGATACCAATCTTTACGGGGTGGAGCTTGCCCCGCAGCAGAAATCCCAGGCCAAAGGGCTGCCCGGGTAGTTTGACTTTTTTACACATCCGAATATTTCAACCGATGAAAGACTTCCGGTCCCTTTTGGGAAATGGGAAGTCTTTTTATATTGCCTGGGCCGGGTTCCTTTAACTCCCTGAATTCCGGAAATTAGGCATGATTTTGACCAGAACCGCGGTCGCTTTTATGCATGGCGGGCCGAAAACCCGGGTGTTATGATAATTTCTGAATTGGCGTGCGGCCAATACCTTACCGAATGTTCTGCAAAGCTCCCGGC
>CAYLOW010000312.1:0-2568 GCA_964385315.1 uncultured Anaerolinea sp.
GGCTGGGTGGATAATATATTGATGCGTATCGTGGATATTCTGCTGATCCTGCCCAGTATCCTGGCAGTCCTTATCCTCGCTGCTGTTTTGACTCCCAAGATCGGAAAAAGCCTGCTCCCGGCGATGATCGCGCTAATTGCATTCGGGTGGATGGGATATTCACGTATTATTCGAGGCGATATCCTATCTGTTAAAGAGCGTGACTATGTGCTTGCTGCACGCGTTATCGGAGTCAAGGACAGCCGAATCCTCTTCCGCCACATTCTTCCAAATGCCATCTTCCCCACTTTGGTGCTGGCCTCTCTCGCCATTGGCGATGTAGTGCTTTCTTTCGCGGCACTATCATTCCTTGGTATTGGCACAGAAGTTGGTTACGCAGACTGGGGGCAGGTACTCTCATTTGCGCGTAACTGGATCACCAGTTTGAACACCTATTGGTATATCATCGTCTGGCCGGGACTAACTCTGGTCTTTTTCGTCATGGGTTGGAACCTTGTCGGTGATGCTCTTCGTGACGTGCTTGACCCACGTATGCGCGGCAAGACCTAGGCTTGTGCAACATAAATTTCCTCTTCAAACCTTGTTTATCCCCATCGGAATAGCCCTGCTCTTTGCAGGGCTATTCTTCGACATGGGAACAGTCGTAGCCCAAACTCCGGTTATGCCCACGCCGGACCGCCTCGCGCAACCCACACTCCCTGCCAGCGCTTCACAGGCCGATATAGGCGCGCAAGTGTACTGGCTCTCATGTCTCCCCTGTCATGGTGATAAGGGACAAGGTTTAACCGATGAATTCAAACAAACCTATCCTGAGGAAGATCGGAACTGCTGGAATTCAGGCTGCCATGGTGCGCGTCCCTATGAAAATGGATTTACCCTGCCAAAAGCAATCCCGGCAGTAATTGGCACCGGTACATTACAAAAATTCCCCAATGCCCTGGTCTTGCGGTCTTACATCTATGCCGCCATGCCTTTTTGGCGGCCCGCCAGTCTGACAGAAGAGGAATCTTGGCAGGTCACCGCATTTCTATTACGCGAAAATAATTTATGGATAGGTGGGGAGGATTTGACACCATCCAATGCCGGCCTAATCCCGGTTACAGCTCCGACGGTCGTTCCCACCGCCCAGCCCTCCCTCTCGCTTGTCTCATCCTGGAAATCTTTTGTCTTCCTTCTTTTCTTTGCTGGAAGTATTATTTTGATATTTCTTTTAATTTTTCGCAAGCCGAAATCTTAATATTCAAAAAATGCTTTGAACTGCCCATGGGGATGCCTTGCTTGTATAATTAGCCAATGCCTCCCTATAAAGGAATTTTCTGTGAGTTCATTTAAAAAACCATTGTATTTATTGTCCTTCATTTTTATTTCCACTCTGCTCATTAACGCCTGCGGATTTCAGGCATCACAGCCTGAACCGGAGACCTCGATCCCATCTGTGATTCCTATTGCCATTCCATCAGCAACCGTCATGCCAAGCATCCTAACCATCTGCCTCGGACAGGAGCCCAATACCCTTTATCCATTTGGTGGACCCAATGCTGCGGCACGCAGTGTACTGGCTTCGATTAATGATGGCCCCATTGACCTGGTCGGGTACGAATATCAGCCTGTGATCCTTACGCAATTGCCTTCCCTTGAAAACGGTGATGCGAAAATTGTCCGCAGTCTGATACAGGCGGGAAGTCAGATCGAGGATGCGGATGGAAACATTGTTTTGCTTGAAAAAGGCGTTCGGGTCAGTCCTGCAGGTTGCCGTTCTGAGGACTGCATCATCACGTACGATGGAACAACTCCGCTTGAAATGGACCAGATGATCGTCAATTTTCGACTGCGTCCCGGTTTGACCTGGGCGGATGGTACGCCGATCACCCCGGATGATTCAGTCTATGCCTATACCCTTGCAAGAGATGCAAGTTCGATCGCAGATGTTTTTTTGATCGATCGCACACAGAGATATGAATCTGCCGATTCGCAGTCTGTGCAGTGGCAGGGCAAGCCTGGTTATTTAGACCCCGATTATTACATCAATTTCTGGGCTCCCGCGCCGAGGCATTTGTGGAGCCAATTTCCTGCTGATCAACTATTAACCGCTGATATTTCTGCCCGTTTGCCCATTGGCTGGGGACCGTATATGTTGCAGGAGTGGGCGGCGGGGGACCACATCACATTAATTAAAAATCCCAATTATTTCCGGGCTGCAGATGGCTATCCCAAATTTGATACACTTACCTTTCGCTTTATCGCAGACCCAAATGCGGCATTAAGCGAATTAGCTGCCGGGCGCTGTGACATTCTTGACCCCAGCTTACACCTCGAGAACCAGACCAGCCAACTGCAGGAAATACAGGCTAATGGCCAGGCGCAGGTTTTCTATACGCCTGGAATGGCCATCGAATGGCTTGCAATCGGTATAGCACCAGCTGCGTATGATGATGGATATGATTCCATATATCAAAAGGACCGCCAGGATATTTTTGCCGACGCGCTTACACGCCAGGGCATTGCATACTGCCTGGATCGGCAGTCGGTCGTGAAAAATGTCCTGTTGGATCACACAACCGTACCAGC
>CAYLOW010000312.1:2668-5085 GCA_964385315.1 uncultured Anaerolinea sp.
CAGAAATTCTTACCCGATCTCTCGCGCAATGCGGTATTGGCGCCAATGTGCAATACTTCTCACAAGAAGACCTTTATGCAGCCGGTCCCAATGGTTTGCTCTTTGGCAGACGATTTGACCTGATCGAATATGCAATGAGCGTCAATGGCATAGATCCTCCATGCAGTTGGTTTACAAGCGTCGAAATCCCTTCCGCATCCAATTCATGGGTTGGCACAAATATCACGGGGTATAAGAACGACCAATACGATGCAGCCTGCCGGACGGCTCAAAGTGCCCTGCCAGATGAGCAGATGTATGTTGATTCCTATCATCAAACCCAAATGCTATTTGCCAGTGAACTTCCCGCCATACCGCTTTACTACCGTGTGCGCGTTGCTGCCGCGCGCCCTGACCTTTGTCGTTTTTATCTGGATGCAACTGCCAACCCGCTTTGGAATATCGAGGCGATCGAAATAGGTGAGGCTTGCCAAAATTAATGAGACGATATTTCTGCTTTGGGCTTTTTATAACTCTGTTAGGTGCTTCCTGTGCGCCCTCTATAACTGACCCTGTGACGGAGCCGACGAGTATTCCTATCGCGTTAGCTTCTCCATTACCTGCACACGCACCCGAGATCCGGTTTGGGTTAATCGGCGAAGCAACACAAGTTAACGTATGGCAGTTGTTCGATCAAACAGGCGGAACCTTTGTCAATCAGGCCATCCACAGTGAAACCCTGCCAAGTCTATATCACCTTGCTCCGCAGGATTCTTCATTCCAGCCCTTTGCAGCTGAAGGTCTTCCCTCTGAGGTGCTGGAGGACGGCGAAAAATATTCGGCATATGTAAAACTTCGCCCAAATTTAAAATGGACAGATGGATCTCCATTCACTGCCGAAGATGTGGTGTTCACTGCGAATACCGTCCTTGCCTTTGAGTTCGATTATGACTGGGGCGCATATTACCCGCGGGCGGTTTTTGATCACGCCGAAGTCGTTGATTCCGTCACGATCAAATATATCTTCAAGCAAAAACCAAATGTGGGCGATTGGCAATATGGACTGTTACAGGCTCCGATCGTGCAAAAAAAGTATTGGGAGCCTGCGGTGCAGAACGCCGCCAGTTTATTGCCGGCCGATAAGTTGCGCGTAAAAATTGCCGAAATTCGTGCCAGTCTGGGAGTGGCTCAATCCGTACTCGCAGATCTAACAACGCAGGTCACTGCGTTGAGGGTCAACGGCAAGCAAGATCGAAAAATCGAAGGCGACCATACACGGATCCAGGGTGAAGTGGTCTACCTTCAAGCCACCCTGGATAACCTTCTCGAAGATTATGCCGCGCAGATCAAGCTGGCGCAGGTATCTTTAAATGCCGTAAACGGTGAAGAAGAACCGACCCTCGGTGTATGGATGGCTGCGGTGAAAAAATACGGCGTTTGGCAAAAACAAGCCAACCCCGCAGCTCCGTTTGGGACACCGAATTTTGACTATGCTTCCTATTACCTCTTCGAAAATGAAGAGGCGGCTATGACCGCTTTCCAAAACGATGAAGTGGATTTCATTATTTCACCAATTGATAAATTCCCTGCCGGGGAATCTGCAGTCAGCCTCAATCCCAGTACCAGTGCGCGCTTCCTTGTGTTCAGCCCTCGAAATCCCTATCTCGCCGATCCCGCGCTTCGATCAGCGTTTTCCTGCATGATCGATCAGAATGTGCTTTCAGTTGAGTCATTAAAAAATAAAGCCACGCCACTATATTCCTTTGTAATTTCCAATCAATGGCATGATGCAAATATAAAAGGTGTCTGTACCGGTATGGATAGATCGGCACGTATTATGGCTGCTGTGAAACTCTTGAAGGATGCCGGGTATTCATGGATGCAGGAACCGGGTGTGGAAACAGCAGGACAAAAATTATCCATGCCCAATGGCGAGATTATTCCAAAAATTACATTGCTTGCACCGTCTAAAGCGGAAGACGCACTGCGTTATACCGCCGCAAAATATATAGCAGAGCAGGCGCAGTATTTGGGCATTCCATTTGCGGTGGAAGAGGCGGGTCTCAATGATGTCGTTTATGCGGTTTTCAGTTCACAGAAATATGATATGGCTTTAGTGGGTTGGCGGTTGAGCGAGTATCCCGATTATTTGTGTGAATGGTTCGGAGGGAAGAATCCGGTTTTATATGCCAGTACCCGGTTGGAGGCAGTGTGCGGGGCACTTAATGCTGAATCAAATTTTGAGCCGGCGCGGCAGTATGTCGCCCAGATCGAATCTGCATTGATGTCGGAATTGCCGTTTATTCCCCTGTTCACGGTAATGCAGGCGGATATGTATCGCAATCTTACCTATCCCTCACCCGTAACGAACATAATAAATGGCTGGGCGGGCCTCTATGGGGCGCCTTCCTATGCAGTGCCTGCACCGTGAATTTATT
>CAYLOW010000313.1:0-5026 GCA_964385315.1 uncultured Anaerolinea sp.
CTTTATTGATTATTTTTTTCGTCGATCATCCCAGTCAAATATTCTCTGATCGCAAAATAAGCCAACTTTGGTTTCATATTCATATCAAATATTGAAGATTTAGCCTCAGGTCCCAAAAAGCTAAATTTATCACCTGCGCCATCCCACATTCTAAAGTCTCTGCATACCTTTGATTTAAGACATGCAGCTAATACCTCCACCGCTGTCTCTGCTTGTTTTTGCTCAACTTCTTCTTCAGTTCCACTTACTCCTCTGGTATCAAATGTTGCTGAGGTTACGATAATCGGCATGTTATAACTTTGCATTGTCGCAATAAGTTCGCTTTCAGATGGATGGTTTGCTACATTCATATCGGTAAATTGAAGTCCCATAGCGTCTATTAAGTCATATTGCTGTAAAAACTGTGCAAGCGCCAAGTTGTATTTATAGCCGTAATATCCCCTAGAAATATTATCGCCGTCATTATAGAATAGTCGCGCTGTTGGATCCGCCGCTCTTGCTGTTTCAAAAACCATTTTTACAAATTCTTCATCAGTTCCTTTACCCTTGTTCCATATTCTTGAGAATACGTCAGGATTATTGGCGTTCTCCAATACAAACTGCCCCCTCCATTCATTCAACACGCTCCATTCCGTTATTCTTCCTTTAAAGTGTGCCATGACTGTATTGATATGATTTTTTACAATACCCTCTGCACGTATCTTAATTTGTTCGTCATTCAGCCCCTCACTTTTTAACTTATCCTCAATTTGTCCGATATAACTATAATCAAAATCAGATCCTCCATATATTAAATCATCGCCCTCTGCCGTCATTCCATTTGCAAGAGCCAAATTTACAGCCTCATCTGGTAATGAAAAATCAAATTGACCTTCTTGATTTTTTTCAACCCAAGCCCCCCATCCAACTTCAATGATAATTGCATGATTACATTCTTGAATAACAAGTTTATTTATGTTTTTCTGGTCGTTTTCTGAGAACATTCCATCCGTGCCGTCAGGGGTCGAGTATAAATTGGTCCCGATTGTGATACCCACTGCATCAGCAAAATCTCTCAAGCCTGCAACATGCCAGGTCATTTCTCCTGTTGCAGGATCAACACGGGTCGCCAAAACTATCTCCTGTGTTGCTGGGTTGCGTCCAAATACAATTTGCTGCCCAGGCTTGTTGAGATCGTTGTGTACGTCAAATGTTAATTCATTTACATCAACCGCTTGCCTGATGACGCCAGTTTCCATTCCCTGTTCAATCAAATCCTGTGTTGGTTGAACAGTTTCAAGAAAGCCTTTTGTAAATCGCTCTCTTGGAATTATTGGTGTTGGTGTGATCGTTACTGTCGCTGTTGGCACAGGTGTATTTGTAGTGATAAATACTGCGGTAGATTGTGGGGTGGCTGTTGACTGGCATGCTGCGAGCAAAATAGCCAGACCAAATATCCAAATAACCTTTTTCATTTTTTACCTGCCTGGTGACGAGCGGAAAGGGAGTTGCATAATAGTTTGTGTCTCATGGTGCAGTTAGTTACCCAGAAGATATTCAAATAAAACCTGTCTTTCAACAAATAAATTAACAGTTGGGTTTAATTGATCGTCAAAGAGCTGCCCTGTATGTCCACTATCATCACTAACCGATGTCCAATGACTTACCGCCACCGCTAAATTGTTTTCCAATATTGTAGTTAATATTTTTCGATAGAGGTCAGTTCTGATTTGCGCTTTTTCCGAATCAGACCCGCCAACATTGTCAATATTAATTTCCAATTCTGTCACATAGACAGGCACTCCATACGCCTTGATCGTCTTCACCATCTTGTCCATGTTTGGCGGTTCAGAAGCAAAAATATGCATTTGAATGCCAACCCCATCAATTAATCCTTTCGTCCTCAATCTGTCTACAACCTCCAAAGTTCTTGGGGTATTGTTGCTGCCATTGGTGTAATCATAGGCAGGGTGATAGTTATCCCCATCGTTGTATATTAGTACAACATTTGGGTCTGTATCCCTGGCAGTTTGAAAGGCAGTTTCTATGTAATCTTCGCCAATAATTGAATTAAATGGATCCGCATAGATTCCTTCATCGATGGTTTCATTTGCCGCTCTTGATTCATTTACCACTACATAGGCGTCAACATTTCCCTTGAGCGCTTCCATCTGCATTTTTATATGCTCCACCATGATTGATGCCAATTCGTCACGGGATATATCTTTTCTGTTCTTCAGATAAGTGTATTCAAACTCGCCTCTGGGGTCTACAAGTTGACCACCGATCACAAACATACCTTTTTGTCTTGCTTCTTTTGCAGCGTCAACCACATCAGTGAAATCAGGGTGACCTTCACGCTGCTCCACCACATGCCAATATCCATCATTTAGAAATGCCGAATTGAATTCTTTCCCCAATAGCTCATCTATTTCAGCGCTCTTGTTCAAATTAAAGGGATTCGAAAACTGCACTCCAAAATATTTAAATACATCATCAGGCTTTGCTCCCAGATCTATCATTTTTCTGGAGGTCAGTTCTTCCCATTGTCCTTTTCCCTCCCTCATTGCCAGTGGGACATCGTTGATCAAAAGGAATAAATATTCCATCCCGGCAATTTCTTTCACCCGAATAAAGGCTTCGGAATTCTTGCGAATTGCGTCAGTTAACTGGCTGGTGTCCATATCCACTTCGTTGACTGTGATTTTCCCGCCAAAGGCATGAACATAACCCTCAACCCATTTTGATAGATCTTTGGCATCTGCTAAATTTTCAGGTGTAAGTGTTGGCGTAATCGTTGGCGTCAAGGGGACAGGCGTTAAAGTAGCCGTTGGAATGGCTGTTTCTGTTGATGGAACCAGCATAGTCGCTGGTGTACAAGAGACTAAAACAATGGCGATAAGCAGTAGAGTGACGAGTGCTCTGGTTTTCATTATGTATATCCTTTAATTTCATCTATCCTTTAGATGAGCATAGAAGGTGCTGACCAAAAGATAATAGGCGGCTTTGGGCTGTTGGTTGTAATCCAAAATCATGGCGTGTGTCTCTGGAAATTCTGAGTACCGCCAGAACGAGAAGCGGTCGCTTATCCCTCCCAATCCGAACCACTGAATCCCCAGGTCAAGATAGACTTGCAAGGTTTGTTGGTAAATCAAAGCCTGGGCTGCAACAGGATTGGAAACTTGCACTTCTTTTTGGCTCTGCATCGAAGTCCATGGGAATTCCTCCGATGTCAGCACAGTAACTTCGGGAGCATATATTGAATAGCCTAACTCCTGAACATGTTGTAGTTGAGACCGCATAAATTCCATATCAGGCGGATTGTATATCCAGAAATTGTTTTCAATATCAATTGCATCGATTGGGGCATTTCTATCCTTCAACTCAGTAACTGTTTTGAAAAACACATTATTCCAGTGTGGCTGGGTGGATCCAAAATCAGAGACCATTTTGTTCAACAAAATATGATCGTCTGTCAAAATTAAAGTAGCGTCGGGGCTGGTTTCATGCGCCCATCCATACGCCCTTTCCATGATATCCACCCCGCCGAGTTGCAGAAATGGGAAACCCCAACTCTTTTCGGGTCCGCTGCCGCTGGAGAGCCACCCGGTTGCTTCTGTTACCACCAGCCAGGTTTTGACTCTGTCCCGATATTTGATCATGGGTACTTTGAGCATGAACTCAAATAAATTCTCCAGCTGATCGTGATTAAACTGACCCTCAATAATCTCTTCTGGCACGGCAGATGCGGTTGGCAATATCTCGCCAATCCTCACATCCATGTTCAATTCGTCAGCCAGTGCAAGCACTCGATCGGCTCCTTCCCAGTGATAGGTAAACCCATCCGGCAGAATACCTTGATCCAGTTGCTGGTTGACCAGTTCCCAGTTGTCCACGACTTGCTGCCAGTCTTTACTTTTGAAATCGGAGAATAAATGATCGGGGGAAATGTCGACGTATAAAACGATCTGGGTTGCATTGTCGCTCAGTAATTTTAACGAATAAGTTGGATCATCCAATTCGGAATCATTCGCAATTAGCGGCAGGGCAATCCCCATCTTGTTGGCTTCTGCCCAGAAACGTAACCCCACTTTTTTCCACTGACCGTCCTCATTAACCAGGAGCGGATAATCTCCCTCGAAGGCTTCGCCGCCTTGGGCTGGATCAGGATCGAGATGAACAAATGCCGCCTCAAAGGTTTCTCCATTCAAATCTTTGAAATTTGCGACTTGAACATCTGAAAACGAAATGGAACGATCCGCTTCGATAGCGCCTGCAGCACGCATGGCATTGGTAAAACGCTTCAGTTCACGCGCCAATTCAGGCTGTTGTTCCAGTGGAGCATTCGCTGGGATTGCAGGTGCGGGCATAGGGTCAGTCAGCAAAGCAGGTTCGCCCCAGATTGTAGCGTCGCAAGCCATATCTGCATTTTCACCAGGGTCGGTGTGCAGCAGTAATATTTTCCCACCGTGAATATCCAGGTTGACCAACTTTGGCATATTCGAATCCGAAGAAGTTGGGGCAGCGACATGCTCGCTATAGATCATTTCACTATCCAGATAAACCTGGAAAAGCGCTCCATCTGTAGCGCAAATCATGGATGGGTCAATGAAAATTTCGGACTTGAAGGATTGGTAGTCGCCATTTAATTCGTAGCGCACATTCGATGGCGCGGAAACAAATAAACCATGAGGATAAGTTTTATCGTCGTTATGAATGACCTGTCCTTCGACCATGCTTCCTTCACTGGCAGGATATTTTCCGATTGCGTATGACCAAAATCCTACTTGGGCAAGGTTGGGTTGCATATCAGAAAGATACACCCATTCCGGCTGTGGGATAGGCGTTGCTGTTGAGACGGGTACGCTGGTATTCTCCAACGTGAGGGAGGGGTTTATTGCAGGGAGTGAAACTGGAGTCGGGGAGCAAGAAACCAAAACGATGGCGACCAACAAGACCACAACGAGATTATCTGTTTTCATTTGCACCTCAATTATTGAAGGAATTGCTATCGCGGTAGGATTGCCAGCCCCTCAAAAGCCCCGCG
>CAYLOW010000314.1:0-4974 GCA_964385315.1 uncultured Anaerolinea sp.
TAGCCTAGGCTCTGCCTTAGAAGCCCCCGCATTCATGCGTGGGGATTAGTCACAGACCTCTTTATCACCCCGGTTGTTTTTTTCGGGCTAAAAATTGCACCCAAGCGCGGACTCCGTCCGCTTGGGAGATTAATGTGGTGGGGTATGGGAAAATCGAAACCGCCCTATTTGGTGGCGCTCATGGTGGATGCCAAAGGCCACTTAAACGGTGCTCAAGCTCGCGTTCATGTTCGAATCGCACATTCTGACGGATACGAATTGACCGCCATCCCGGTAGTTGCTTTCCTTAAACAATATCTCGAGGGTGACGCCCGCAGCAACGGCGTCCATTTGATGGGTCATCTTGTTGAACCTGTGAGATTGTTTATGGATATGCAAATAATGGGGGTTCAGATTATCGAAGCACTCGACTTGTTTGAGCATCCGTCCGATGAAATTCATTAGTATAATAAAGTGCTAAAATAAACCCACTATGCCCGCAAAAAAACTTTCACTAGACCAAATAGACTACGATATCATTCAGGCGCTTCACTTAAATGCGAGGGCATCTGCTTCTGAAATTGCCAGGGGTACAGGTACAAACGAACGTACAATTCGTAAACGTATTGATCGTCTGATTGAAGAAAAGGTATTCCGCCTGACAGCCATCCTTGACCCTGCAGCGTTTGGGTACAAAACTGCGGCGGATATTCTGCTTGAAGCCGACCCTGCTCAGGAAGATGAAATTGTCTTACGCCTCTTCTCCATGCCGGAAATTACCTATGTAGCCTTCGGTCAAGGATCACAGGAAATTTCCATCGAAGCTCGTTTCAAAGATAACGATGAACTTCGTGAATTTCTCCGAAAGACACTACCATCCATTCCAGGTGTGACTGTCAGCCGTTATGCACTCGTGCCTCGTATCTTAAGAAATATTGATGAATGGGTACCACCCAAAGAAGACTTCGGATTTGAAAAATAATACCGACCTGAGCATGGGTCGGTATTATTTTTTAACTCGCAAATATAAGACATATCCCCATAATCGGTTGGAAACGTGACATTTATCACTATCGTCCTCGTCGCGAAGAGTGTACACTATCTATATATTCGGAACAATGATATTCCGTTTCGGAACTACCAACACCATAATCGAAAGGATGATATAACATGAACCTCCGCCACTTCATTGATACTCAAGATTTCACAAAAAAAGAACTATTGGACATTATCGAGCTCACCCGTAAGATCAAAGCAGCCGATAAGCAGGGATGTACGCCTAAGCTACTTGAAGGCGCGTCACTTGCAATGATATTCGAAGAACCCTCTACACGCACCCGTGTCTCATTTGAGGTCGCCATGACCGAATTGGGAGGACACGCACTTTACCTCAAACCCGGTGAAATTCACCTTGGCGTGCGCGAATCAATGTACGATACTGCCAAGGTTTTATCTCGTATGTGTGATGCAGTCTTTTGTCGTGCCTTAAAACACGAAACAGTTACTGAACTCGCCAAGCATGCCGAAGTCCCGGTCTTTAACGGTCTCACCGATTATAACCACCCCACCCAGGTTATTTGTGATGTGACCGCGATGCTTGAGCATATGCCCATGGGTAAAAAACTTGAAGATCTCAATATAACTTTCATTGGCGATGCGACAAACGTTCTTTCATCCCTGATGCTGATGTGCACCAAACTTGGCATGAACTTCACGCATGCCGCTCCCAAGAAATACCAGGCTCCTGAAGAATGGATCACTTGGGCAAAGGAAAACTGCGCTGTATCCGGGGGAACCGTAACCATAACCGATGACCCCATTGCCGCTGTAAAGAATGCCGATTTTATCTACACCGACTTATGGTGGTGGGTTGGCCAGGAAGATCAGATTCCCGATCGCCGCGCTGCATTCATGCCGAATTTTCAAGTCAATAAGACCTTATTCGAAAAGGCTCCGGTTCATTGCAAATTTATGCACAATCTGCCTGCCTCGCGCGGTGTGGAAGCCACCGATGATGTAATGGATCATCCCCGCTCGATCATATTTGATCAGGCCGAAAATCGACTGCACGCCGAGAAGGGTTTGCTGGTCTACTTCATCTATCCACGCATGAAGCGCCCATCGGCGGAACTCAAGGCATTTCACAAGGGACAGATCGAAGATTTTCTAAACGACCCGGATCTCGGAAAATAATAAATATACGAAACCCGAAACTCCACCCTGTAAAGTAGTAACCGTAAAAATTTGCTCAAGGAAAAAATCATGCCGTGGATACTGGAGAGATATTCACAAAGGAAAACATCGTGCTCAAGAAAGAAAACACTAAAGGGTTCAAGAAAGTTCTGAGAACCCTCGACATGACCCTTTTCACAGTCTGCGCCATCATTGTAATTGACACATTGGCTGCTTCTGCTTCCATCGGACCTTCCACAATCTCGTGGTGGATTCTCACCCTAGTTTTATTCTTCATCCCTTACGGCCTGGTGACTGCCGAACTTGGCACCACTTACACCGAGCAGGGTGGACTGTATGTCTGGATCAAGCGCGCCTTTGGCGAAAAATGGGCGGCGCGCTCCACCTGGTACTACTGGATCAATGTTGCTCTTTGGATGCCCTCGGTTTACATCCTGTTCGCAGGTATGTTTGCGCAGATGTTCTTCCCTGATATGTCGCTCTGGATACAAATTACCATCGGTATCGTGATGACCTGGGTTACCGTCTGGATCGGAACCATCACCCTTGAAACCGGCAAGTGGGTACCAAACATCGGTGCATTCATCAAAGCCGCGATCATGCTTGTTTTAGGTGTGGGCGGTATTGTTTATGCTGCGCGAAACGGCGTCGCGAATGATCTTTCATTTTCAGCTATGTTACCCAGATGGGATGCCGGGCTGGCATTCCTGCCAGTCATCGTTTACAACTTCATGGGTTTTGAATTAATGTCCGGTGCAGCAGAAGAAATGGAAAATCCCGGCAAGGACATTCTCACCGCAATTCTCACCGCAGGGGCATTTATTGCTTTCTTCTACATCCTTGCCACCATCGGCATTTTGCTCGCCCTGCCACTTGACCAGTTGGGCCTTGTCTCCGGAATCATAGATACTCTCAAGGCGATTTTGGGAGACTCTGCCGTAGGCAACTTCGTTGTAACTGTGCTGGGCATTGGTGCATTGTATACATTCCTCGCCAACATGGTCACCTGGTCAATGGGCGCAAACCGAACTGCCGCCGAAGCCGCCAATGAAGGCGAACTTCCGTCTGTCTTTGGGAAATTGCACCCCATTAACAACACTCCCGTCGGAGCATATGTTATTACAGGCCTTATCTCAACCCTCGTCCTGGTTATATACGGCTTTATTGCCGGCTCGAATGAAGAATTGTTCTGGACGCTATTTGCTTTTTCTTCGATTGTCTTCCTACTCCCCTATCTGGCGCTCTTCCCGGCCTTCCTGAAACTTCGTAAGGTGGACTCATCGATTAAACGGCCCTTCCAGGTGCCCGGTGGGATGCCCCTTGCGACTGTGATAGCCATCGTCTGTGAGATCTTCATCATTCAGGCGATCGTCTTTTTTATCTGGGTGCCCGGTGAATCGATAGATTGGGCTTACGCTGCTCCAGTGTTGATTGGCGTTCTCGTTACGATCGTGATTGGCGAATTTTTGCTCCGGTCGTCAAAGCGATAATTTTTTACAGGTTCGGGATGTTAACCCCGTATCCGTAAGGATGAATATATGTCACAAACCCTTAACTCGACCCCACGAACCGATGGCTTTTCCATGCCGGCTGAGTTTGCCCACCATGCCGGCACCTGGATGCTCTGGCCCCAGCGCCCTGATAACTGGAGATTGGGAGGCAAACCAGCACAAAAAGCCTTTGTTGCCGTAGCCAGTGCTATCGCCCAATTTGAACCTTTGACGATGGGTGTAAATCCGGATCAATACAACCATGCGCGGCAAATGCTTCCATCCCATATCCGTGTCGTGGAAATTGCAAACAACGATGCCTGGCTCCGCGATTGCGGCCCAAGCTTTGTCACCGATGGCAAAGGTTGCGTGCGCGGTGTGGATTGGTCATTTAATGCCTGGGGTGGTTTGTTCAACGGTTTGTACTTCCCCTGGGATTTGGATGAGGCTGTCGCGCAAAAGATCGTTGAAATTGAACGGGTTGACCGCTATAAAGCACCTCTTGTCCTCGAAGGCGGCTCGATCCACGTGGATGGCGAGGGAACCTGCATTACCACCGCCGAGTGTTTGCTTAGCCCCGGGCGAAACCCCGATTTGAGTAAAGAGGAGATCGAATCCTTCCTCCAAGCATATCTAAATGTTGAGAAAGTCCTTTGGGTTCCGCGGGGTGTTTTCCACGATGAAACTACCGGTCACGTTGATAATATCCTCTGTTACATCCGCCCGGGGGTCGTGGCCCTGACATGGACGGATGACAAATTCGATCCGCAATATGAGCGTTCCGCTGAAGCCCACGACTGTTTACTTTCACAGACTGATGCGCAGGGGCGTGTTCTCAAAATCCACAAGATTCACCAGCCTGATCCAATTCTCATAACAGCTGAAGAAGCTGAGGGCGTGGATGCGGTACAAGGCTCCATCCCGCGCGAGGCAGGAGACCGTATGGCGGCTTCTTACATCAATTTCTATCTATGCAATGGCGGGGCTGTCATTCCCTCATTTGGCGATCCTCATGACACTCCGGCACTTGAAATGCTCCAAAAATTACTCCCGGACCGAAAGGTGGTCAGCATCCCGGCACGGGAAATCTTGCTGGGCGGTGGGAATATCCACTGTATCACCCAACAACAGCCTAAATAATATGATCAAAAAACTCCCCTGCAAATCGAAGGGGAGTTTTTTGATCAGGCAATTATTAATTATTGAATTTTACTGCAAGGATGTACCTTGTTTTTTCCACAAGATCAGGATTAAATTGCTAAGTACTGATGTAAAAACAACTTCCATTTTTTGAAGGCAGAAGATGAAAAGC
>CAYLOW010000315.1:0-4973 GCA_964385315.1 uncultured Anaerolinea sp.
GTCTTCCCATCCATGATCTTCTATAACAAAGATATGTTCGATGCCGCCGGAATTGAATACCCAACCCACGATTATGCCGACAAAACCTGGACCTACGACAAGCTGCGTGAAATTGGCATGAAGCTTACACTGGACAAAAATGGGAATGGCCCTGACTCCCCTGATTTTGATCCCACCAATATGGCGCAATGGGGATTTGATGACTCCTGGATCGTTGCCCGTGGTTACCTCGCGCAATGGGGGGCAAAAACCGTTGGAAGCCCGACCGCTGCTGATTACAAAACTGCCGTAGCCAACAACCCGGAATGGGTATATGGGCTGCAGTGGCTCAGTGACGGTATCTGGAAGGATCATTTCATTCCTGACGCAGCCGGGCAGCAGGCTTATTACGCCGCAGGCGCTGATCCGTTTGGCAGCAACATGATCGCCATGTTCGAAAGCCATACCTGGTTCTTTGCGGAAGGGCTTGGAAACCTGCCCTTCGAATATGATATTGCCCCGATCCCCTACAACCAGACCGGTTCCCGTACAGCCCGTATCCATGCAAATCTTTTCACTATTCCAAAATCTGCCAAGAATAAGGAAGCCGCATGGGAAGTGATGAAGTGGCTAACAGCACCTGAACAGGCTGTTGAAGTATGCATGATCTACGGTTGTATTCCAGCCCGAAAATCTGTTGCAGCCGAATTCCAGACTGAGCTTGAGAAGAGCTATCCCGGAATGGACTACGCAGTCATGTATGAAGCCATAAAGTACCTGGATAACCCCCATCACGAATCATGGGTCCCGGAATGGTCCCGTGTGGAAGAGATCATGAACAACGCTGCTTCCCTGATCTACTCAGGTGAGCAAAAAGACGCCAAGGTCGTTTTGGATGACGCCAACCAGCAAATCCAGAAGTTGTTGGATGAATACTGGGCTTCCCATTAGCTTAAATGTTCTTCTTTCTTAGTTTCCATGCAGGCGGGGCGTGCCCCGCCTGCATGGAAACCGGAGTCAATTAATGAATTTTATGAAACCAAAAACTTGGACGCTGAGTCAGAGGGAGGCTGCTGCGGCTTATCTGTATACCACCCCCTGGGTGATCGGATTTATCCTTTTTACAGCAGGTCCAATGCTGGTCTCCTTGTATTATTCATTTACTGATTTTAATATTATTGACCCGCCAGTCTGGATCAATTTTGACAACTACATCGGGCTGTTCAATAACCCGATCTTCTGGCAGTCTGTCAGGGTTACTTTTTATTATGCGTCCATGGCGCTTCCACTGGGGATCGTGGTTGGTTTCATGCTGGCAGTTTTACTCAACCAGGGTGTTTGGGGGCAGAAGATCTGGCGGACGATCTACTTCCTGCCATCGGTGATCGCTGGAGTTGCAGTTGCCCTCATGTGGGTACGCTTGCTAAACCCAAACATTGGGTTGGTGAACGCGGCACTGCGCTGGTTCGGAATTCAAGGACCTGGATGGCTTCAAGACCCGCAGTGGGCCATTCCATCCCTCGTGTTAATGAGCCTCTGGGGTGTCGGCGGGGGGATGATCATTTACCTGGCAGGTTTACAGGGCATACCCACCGCACTTTATGAGGCCGCGAAGATAGACGGTGCAAACGCGTTTCAGCGATTTCGCTACATTACCATCCCTATGATGACCCCCATCATCTTTTATAACCTGGTCCTGGGTCTGATCAACACCTTTCAGCTCTTCACCGAGGTGTTTGTGGCAACCGGATCCGGAGGTGCGGGCAACCTGGGCGGCCCGGCCCGATCGACCATGGTGTACAACCTATATCTGTATCTGAACGCCTTCCGCTATTTTGATATGGGGATTGCCTCGGCAATGGCGTGGATTTTGTTCATATTTATTTTAATAATCACCCTTCTTTTATTCTGGTCCTCAAAGTATTGGGTTTATTACGAAGGTCAATTAAGTAACAACAAGGCGACCAAAAATGACTAACGGCGGCTATAAAACCTCCTGGTACTCATCCATTTCCAAGAAGATGAGGAGCAGTGTAAGCACGCAGCACCTGTTTTTCAAGGGTTTAACCACCTTGATATTGGCCGCGGGGGCTTGCATTATTTTAATTCCCTTCCTCTACATGATCGGAACATCCCTCAAGGATGTAAATCAGATTCGCCAGGATCCATTGGGATTACTCCCGTATTCCCCCCAGCTGGTCGAAGTCAATGGCAAACAAGAACCGTTATATAAAATGGATCTGAATGGTGTTTCATTAAACCTGGCTCTGATCAAAAAGCAGCCAGGCAGCAAAGGTATCTTCGTTGATCCCGCACACCCTTCTGTTGAATATGTGCTGCCTTTAAGTGAAAAAAATGCAGTCCGATATTTGGATTTTCATTTTGAAAATTACAAAGATGCCCTTACAAAGGTACCTTTTGGGAAATACCTGCTAAACACCCTGACAGTGACTTTTATTGGAATGATTGGGATGTTATTCTCCTGTTCACTGGTGGCCTATGGCCTCTCCCGCTTCCGCGCCCGTTGGACAAATACGCTCTTTCTCATCCTGTTATCAACGATCATGCTGCCCCGCCAGATCACCTTGATCCCGTTATACGTAATTTTTGAGCGAATGGGCTGGATCGATACCCTGCTGCCGTTGATTATTCCGCAGTTCTTTGCCAATGCCTACAATGTTTTTCTTCTTCGGCAATTTTTTATGTCGATCCCGCCGGAAATGGACGAATCCGCCAAGATCGATGGAGCCAGCACACTTCAAATTCTATGGTACATCATCCTGCCACAATCTCGTCTTGCATTAATTACGATTTCCATTTTCCACTTTCTCTATGCCTGGAATGATTTCTACGAGCCATTGATCTTTCTTCACACCCGCTCGCACTGGACCATGGCGGTAGGCCTTCAAACATTTAACGCCATGTACAGCATCAACACACATCTCATTATGGCAGTTTCAATGATGATGGTCTTGCCACCCATCATCCTATTCTTCCTTGGCCAGAAATTCTTCACACAAGGGATCGTTGTAAGCGGCGTGAAGGGATAGACTTTTATTCACCTCATTAATAAATTTAAGGATTATATTTTCAGATCACTTTCCAAATCCGTTTGGTTAAATATTTTTCAATGCATTATTTCAAAAAAATATCATTGTATTTGCACATTTTTCTGCCATGACCGCTTTTGGCAAAAAACCTGTTACCTTCCTGGACAATATTCTCGACTATTAATCAAACCCCCATTTCCAAATATCAAACGGTCTAAAAAGAGAGGGAAAAACAATTAAGACTTTCCACGGGATCTTTGCAAATAATAAAACTATAAGGCATCATCCAATAAAAAACCGGTAAGGAAATCCAAATAATATTCCGATTTCACTCCGCCCAAGAAACTTCCTGAATAGATCCGCGGGGGAATAATTTCATCGGTGTATAATCTTAATTGGTTTGGATTTTTTACGGTTATCCAGCAGCAGGAGATCAAAATGAAATTCAAAGGGATGGCCTCCCTATCAAAACATATCGATGATTTGAATTCGACCGTCGGCAGGGTGCGGCTTGCCCTCTATGCATTTATCCTATTTTTATTGGTTACTACATATTTCATCATCACGGACCACATCCCCACATGGAGTATTGACAGCGAGATTATTATCAGTTCGTTAGGATTTCTTATCCTGAGTTTGTTTTTTTCAAAAAGAAAAGCTTATAAAGAGCAATACAAAGAGAATGCCTATCGAAACGCCTTCGTTCATTTCGTGATACCCGGTTTGGCACTTATTTTTGGGGCTGTTGCACATGCAGGGTATATGAATGGGCCATTCGTCCCGGGAGGTTGGTGGACCACTCTCTTTTCCACGATTGGCTGGTATATGCTCTTTACCGGCACAGCATTATGGATTCGCAGTGTCCTTGAATTTGGCGCGGATAATCTCGCGCTCCTATATGTATATTATCCCGAAGAAGGCCGGATAAATGCCTCAAGCATTTTTGGAATTCTTCGACATCCAGTCTATTCAAGTGTCTTACACATTTGGATTGGTCTTGCCCTCTTGAATGGCAATGCCAATTCCGTAATTTTTACCATATTCATACCTCTCGGACTCACAGGCTGGATCCGTCTTGTAGAAGAAAAAGAGCTGATCGGACGCTTCGGACAATCCTATATCGATTATCGAAAGCAGATCCCAGCCTTCCTCCCTCACTTGCGTGATATTGGAAAATTCTTTACATTTCTCGCATCGGGAAGGTAACAACCGACTTAATAAGAGGCTGTGAGATTCCTTTTTGTTGACGATGCTTGTGGTAGCAGGCAACTTAATCCTGCAAGCGGTTTCCTTATACCCCTGCTCCCATTTCGGTTTGAAAGGAAGAGAAATGATGCCATTTCCAGTAATTACATCACGGTGCCAACTGGCAATGGAAATATTAGCCCCTATGGATGATAACATTTTCGAGGTGGCAGTATGAAGGGAATAATTATGCGGATCGGAATATTCGCTGCTGCAACCGTGATCCTTTATTCCTGCAGCCTAACTCCAACCAGATCAACCTTCATCCCAACGGTTAAACCGATTAAGACCTTAATCCCAACGCGGGAAGGTTATCCACAACTCACACCTTTCCCAGTCACTTACCGGGTTATCACCCGTGCCGGTCAGGAATTACAATTTTCCAGCATCATGCTGGAACCCAATGAGTATGTTGCCTTTCATACGGAAAGTATTCCCCAAGGTATACCGATTGCCAGCGGTGTGGAGATATCATTTGATTACATCTCACAGGTGGATTTTGGGAAACCATCTTCGGATTGGGATTCTTTCCCCCAAACCAATCATTCGCAAGAGCCCTTGACCAATCCATCCGGTGAAGTCGTATTATCTGAGGCTCCTGCAAATTTGGGAATATGGCCGATTTCAATTACTCTCACAGATAATTCAATAATCAAAACCAGTCTGGGCTTTAAAGCCCGCCATCAGATCCATCTTTCA
>CAYLOW010000316.1:0-4970 GCA_964385315.1 uncultured Anaerolinea sp.
GAGATCAACCCATGCCAGAGACCCGTACCGAGACCGGCGACCTTGCCATTCACGGCCGGCGTGTTTAGTTCCGGGTTGACCCCGGGCATCGTGAATTGTATTTCTGAATTGGGCTTGTCATTTAAGTTAACAGTCGCGCCTGTGGTGCAGCCTGTCAGCACGGCAAGCAGCACGGCGATTAAAACGAATAGATTTAATTTCTTCATATCTCCAACTCCTGGGCAAAATAATTTTACGTAAGGTTTCGCGCGCAAAAGGGATGCGATCACATCCCAAGCAAATCATACTGGCAGCCGGTTCCCGCTGCATCCGGCAGTTGGGGAGGATTTGTCTCCGCCACTTGGTGGAGAAAGCAGCAAGTGGTGTCGGTAAGATGCAGGCCCGTCTGGTGGGTTGTCATTCAGATCATATATCGTTCGGTTCCATGTGAGAGATCCTGCTCGAAGATGATGAAGGTATTCTCCTCGAAGTGCGTTCGTCGAAACGACAATTGTTATTTCGCTCTCCAAGTGCTTCTCGAGATGTTCTTTTCGGGATGGCATGGGAAGTAGGAGGTAAAACAAAACCCGCAGGCTCATCACCTGCGGGTATGAATGTGTAAGAAAAGAGCACTTATGGTGCCTGCCTTCACCATCGCTTTGATGGAAGAAGGTAAAGGTGTTCTGCCTGCTGTACGTCAAATGGCTGAGATGGTTGGCAGGTTGTCGATATTATTAATCCCCTCCGCCTTCTTTCTCCCGCCCATCCGCGTGACATTCCATGCAGTTCTCAAAATTGGGGATATTCTCCTCCCGATGCTTCGAAGCGATCTCAGCTTCGTTGTGTTCATGGCAGCCATAACAGGTATAGGTTTTATACCCTGCGGGGTGGCAGGTGGCGCAGGATACCGTGCCTCCCTCCCCGTGATCCAATGGAAAGGTATGTTCTCCATTAAATGCGGCGGGTATCCAGGCGGTGGTCGTGTGACACGCCGCGCAGTCTATGCCGAATTGCCCCGTGTGTTCACTGGGTTCGGCATGGCAGTCTACGCAGATGGATGGCGTGCCTTTGAAGACAGCGTTCTTATGGCAGTCTTCGCAGCGGACCTGCACGTGCGCCCCGGTCAATGGGAAGCTGGACTGGGAATGGTCAAAAGTTGCGCCATCCCAACTCTTCGTGGTATGGCAGGAAGCGCAATCCGTGCCGAACTGGCCCTTGTGTTCATCGTTCTTTTGATGACAGGAGAAGCAGTCGGTGGGCGTGCCTTTGAAAACGTTGTTGGCATGGCACTGTTCACATGGCACGCTGGCATGTTTGCCTTCCAGTTTGAAGGTTGAGAAGTTGTGATCGAACGTTGCGCCCTCCCAACCCTTCGGTGTGTGGCAGGACCCGCAATCCCGCCCGAATTGACCTTTGTGCTGATCATCCTTTTGATGGCATGAGAAACAATCCTGCGGCGCAGCCTGCATCTCGGCGATGGACTGCGCATTGAGATGACATTTTTCACAGGTCACACCGGAGTGCTTTCCCTGTAATTGAAAAACATAAGAAGCATGATTAAAGTCCCTGCCAAACCGATCCACACCGTCATGACAGGCAAGGCAATCGGTGCCGAACGCCGCAACGTGGGTTTGGGTAAAGGGTGCGTTCACCTGACTGTGGCAATTTTCGCATGTTTCCCGGGCAAACTTTGTGATGTCGTCCTGATGACAATCCTGGCAGGTGAACGCGGCGCCTGAAGCGTTTCGTTGGTGTGCTTTCAAGGAAAATCCCAGGGCATCGTGCGGAAAGGTGAAATTACCCATATCTGTTAGCGAAGCGGAGGCACCGCGATGGTCGGGGTGGCAGTCACTGCAGGCGAGCACGGAACTTTTCTGCATGATCGCGCCGTGGAATTTTGCCACGTCTTTCATTTGAGCGGCAATGTCTGTGTGACAGGCTGCGCAGCGGTCCGCCATGGTTTCAACGCCAATCGGCGCTGCATGACAAGTCTCGCATTCGGTGATCTGCGCGTGGGAATTCACCCCGCCATAAGTCTCCCCCGGCTGGGCATTCAAAGCACCAGGCGAGAACATCTGACTGCCGCTGGCAAAGGCAAAGCCCGCGGTTACGAACAAAGTGATAAGAGCGGCAATGATGCCGGTCCCTGTAAAACATCCAAGTCTACTATTATTGTTCATCCTGATGCCTACCTGAGCAGTGTTGCATAATAGATCGCTCCGCCGATATGGATTAAGGCTGAGATGAATAATGCCATGCCGATCGGGATATGCACCGTGTGCCAGAACGCCAGAAGGCGGCGGGCCTGCCGAAGGGCGGCCTCTGATAATGCTGCTTCAATTTCAAGCCCATCCAGGGTGCGCGGGATACGGGTGTAAATATAGCGCCCGATGAATCCGCTGACAACAATGATAAGGGTGAACAAGGTGGTCACACTTGCGATGCCATTAAACTTCCACGAAGTGTGCAGCAACACCATGTAGGGACCGACCAGCCCGGTGAAGATATGGAACTGCAGCCAGGATGACATTTTTCCCCAACTGGCACTGCGCGTCCGCTTGCGCAGGCTGTAAAGCAATTCAGTCATCAACATCAAAATAAAGCCGAAGATGCCAATGGCATGGCCGAATAATTCACCAGCCGCCGGCACCTTCCGGGTTACAACATAGACCGCGCCATACGCACCTGTTATCAACACCCCTGCCAAAAAAGCCCACCAGAGTTCCCTGCCGCTACGAAGCATAATGCCCTCTCCCGTTCTTTATTTTTCACTACTGTACAAGAGCCTTTGCCAGCCGCTTAAACCTGTTTGATATGGCCCGGGGCTGCCAAAGGGATGGCTGCCGGGATAGCGGCGAGTATTTCTGAGATGTACGGTAATGAGATCTAATATTATTTTGCCAATGGAACTATAAAGCCGCCTGTTTTCTCCATGTCACCCAAAAATCCGCGATCAAGTCTGCGATCGGGGCTTCAGGCGCCAGCAATTTTTCGCGAATTGGCGTTATATCCGCGCCGCCCGCGATCATTTTCTGCAATGGCCAGGAAAGTTTCTGGTCGCCCATCACGATGGCGCCGAGCAATTTTTTCTCGCCGATCATCAGGCGCATGTGATTAATATCAAAACCGCTTTGCGCCACGATCGCATCAGGCAGGTCGCGCCAGGTTTCGCTGTCTCCCCGGGCAATGCCGACCATGTCTTCATCCTGTCCCTGTCCCACCGCGCCGATGATGGTCGTGGTCAGCCCGGCCAGCCGGGTGACGTTGAATGGAGGCGCCTTCAGGTAAGCCGTTTTGCGCCCGGTCATATTGATGCCCGCCACATGGCCCTGGTCGCGCGCCGGATTCCAAAGGCTGTCCAATACGGCCCGCCCCGAAAGCGGATCATAAACTTGCGCCGCATCACCCGCCGAATAAATATCCGGGTCATTGGTTTGCAAGTGCTCATCCACCAAAATGCCGCGATCCAATTCCAGACCGGTATTCTGCACCAGTTCCAGGTTTGGAAGTATGCCGACTGCATACGCCACCAAATCGCAGTGGATCGTCTGTCCATTTTCAAGCAGAACCGCTGACACGTGATTTTTCCTGCCGATGATTTCCTTTAATTTTGCACCGAAATGCAATTCCACCCCTTCCGCCTGTAAACGACCTTCGACCATTCTGGATTCTCTTTCATCGAGCACATTTCCCCAGTAACGGCTGCTGCGCAAAAGGTAATGAACATGCATCCCTTGTGCCAGCAAGCCCTCCGTCAATTCAAGCGCGGTAATTCCCCCGCCGACGACCACGGCGGTCTTGCCGCTTTTTGCCAGTTTAAGAATGTTCTTCGCGTCTGCCATGTGGTCCAATTTCACAGTACCCTCAAGGGTGGAGCCGGGTACCTTCAGGGGCAATGCGCGCGCGCCAACAGCGATCAATAGTCTGTCATAATTTAAACGCAGCTCTCCATCGATCACCAACGCATGCTCTTCGCGTAGAAGCCGAGTCACACGGCCTTTGTGAAAACCAAAATTCAGTTCCTTATTAACCTGCCTGGCGCGGGGATACAAAGATTTGTCGGTCAATTCGCCTGTCAGGTAATAAGCCAGGCCTGGGCGGGAATAATAGCCGTGCGGGTCATCGCTCACCAAAGTGATCTCACCCGCCTTGTCTACTGACCGGATCCCCTCCACCGCGGCATAACCCGCCACCCCGGCGCCGATGATGATGTATCTCATTCACCCCTCCCGTCAAAAAGATCGGTCTGCACAAATCGCAGAACCCCGCGCGGGCAGCGCTTGACACACTCACCGCAGGTCAGGCATTCACTGTTGTTGATCGCCTCATCGCGCCAGACATGCGCGCGAACATCGATATCAATGGGACAATTATAGGTACAAATGCCGCATTGTACACAGCGAATTGAATCGGGCACAACATGTCCCGAATACAGCGCCGTGTGCTGCGTGGCATCACGTTTGAAAATATTGAACAAGGACACAGAAAAGACCTCCAATTGTCAGTCGTTAAAGTCCACTAAAAGTTACGCGGTAATTTTCTATTGTAGACCGTTCACACCCGCGTGGTAAGTACTAAAAGTCATGCTTTCATGGCTGTAGCAAAGTCCAGAACTCGATGGCTTTTGCTTCGCGTAGAACTTCAAAAATCGCCAAAGTCTTCAAATTTGTTCAGATGACGCCATGATGGTCAATTTATGTCAAGCGACTTTGCTACAGCCATGGTCATGCTTTTTCCCTCCCAGTTCGGAAAAAAAACAGGGCTGCCGTGGGGCAGCCCTGTCTGGTCGCAAAACTTTAGCCGTCAGGCCCAGTCTTACGAGAGCGGAATTACATTGGCGGCTTGCAAACCCTTGGGTCCATCTTCGATGGAGAACTCCACCTTTTGTTCGGCCTCGAGTTTACGATAGCCATCGCTCTGAATGGCGGAAAAATGGACAAATACATCTTCACCACCATCGCGTCCAATAAAGCCGTAGCCTTTGGTCGCAT
>CAYLOW010000317.1:0-4952 GCA_964385315.1 uncultured Anaerolinea sp.
ACGCACTCTCCGGTGGCGAAGACATGACCAATTGGCCGGATTCCTGGGTCAACGTAGACACCGCGAAATATATTGATGTTCCATAGTTTTGAGTAACTAGCAAGGCACGTATGAGCCCGCTCGAGATTCGGGTGGGCTCATTTTCTAAGCAAGCATCACGATACCAGGAAAGGAGTTCACTAACATGATCGAGATTGGTTTTCATACAGATGCATTTAACAGCAGTTATTGGAGTTTTGAAGACAGCCTAAAATGGGCGCAAAAGAACGATGTTCATTGGGTCGAGTGCGGTATGATCGATGGCGTGAGCTGGATCCATGGTCTGGGTTACCAGCCCCACGTTGCCATGTGGGAAGACCCCATGATGTGGCGCGAAAAAGCAGCGAGTTATGGTGTTAAGTTCTCGCAAATCGACGCGGCTTTTCCGATGTCCCTGCCGGAAGGAGCGTCCCTTGGAGTGGAGTATGTACTTCGCACCATCCGTTGGGCTTACATTGCCGGGTGCGACCATATTGATACCACTGACGATCGTTTTGCGCCAAAAGGAATGTCGAACGAACAAGCTCTTGATATGATGAAGCGGTCCTACGCTCAGATCATCGAGGTTGCTGAGCGGTATAAAATGATCATTGATATTGAACCTCATGGCTTTTATACAACCAAACCGGAATTTATGGAAAAGATGCTTGCCTTTGTTGACAGCCCTTACCTGAGAATGAATATGGATACCGGAAATACTTTTATCGCGGGGCAGGATCCGGTAGAATTTCTCAAAAAGTTTAAAAACAAAGTCAGTCATGTCCATGTAAAGGATGTCAGTGATACACTCGCAGCTTCCTTGCGGGGCGAGTTAACAGGGATCGCTGTCAGCCAGTGTGCTATTGGTGATGGAGTGAATACTGAAAACATTAAGAAGTGTTTTGATGTGCTTGTCGATATCGGCTACGATGGAATTGTCAGCCTGGAATGCGAAGGACTGGGCGGACCGATGATCGAGAAGAGTCTGGGTTTTGTCCGTAAAGTTGTTGAAGATGCGAATAAGCGTCTCGCTGCAAAATAATAGATAAACCAACAAAAAGGAGAAAACAATGGGAAAAGTGTTTTTGGGCGTAAATATGGAATTTGTCCGGACCCATGATAAACCATTTGCATGGGGAGTTGAAAAAGCAGCTGAGATCGGGTACCAATACATTGAACCCATGGTGCATCTCGGACGGGAATTGCTTAGTGAGGCACGTTATTTCCACAGTGTATCCATGTTTGATGATCCGCGGTGGGCGCGAGATCTGTGTGATAAACATAACATCAAGATGTCCGGGCTTTCCGCTCATACTCCTTTGTGCAAACCCGAGATCAGTGTGGAATATTTAAAACAGGCAATTCGATGGGCATCAGATGCAGGCGCACCTGTTGTCAACACTGACGAAGGACCCAAACCAGAGTGGACATCGAAAGAGTTGGATTACCAGCTGATGACGTACACCCTTAAGGAAGCTTCCATGGTGGCCGAGCGATATGGAATTAAAATAGGACTTGAGCCCCATCAACAATACAGTAAATCACAGGAAGGTCTGGATAGTATTTACAATCTTGTTAAATCCCCGGCAATTGGTATCAACTATGATACCGGGAACAGCTATCTGGCAGGCACAACCGATACCTATGAGTGGTTGAACCATGTCAAGGATCGTCTGGTCCATCTGCACGCCAAAGATATCAGCTTTTCACAGAGCAGCGCAGAAAAAGGGAAGACCACCGGCACCCCAGTCGGTTGCGCCTGCGGCGAAGGGGTGGTGGATTGGAAAAGAGTAATTGATACTGTGAAGACCTGTCCGGTGGATATTGTTTTCAGTGTTGAATGCGGGACTGTCCCCGAGGCGATCAAGAGTTTTGAACATCTAAGCAAATTGATATAATAAAATCGTGGGAATGACGGAAAATTGTCATTCCCATTTGCTGTAATTATTTTCATATTATTTGTTCTTTCTGGGTAAATCGGAGGATTTCATGAAATATCCCAAGGTTGCTGTCATCGGATTGGGCTTTATGGGGCGAACCCATATTCAGGCCCTCCGCAGGCTGGGTATTGAGGTTTATGGAGTGGCGGGGATTGATGGGAATGAAGCAAAAAGCGCGGCAGAAGAACTTTCCATACCCAAATGGTATGGGAGTTTTGATGAAGTCTTGGCAGACAGTGAAGTCAAAGTCGTGCATTTATGTACACCCAACAACCTTCATTTCCAGCAGGCAAAGCAGGCACTTGAAAAAGGCAAACATGTACTATGTGAAAAACCCCTGGCATTGACTCCCATGGAATCCAGGGAGTTGGCTGATCTGGCTCAAGAGAAGGGATTGTTCACGGCAGTGAATTATAATTTGCGGTTTTATCCGATTTGTCAGGAAGCTCGTGCCAGAATTTCAAACGGAGATATTGGTACACCCTATTTGATCCATGGCGCATACCTGCAAGATTGGTTATTTTATAAATCAGATTGGAATTGGCGTCTTGAACCCGAACAGGGTGGCGATCTGCGGGTAGTGGCAGATATTGGCACACATTGGATGGATCTGGTTAGTTATCTCACTGGATTGAAGATCACATCTGTTATGGCAGAGTTTTCAATTGTTCACCCAACGCGCTTTCAACCAGCCGGTGAAGTTGAGACTTTTGCTGGTAAGGTTGAAGCGAACCGTTCAAATAAGGAAGTTGCGATCAAGACAGAAGATGTGGCAGTAATCCTTTTCCGGTTCGAAAACGGGGCCATAGGAAGTGTGAATTTGTCACAGGTATCCGCCGGGCGCAAGAATTATCTTTGGTTTGAAATTAGTGGGTCTAAAGCTGCCATGCGCTGGGACCAGGAAAATCCAAATGAAATGTGGATAGGCAGACGTGATCAGGCAAATGAATTGTTATTAAAGGATCCATCCCTGTTTCATCCCGAAGTGCGAAGTCTAACTGGTTTTCCGGGCGGACATGCAGAGGGTTATCCTGATACGTTTGTTCAGGTATTTCGTCAATTCTACGCGGCAATAATTACTGGCAAACTACCCGAGACGGGAGAATTTGCGACATTCGCTGACGGTCACCACGAAATGCTCCTATGTGAGGCAATCCAACGCTCTGCAAAAGAAAGACGCTGGATAGATATTGATGAAGCAATGAGATAATCACTCTAACGAAAAAAACAAAGAACCTATATATATTTTCAGGAGCTTATATGAGAATTGGAGTCTTTTCAGTAATCTTTCAACAGCTTCCGTTTGAGCAGGCGCTGGATAAAATTTTATCTTATGGAGCGACCGCAGTCGAGATCGGCACTGGTGGGTTGCCCGGGGCTCATCACTGCCCGATTGATGACTTGCTGGCAAGTGCGGAAAAGCGGCAGGCATATCTTAATGAAATAGAAAAAAGGGGTATGACGATCAGCGCTTTTAGCTGCCATTGGGATCCGATCGGCCCGGATAAGAAAATCGCAGCGGATTCTGATGAGGTATTCCGGAAAACAATTCAGTTAGCCGAGATGTGCGGAGTACCGACGGTGAACGTGTTATCGGGGCTCCCAGGTGGATCACCAACAGATAAAATGCCGAATTGGGTCACCTGCCCCTGGCCACCTCATTTTCTTGAAATTCTGGATTACCAGTGGAATAAAGTTGCCATTCCTTATTGGCGCACTGCCAGCAAATTCGCAGAAGGCCATAAGGTTAAGATCGGGGTGGAAATGCATCCGGGCATGCTCATTTACAATGTTGAGACCATGTTGCGCATGCGGGAGGCTTGCGGACCTGCAATGGGGTGTAATTTTGATCCCAGTCACCTTTTCTGGAACGGCGTCGATCCGGTCGCGGCGATCCGTAAACTTGGCGACGCGATCGTTCATGTGCATGGCAAGGACTGTTATGTTGACCCATACAATGTTTCCGTGAACGGTTGCAATGATCACAAGTCTTATACCGATATTCCCCATCGATCCTGGACTTTTCGCACGATCGGATATGGGCACGATCTCAAGGTCTGGCGGGATATTGTTTCAGCATTACGAATGGTGGGGTATGACCACGCAATTTCGCTCGAGCACGAAGATGGAATGATGTCTTTTGATGAAGGCGTGAAAAAAGGGCTGGCTGCCTTGCGCGAAGCCGTGACCGTGGAGAGCCCTGGAGAAATGTTTTGGGCATAATGGGATCATTCGAAACAAGCTTGTGATGTTGCGCCGCAACGGGCAGCTTCAGGGGCAGGGGTTGATCTAAATTATTTAAGGGGCTGACCTGAAATAACGAATGGGCAGCACAAAAATAGCCCAAACGGGCATGAAATAAAAAACGAAAAAAAACTGGCGGAGATCATTCCGCCAGTTTTCGCATCTTATATGCCTGTGCTGGCTACTTGGCTCATCCGTTAGATTTTATGATTTTTTGGCTGAAATTTCGACCAAGGGATTGTCCTTTCCTCCCAAGGTGAGTTCGGTTTGTACTTCAAAAAAACACGTGGGGATCATCTGAAAAATATTTTTTGCAAACATGCCGATCACAAGCAGCAAAACACATTTCGATTTAATGAGTTAATCTTCGATAACTACTTTTCACCCTTGTTCGTTTACTTCCTGACCTGCAAAGATGCAGGTCAGTTTATATCCGTCGCACGCGAATAGCTGTGATGCGGTCCGCCAAGAATTGCCTTCGATGTGATGTGTCTGCCGGTTGGCTTTGACTTTGGCAGTTCATAATGATTGGGGATGCACTGAGTAATGCCTTGATGCGGTCGTTCTTGATTGAAATATGTCGTATATTCCTTAACAACTTATTTGATGCTTCCGGCAACTGCTGAAAAGTGCCTAGCAAATTTCTTATCGCGGTCGTGAATCAGATACTTCGGTCCTTTCTCCCAGGGTGTCGCTTGTCGTAATTGTTGTACGTCCATTCATCGGTTGGATATTTTGTTATGCCAGCAT
>CAYLOW010000318.1:0-4940 GCA_964385315.1 uncultured Anaerolinea sp.
CCGGCAATTTAAATAACGAGATCGGCTTGCCGCTCACCATGTTGAAACTTGACCCTGGTTATGAGCGTGCCGTTTTGGAGATGGGATTTTATGTCCCCGGTGAAATTCAATTTTTGTGTGATATTGCCCAACCGCATATTGGCGTGGTGACCAATATCGGCACTGTCCATGCGGAACGCGCCGGATCGCAGGAAGCCATTGCCCGCGGTAAAAGTGAACTGGTTCAGGCACTCCCTGCGGATGGCGTTGCCATTTTGAATTTCGATGATCCCTGGGTTCGCAGGATGGAAGAGAAAACCAAAGCCCGTGTTTTCTTTTACGGGCTTTCACACCAAGCGGACTTGTGGGCTGATGAGATCGAAGGATTGGGCCTGGATGGGATCCGCTTCCGCCTGCATTATCAGGGAGAGACGCTCCATTCCCACGTGCCGTTGATCGGACGTCACTCGGTTCACACGGTTTTGCGCGCCGCCGCAGTTGCGCTTAACGATGGATTGACCTGGCAGGAAATTTTTGAGGGTCTCTCACGCGGACGTGCGCAGTTACACCTGGCAGCGGTGCGGACGAACTCGGGCGCGCTGATTTTGGATGACACTTACAACGCCTCACCAGAGTCCATGCTTGCCGCGCTCAACCTGCTGGATGAGCTTGATGGACGCAAAATTGCTGTTTTGGGTGACATGCTTGAACTGGGTCCCTATGAGAAGCAAGGACATGAAATGGTTGGGATGCGCACAGCACAGGTGGCAAAACTCCTTTTGACCCTCGGCCCGCGCGCGCGCATGATCGCTGCCGCCGCCCGCCGGGCCGGCATGAAACCATCACAGATTTTGGAATTTGAACAACCTGAACCGATCATGGACTGGCTGAATAAGAACCTTACCGCAACTGATGCCGTGTTGATCAAAGGTTCAAGGGGTCTTCGTATGGATCGTATAACAGCCGCATTGGAGATCCAATCGTGAGACAGATCGCCCTTTCGCTGAGCCTTGCGGGCCTCACCTTTTTGATGACCGCCATTTGGGGCGGTCCCCTGTTGCGTATTTTGAGGCATTACAAGATCGGTAAGATCATCCGCGTGGAAGAGCCCGGTCATCACGGCATAAAGATGGGAACTCCCACAATGGGTGGTGTAATGTTCATTCTGCCTGTTCTGCTGTTCAGCGGCTTGCTCAACGCAGTGGCGTTGATCGGCTTGACCACCAGCGGGGTGGGGCGTTCAGTGCTGGTGCCAATGGCAGTCATGTTTGGTTACGCGGTTCTCGGCGCAATCGATGACTGGGAGGGTATCCGCGGCAAACGGAAGGGTGATGGAATGCGCGCCCGTACGAAGTTTGCCTTTCAGGTGGTCCTTGCGCTTGTAACTGCCTATATTTTGAAATATAGGATGGATGTGCCCGACTTGTATTTCCCCGGGTTGTTCTTTGAGATCGAACTCGGATGGTTGTACGTCCCGATCGCAGCTTTTATCATTGTGGCGGAATCAAATGCCATCAACTTTACAGATGGGCTCGACGGGCTGGCAGGCTTAATCGCCGCCACTGCTATCGCTGCTTTTGGCGGCATCGCCCTGGTCCAGGAACAGATCTATGTGGCGCGTTTTTGTTTTATCCTCGTCGGTGCGCTCTTTGGCTTTTTGTGGTTTAACGTCCACCCCGCGGAATTGTTCATGGGCGATACAGGATCGCTCTCTCTGGGTGCAGTCCTGGCTGTTGTTGCACTGCTGACGGGACAATGGCCCATGCTTCTGGTTATTGGCATCATTCCGCTCAGTGAAATGTTAAGCGTGGTTATCCAAATCGGTTATTTTAAAATGACAAAGGGAAAGCGCTTCTTTAAGATGGCGCCCATCCATCTGCATTTTGAATTGCTTGGCTGGAGTGAAACCCAGGTTGTCCAGCGTTTCTGGCTGATTGGCCTGATGGCTGCATTGATCGGAATAGGATTGTCGCAAGTGTAATTTCCGCCCTTATGGGAGATTATTCCCTGAAAGAGCAAAAGATGATTATGACCAACTGGAAGAATACCCACACCCTCATCCTCGGAGCAGCGAGACAAGGCATTGCCCTTGCCCGGTGGCTCTCTCTTCATGGTTCGCACGTGACCCTGAGCGATTCACGCAGTCTGGAGCAGCTCGCCCCCGCCCGGGCCTCGCTTGCGGAAACAAACGTGAAGTGGGCTGCGGGGGGGCATCCGCTAGAGTTACTGGATGGGGTTGATGTGCTTTGTCTTTCAGGCGGCGTTCCGGTGACCCTGCCCATTGTGCAGGAAGCAGTTAAACGCGGCATCCCGCTTTCCAATGACACCCAAATATTTATGGAAGCCGCGCCCTGCAAGACCATCGGCATCACCGGTTCCGCGGGAAAAACAACAACAACAACGCTGGTAGGAGAAATGGCGAAGCGGCATTGTGCAACACCCGGCACGCAGCATGCATTTATTGGCGGCAACATTGGCGACCCATTAATAAATTATGTTGACGAGATGACCCCCGCCGACCTCTCCATACTTGAGATCTCATCCTTCCAATTGGAACAGATGACGATCTCGCCGAATATCTCTGTCATTCTCAACATCACGCCCAATCATCTGGACCGCCACGGTACGATGGAAGCGTACACCAATGCCAAGGCGCGTATCCTGGAATTTCAAACTGACAAAGACACCGCCATTCTTGGTCATGATGACAAAGGTGCGTGGGATTTGCGGAACAAAGCCAAGGGCAAACTGCTGACCTTCAGCTTGAAAGACCTGCCCGAAGATCTCAACGGTGCATATTTCCACGATGGATTGTTGAGCCTGCGCGAGGGCAGGGCCTATGTGCCTTTGATGGCGCGTGAAAAAATCATATTGCCCGGCGACCATAATGTGGCGAACGTGCTGGCCGCGTTCACCATCGGCCACGCGGCCGGGTTTAAACTGGATGACATGCTCGAAGCCGTGGAAGAATTTCGGGGTGTAACGCACAGGCTGGAACTCGTCCGCGAACTGAATGGCGTGCGCTGGTACAACGGCTCGATCGCTACTGCGCCGGAACGAAGTATGGCGGATATCAATGCGTTTAATGATCCGATCGTGTTGATGCTGGGCGGACGTGACAAGGATTTGCCATGGGATGGAATCGCAGAACTGATCCACAAACGCGTGGATCATGTGGTGCTTTTTGGCGAGGCGGCAGAACTGATCCAGAAAGCCATATCAGCTGCCGGAGGGACGCGAAGCGGTGACCTTCGCCACGCGAATAATCTTAAAGAGGCAGTCGCCCTCGCCGTGGAAGCTGCCAGTGCAGGAGATATAGTCCTGTTTTCGCCGGGCGGCACGAGTTATGACGAGTTCAAGGATTTTGCTGAGAGAGGAGAAGCTTTTAGAAAATGGGTACTGGAACTTTCATAAAAGAACGACCCTATACTTCGAATAACAGCGCCGGTTTTTTTCGGGGTTTTGACATGCCTTTGCTTGTTGTTGTTTTGACATTGACCATTTTTGGGCTTGTCATGCTGTACTCCGCTTCCTATTATTATTCGCTTGATGTCTACAAGGAATACTCGTCTGATGCCTACAAAAATGCAATGTACATGTTCAACCACCAACTGCTGTGGCTTGCATTGGGAATGATGGTCTCTGGCGTTCTGGCATTCATTAATTATCACCATTGGCGCACGTGGGCTGTGTACATCATGGCTGGAACCATCATCATTTTGACCATCCTTTTGTTTGTGGGCGGCATTCTCAATGGCGCGGTACGTAATTTCCTGCGTGGTTCGATTCAGCCTTCGGAATTGGCAAAACTGGTTTCGATCATATATATCAGCGTTTGGTTGTACTCCAAACGTGATTACCTGCACGATATTTCCCTGGGATTGATCCCACTGGGCGTGATCCTTGGTACCATTGGCGGTTTGATCTACCAACAGCCTGATCTAAGCGCCGCGGCCACTGTTCTGATCCTTGGTGGTCTGCTTTTCTTTCTTGCCGGCGGTGATATGAAACAGATCGGCGGGCTTTTGGTGATTGCCATAATAGCTGCATGGATTGTTTCATCCATCAGTCCGACCGGTCAGAAGCGTGTGGCGGATTTTATAGCGGGTATCAAGGACCCGCTGCAGGCCTCATATCACGTGCGGCGCTCTTTTGAAGCCATTGTCGGCGGTGGATGGTTTGGCAGGGGCCTGGGACAGTCGCAATCCAAGCTCTTAGGCCTGCCTGTTCCTCCAACCGATAGCATTTTTGCGGTAATTGTCGAAGAACTTGGATGGTTTGGCGCAGTTGGGCTGATCGGGTTGTATGCTTTTCTTGTCTGGCGCGGATTGGTCATTGCGCGCCGCGCACCTGACATGCTCGGCACCCTGCTCGCTTCTGGGGTTGCAATTTGGATCGGTTTTGAAGCATTACTCAATATGACGGTCATGGTCGGACTTCTGCCATTTGCAGGCAATGCGCTGCCTTTTATCAGCGCGGGCGGGTCCAACCTGGTTACTACATTTGCCGGGCTTGGCATTCTTTTTAATATTTCCCGCCAAAAGGGCGAAACTACGATTTCAGATGACGAATGGAGGTCTTATAGTGCGGTTGCTAATTTGCGCCGGAGGGACGGGCGGCGGGGTATATCCCGCGCTCGCCGTGAACAGCGCACTAACCAGTCAACACCCCAAGATTGAAGTCCTTTGGGTTGGCGGTGAAGGCGGTATGGAAGAAGAACTCGTAAAGCGTGCGGGCATCCCGTTTCGCTCCATTCCTGCCGCAGGTGTGCATGGCGTTGGCTTGCACGCACTGCCGGGCAACGTTGCGAAACTTATTCGCGGTGTGCTGGCTGCGCGCCGAATTTTACGCGGGTTCAAGCCAGATGTTCTGTTCTTCACCGGCGGTTTTGTCGCCGCGCCTTTGGCTGTGGCTGGTATGAATATTCCAACCGTATTGTATGTGCCTGATATTGAGCCGGG
>CAYLOW010000319.1:0-4923 GCA_964385315.1 uncultured Anaerolinea sp.
GTTTTTATTAATGCAGCAGGTTGTTGCGAGGTTCATAATCGCAACGAAGAAGTAGACACCTCAAGATGTGACATTCTCGTTTGGAGGAAGTCATACATTGAGGTGTCCAGTATAAACGTGATTAATGACTTCCCGTATTCTTGGATTTGATGACCGGGTCTGAGTTGAATCCAGATACTAATATCCAAAATTCTAAACAGCTTTTTTTGATCAACTCACCCCGATGTTATTCAAAAAGGCATCGACAACCCGCGGATCAAAATGTCTGCCTCTTTGCTCTTCAATGTATTTACGTGCTTTTTGTTCCGTCCATTTTTTACGATAAGGCCGGTCACTTGTGAGGGCGTCCCACACATCGATAATCGCAAAGATGCGCGCGACCAAAGGAATTTGATCCCCCGCCAAACCCTGCGGGTAACCCGTGCCGTCCCATTTCTCGTGATGACAATACGGGATGGCAATGGCATCATGCAGATATGAAATGGGCATCAACATCTCGTGCGCAAGTTGGGGATGTTTGCGCATTAATACCCATTCTTTGTCAGTTAATTTACCCTCTTTTAGAAGGATCGCATCCGGGATGCCCATCTTTCCTATATCATGCAAAAGTGCACCGCGTCGAATTGCTGTTAATTGAGGTTCGTCCACATGCATAAACCGTGCCAGGTTCATGGTCAAGTCCGTGACCCGTTGTGTATGCCCTTCCGTCTCGTGATCACGCAGGTCCATAGCTCGCGACCAGCCTTCGATGGTGGCGTCATAAGCAAGGCTCAGGTCCAGATTGGAGCGTTGAAGGTCTTCAAAAAGCCGGGTGCTGTCAATTGCGATGGCCGCCTGGCCGGCAAGCGCTTCAAGGAATTCAAGCCATTCTGGATCAGGAGTGAAATTATTACGGCAATAAACCTCCAGTACTCCATTTACCTCGCCTTTTACCCTCAGAGGTACGCACCAATAACAAGCAAAGCCCTCCTCCTCCCAGAATTTCGAAAATTGCTGTTTCTTGTATTGACTGACTGATCCTGAATCCACCATTACGTACGGCTGGTGCTCCATAATGGCGTGTCCGGCTATACTGTCACCCAGATTGACATTCTTATAGAGCAGGGAGTGAAAACCCAGATCAGCCGCCAATTCCAAAAAATTTGAACCAGGGTGGTATAAAAACACATCCGCGGCGTCCACGCCAAGCTGGGAGATCGTATGTGTCAATAATATATTCAGTGTCAGATGCATATCACGACTGCTGGAAATCGCCTGGTCAACGGCACGTAAGGCATTCAGCTGGTCGAGGCGATGGACGGTCTGCTCATGCAATTGCATGCGGTGTAACGCCGCACCAGTCATTTCAGTTAGGATTGAAAGTAAGCGGATCTCATTCTCATTGAGTTCGCGTTCGCTGGGGACAGAGACGATCATGACTCCCAGGGATTGTTGGGCATTTCGGATCGGCAAACACACACCACCCCACCCGAATGGGATCTGACCACGTACTGCAGCGCGAACCTCAGGATCAGACGCAAACTCGTACGTAATGCTGGTCAACCCGCTGGTGAATACTTTGCCCGCAATCCCTTCATGGATATTCTGTGGTGGCTCGATTATCTGGGTAAACCAGCCGCGTGAAGTGATTTTTTCCAGGTGGTCTAGGGTTTTATTGTACAATTCAATCGATCCGTGTAAGGTATTCAATATGGCTAAGGCATTATCCAATACGATGGAAACCATCTCATCCTGCTTCGATACAAAACGCAGTGCAAGCGAAATCTTATTGATGGTTTCCAATTCTTTTACGCGCTGTTGAATGCTTTCTTCCGCCTGCTTGCGTTCGGTGATATCCTGCACCGACCCGATTATGGTCCGACTCGAGCTGTTATACTCGGCTATGGAATGTATATCACGGACCTCGCCATCAGAGAGCCTTTTTATTTTAAATTCAACATCGTACCGTTTCCCTTCCGTGATCAGCGCCGTTAGGGCTGCATCCAGAATTGGGCGAAATTCAGGAAGCGGGACGGATTGGATATGAGCCAGCGTCATGGAACCTTGCGCTATGCCGTAAACACGGTGCGCCTCATCCGATGCAATCACCGTTTTTGTGATCAAGTCAATCTCCCAGCTTCCCATGTGATTGACCCCTTGCACCTTTCTAAGTATCGACTCGCTTTCGCGCAAAGATTTTTCGGCGAATTGACGTTCGTTTAATTCATTTTGAACATCAGCGTATAGCATTGCATTTTGCTCGGCAGAAGCAATGTGTAACGCCAACGCCTCCAGCAATTTCAACTGGCTTTCGGTATAAGCATTCAGGCGATAACTCGTTACCTGGATCACCCCTGTAACTTTCTCCCCCCTTTTAAGCGGAACAATCAACGCCGAACGCGTGACATCTTCATCTGGAAGGCTTTCTTGGGCCACCTCATTTGTCTCTTCGTTGATAAAGTATTTGGACTGAGCTGTTTTCATCAACGCCTGGAAGTCATTGATCAGATGAGCCTGACCTGTGCGAATCGCGTTGCTTTGTGTGCCTTTCCCTTCCTCTTCGAGTGGCAGTGGTGGAAAAAGGCTCGTGTCCAGCCAGCTATTTTTCATCCAATAGGCACTACAGGTAATCAATTGTGTTTCAGGGTCAAAGGATGAAATTGCCAAGGAGTTATTAACCGCAACGGTGGACATAAAATCGCAGATCGCTTGATAGATTTCATTCAAATCAAGCGTGCGATTTATTCGCTGGCTTGTTTCGTATAAAAGCCTGAGTTGTTCGCTTTGTTGACGAAATAATTCCTCTGTCCGTTTGTGCTCGACAACTATTGCCACCTGTGTGGCAATGGAGGCCAGGAAATTAACATCACGTTCTGAATAACGATTGGGGATTTCATAATCCTGCACCACCATCACGCCAATGGTTTCCCTGGATGTTTTTAGTGGTACTCCCAGCCAGGAGAGCGAGCTTGTTCCAACAAGCTCCACTTCACCCTGGGCAACCAACTCGTCAAAACGTGTTTGCGTCATCAATTCCGGATTTCCGTTTTGAAAGACGTAAGCGCAAATGCTTTTTTCAAGCCGCAAGGGACCACTGGGCGGATCAAACTTATCTACCGAATAGGCCTCTTCAAACAAATCTGTGTTTTTATTGTACAAAACCACAAAGAAATTTTCTGCGTAGATCACGTTGGCAATGGAATGCTGGACGAGGCCCAGAAAATCATGCAGGTCTTTGGTAACAACCAGTCCCTGCATAATTTCCAGAAGCGTCTGGCGTTCCATCTCTGCCTGCTTGCGCTCCGTAATGTCCTGGATGGAACCTTCAAGGATGCCAGTGTCTGGATATAACCGGGTAGACATGATGCATCTTCTCGTCTCTCCTTGTTTGTTCAATATCCCGCACTCAAAATTCGTAACCCGACCTTCAACATTGAGCAACTGAACCATCCGATCACGTTCACCAGGATCTGCCCAAAGGTTCCTTGATGGCAAATCTCTTAACTCTTCATGAGAGTAATTAACAATCTGGAGATATTTTTCATTGAATTCCAGAATTTCCGAGCCATCCAGCCGGGTTCTAAACATACCCACTTCAGAATTATTGAAAAGATTGCGGAACTTTTCCTCATTCCTGCGCAATTCCTCCTCAGCCTGTTTGCGCTCAGTGATATCCAGGAAAGAGAGCAAGACCCGTTCCAGAGTCTCTTCACAGCCGGGCTGAACGGTCAGGGTCAAGTCAAGAATGTTTCGCTCCCCGCGTATATTCCGAACGGGAATCTCACATTTGAACTCTGTCCTTCCCTCTGCCAGGGCGGTCAGCTCATCTTCAAAAACCGCCAGGGATTCTTCTATGAAATACTCGGGTAGGTTTCTTTTGATCTGTTCCCTGTTCTCGGCCCCAAGAAGTTTTACACTTGCCAGATTGATCTCGACTATTTGGATTAACCCTGCCAGTCTGCCAATTTCCTGCGGGTGTTCCTGCCAATATCCCTTAAAGTCTGTTACGCCTGCCCGGCGTAAAATGTCAATTTGCTCTTTTACCAATGAGAAGTCTTCCTCCCAAATGGCAATGGGGGAATTGTCAAACAGGGAACGGAAGCGCGCATTACCCGTGCGTAAGGCTTGTTCCAACTGGGTACGCTGGTTACGCCGGATCAGTGTTTGTCCCAACAGGACCGTGCCGATCGGGTAGATCAACATGACCGGCAGGGCGATTTTTTTCAATACAACGGGACCGATCTCGTGCGGCAATAAATTTGTACACAGGAGCATAACGAGGTGGACGATCACACCAAAGATGTAGAGTTCATACCACGCGGGTGTTCTCTTTCTAAACCTGAGGAAATATCTCCAAAGTAGTCCCAGGCCGGCAGAAGACAGGATGACAGATATACCCATTAAGGCGCCGTCTCCGCCCTGGTAGAGGCGCAATGCGCCGGTCATCAAGACGGCTATGCCGGTGGGAATGCCCCCAAAGAAGAGCCCGGTAATACTGAGCAGGATCGAGCGTGTATCAAAGATCACCTCGTCTGAATAATGCCAGGGTGTCAGCATCACCGACAGCCCAACCGAGCCAACCAGGAATCCGGTGAATATTTCGAGGAAGCGTGAGCGGATGGTCTTATGCTGCGGGATGGTCTCGTACAGAACAACCAGCGCCAGTAAAAGCGCTGTATTAATTACCAGACTAAGAAGTACATCACCATTCATGTGAGTCTCCATCTACGCACCCGTGGGAAAAACGCTGGCTGGGTCAAGGCATACATAAGACAAGCATTTCATATTCGATTACAAGAATTCATGATTGTGGGCTGCCGTATTTTTCAGGGTGAATTGCCTGGAAGTCATCAGGTAGCGCTCGTTATTGATTTATAGACCATTGTGCAATTGCGCCCGGCTTGCTTGGCATCATATAAGGCCCTATCGGCGCGCAGAAGCAAA
>CAYLOW010000320.1:0-4908 GCA_964385315.1 uncultured Anaerolinea sp.
AGACGTTCAAAGATCAACACATTTGCATCAACGGCCATGCCCACGCTTAGGATGAAGCCGGCAATTCCAGGCAGTGTTAGCACCACGGGAATCAATTTGAATAACATCAGGGTAAATAAAGCATAGCAGATCAAAGCCAGGTCGGCTACGATACCGGGCAATCGATAATAGATTCCCATAAAAAGTATCACGACTGCCAATCCGATGAGGCCGGCAATAACGCTTTTACGCAAACTTTCTTCACCGAGCGTTGGTCCAACAGTACGGCTTTCAACCACCTTGATCGGGATGGGTAATGCACCCGAACGAAGTTGTACAGCGAGCGTATTTGCTTCAGCCTGTGTGAACTTCCCTGATATTTGCCCATTACCATCCGTGATCGGGCTTTGGATGATCGGGGCAGAAATGACCTGTTTATCGAGAACAATTGCCAGGTACTGCTTTTGATGGGTTGTTGTGTATTCTCCGAAAATATCTTTTGTGTCAGACTTTAAAACAAAAGATATAGCATATTCCCCGGTCTCGCTTCTTGTTACAGAGGCAGTCTGAAGGCCGGCGCCGGTCATCACAGTATGGTAAATTGTTTCTCCGCTGGATGTTGTCGTCGGTGCATTTTCCACTCCGAAATCGGTTTGAATTGTCGTCCCTTCAGGAACAGGTGTTGTACCCATGTCTACAAATTCCAGCAAGGCCGTCTGCTTTAAAGCAGTAACCACTTCTTCGGGATTAGTTACACCCGGGAATTCTGCGACAATACGACGGTCACCTGCTGTCTGCATAACAACTTCACTCACACCAAGGGCGTTTGCCCGATTCTGCAAAATATTCTTTGCATTGAGAAGATCCTCAGATGTGACGGTTGTCGTGGCGGGAACATCCGCTTCAAGCAACACCTGAAGGCCGCCCCGCAGGTCGAGGCCTAACTTTGTGTCAACATTTCGTTCTACAAGAGGCTTGTCGCTAAATGGGCTATAGACGATCAGATTTTTACTTAAGTCTACCCAAAGGGAAAAAACCACCAGTAGAGCTATTACAGCCAACCAACTATTTTTATTACGCATATGATTTCTCACTCCATGCACGAAAATGCCAGCCTGTGGCTGGCGCGAAAGCCATTATACTCCCATTAAATCATTACGGCTATATCCATTTCTCGATTTGATTTGCCAACCTTTTGTTTTCCAAGATAGGCTAACCTAATTGGGAGACTTATAACGTGATTATAATCATTATTAAAGGGATCTGAAATTATTTGAAATAGTTAATTAAGTACTCCAGAGATTGAGCAAGTACTTCCTCGGGTGTTAATGAATTTGTATCTATGATGATATTGGCGTGTTCGCGGGCATGAGAAAGACGGCGCAATTGTTCCTCATGATCACTTGGAAGCCAATTAAGTTTTCTGCGTGAAGTGGAATTTTCATAGGAACAATCCAGAAAAATAAGGACATCTGGATTGGTTATGTGTTTCCACATATATTTTACGTGGGAATGTTCCTGTGCGATATGCCGGCAATGATACCCATTTCCTTCCAGGCCGGCGATTAATGTGGATTTACCTGAACCGCAGGGTCCGACTACGCCGACAAATGGTTTTTTATCATTGTTATTCATTGTCATGCAGAAGTCGACTTAATTCTTCCGTTCCCCCTAACACGGCAAGTGTATCACCTCGGTGAATGACGATTTTGTCGGACGGGTGCATTTCCGAGTGATGGTCGTGGCGGAGAAGTACCACGTTGAGATGGTAGTTGTCCTCTACGTACCCAATGGTTTTTTCTGCAAAGGGTGCTGTTTCCGAAGTGACGAGACGTGCGAGACTGAGCAATTGTCCTTCAACAGAAATGGGATTGGTGACATCTACCCCTGCAGCCGCAGCAGCAAAAACCGGCGCGGCCATTTCGGTGGCACTGAGGGCGATAAATCCAAATTGCTCCTGTAGCGCGTGCGCAAAGTCGTCATCGAATATTCTTACCACAACGTTGATCTTTGGGTTGATACTTCGTGCTTTTAACGCAATTTGGAGATTCATGGCATCGTTTTGACTGGCGAGAATAATCGTCCGGGCATCCTTAACATTTGCGCCTTCCAATGCGATGGGTCGGGTAGCATCATCCTGTATGACAGGGATGCCCAGGTTGCGGGCTACGCCAATTGTGTCTGTGTCCGCGTTGAATTCAAGCACCACGATTTGTTCTCCCATTTCATGTAATCGAAGTGCGATTCGATAGCCGAGGTGGCCAAGTCCAACAAGGATTATGTGTTTCTTAAATGTAGATGCGACTGCCATTTCCCATTCCTTACTGCGTGCGCGACGATTGAAAAGCAGACTTCCGAAATCTGCCAATCCCTGTGCAAGCACAACAATGCCGATGACGGGCATAAAAAAATGAAATAACTGTAAAACAATGTGGTTCGGAAAATTACGATTTGGAGGTTGTAAGAAGGTGAGAGTCAGAATGGTATATATCGACTCTGCCATGCTGTTTACGGGTTCGTTGAATAACCTGGAAAAGAAATCATAAAGAATACCGCCGCCAAGAATTGCTATGGAGAACCATAATAATGGACTGCGGAATTCCCGCAACAAAATTATTGTGTCTCTGATGGATGCTTGAAATCGTCGCCAGCGGTGTTTGCTTGTACCAGAATGGTGCTTGATCATTTTAGCCATTGATTGGAAGCCGGACGCTCATGCGCCTGACGTCGTCCCCTGTGCGTGTAGATACCTTTAATACAAGAACACTGATATCGTCTGCGGGACGATTATCGTCCAGGCTTATAGCATGTGCCAGGAGGGCATCAGCAAGTTGTTGCGGAGTCGGATCTTGGTCCTCAATAATGGAGCGGATCGTCTCGCCTACATCCATGGGTTGTCCTCGCCGCTCGCCCGCGTGGCTGACTCCGTCGGTGAAAATTACAATTGTTAACCCGGTTTGGATTTCAAGCTCGGTGATTATGGGGCGCACATTGCGCGATGTTCCAAGCGAAGCGCTATCCTCACTGTGCGAATCAATTTGCTCGTCCCGGCATATAAACAAAGGTACAGGATTGTTGCGAGTAAGCACTATCGTTCTACTATGCAAATCCACTGAGGCTATGTTTAACGTACATGTGACTTTGCCGGCTTTATCGACAAATAGGGCGTCAGATGCAGCGCGCGCTGCTGCGCCATCACGGACCCCTTCTGCCAACAAACCAATTACTTTACGAACAACCAACTGAGATACAGCCTTGGCGCCGCGCCCGCTAGTTTGACCATCAGCCAGTACAACGGAAACTCCGCCTGTCGGGCGTTCCACTACTTCGAGCGTATCTCCACTCTCAGAAACAGCATATTTATTTATTTTTGATACAGCAATTTGAATTTCCATGAAGTGATTTTACTATGTCTTTCAAATTATGAACGACTAATTTTCGACGACTAATTTTCCTTGACGCTATCGCTTCCTCCAGATATAATTCCACCGCTTAAAAGTTTGTAATCAAACAGACGGGCGCACCTGGCCCGTCTGATGCATGTAAAAGGAGAAAGTACCAATGACCCCACATCCAAAACGTAAACATTCCAAGGGACGCCGTGACCGCCGCCGTTCACAGGATGCCTTAACTGCAGTGAATACCGTTGCGTGTTCAAACTGCGGCTCGATGCGCCTTCCGCACACTGTTTGTCCAAAATGCGGCTTTTATAACGGTCGTGAAGTTGTTCAGGTCAAAAAAGATAAGAAATCTGCTGAGTAGGCAGGCGTCCGGGTTTTTCAATAAAATGGGTCGTGACTTTCACGATCCATTTGTGTTTTAATGGGTTGGAGGCTTTATGAAATTCAATTTACTAAAAACGGCTTTTATTTTTCCAGGTCAAGGCTCTCAATTCGTAGGCATGGGTAAAGATCTTGTCCAGCAATACGACGTTGCCGCGCTCACTTTTGAAGAGGCAGATTCAACCCTGGGTTTCGCATTATCCAAATTAATGATGGATGGCACAGCTGAAGAACTTAATGATACCGTTAACACCCAACCGGCATTATTTGTCCACTCGGTTGCATCCTATCGTGTGTTCGCACATCTTTTCCCCGGGTCCCAACCTGCCGCTTTGGCAGGTCATTCGCTCGGCGAACTTTCCGCACTTGTTGTTGCAGGGTCTTTTTCTTTTGATGTTGGCTTGCGCCTTGTTCGTAAACGTGCAGAATTGATGAAACGTGCTGGAGGACTCGCATCAGGTGGAATGGCAGCCATTCTAAACCTGGACATACCCATTCTTGAAAAAATTTGTGTAGATGCGAGCAGTACGGAAGAAGTAGTGCAAGTTGCCAACGATAATTGTCCTGGGCAGGTGGTAATCTCTGGTTCAAAGCCGGCAGTGGAGCGGGCTTTGGCGGGCGCGAAAATAGCAGGAGCGAAACGGGTTATACCCTTGTCAGTTTCTGTCGCAGCACATTCATCTCTTATGGATCCAATTCAGCAAGAATGGAATGATGCGGTTGCCACGGTAAATTTTTCTCATCCACGAATCCCTGTCATCGGTAATGTACACGCCCAGCCTCTTGTGGATGGGGAAGCTGCCCGGGCTGACATCATTGCTCAAATGCAATCCCGCGTACGCTGGACAGAGTCTATAAAATATTTGACCTCAAGTGGAATTGATACATTTATTGAGATCGGGGCGGGCACGGTACTTGGCGGGTTGGTCAAACGCATTGCTGAAGGAGTGGCCATATTGTCATTGGGAACGCCACAGGATTTTTCAGGGCTGGATTAATTAGATTCCCTCAATCCAAGTATACTCAAAACCATGAATGCATGCGTGCATGCATTCATTCACCTGCAAGATCAATAATTATCCTGACATATTTATTGTCACAGACTGCTTTAGCCGCCGAAGGCGGAAGGCGGTAAAAACCGCCGCTT
>CAYLOW010000321.1:0-4893 GCA_964385315.1 uncultured Anaerolinea sp.
ATCAATACAAAAAGGAACTTTGGATAAACCAATCGAAAGTTCCTTTTCGTTTTAATGGAATAATATTCTTGCCTGAATTTCTCCGCGGGCAGGTTGTGAAACGGTCAACTCAAACCGTTTGTCATAAATTTAAACACCCTGCCACAAGTACAAGTGGATGTTCAGCATCGACTCCGGTACCGTGCTTGATCTGTAACCTGCAAGCCGAACCGGAAGAGGCAATTTCGAACCCCGCTGCCTTGCTCATCTCCCTAATCTGCGGTAAAAGTTTCAATTCCCCCACCAGCATTGAAAGTTCATAATGCTCGGCATCGTAGCCAAAGGTGCCAGCCATGCCGCAGCAACCCGAGTCGATCACGTCCACTTTGTAACCGAACACCCGCAGCATTTCCAAGGTTGCAGCAGATCCTGTGGGCAGACCATCATCAGCAAGCCCTTCTGCGCGCTGGTGGCAGTGCGGGTGAAAAGTGAGTTTCTTTCGCAGCACGGGGTCACGTCCCTGGATGTCTGCCAGTATTTTGGAGAGCAGGGTATTTGAATCCAGCAGTTTTTGTTCTACTACACGCAACACAAATTCATCCAACACCCAGATCCGTTCTTTGAGCGATTCAATTTCTGCATGACGATCTGGCAGCAGAGATGAATATTCATGCTTGAGACAGTATATTTCCGGCGGTTCGCAGCCCACCACACATAAAACATGGTCGGGATCCAGGGCTTGGATCTCATTCAGGACTTTTTCTGCATACTTACGCGCAGGCTCGATAAATCCCTTGGAGAGCAGTGATGTCCCAGCACCAATTACCGGCAGGATCAGCGGCTCGTAGCCTGCTGCATGCAAAATATTGAATGCGGCCCGCTCTACTTCGGGTTCAAGGTAGCGGGAGAAGACATCGGATAAAAAGATCACCTTTTTCCCGGCGTGGTTATCGCGTTTTTTGGGTGACCTACGGGCAGCATAAACAGGAAATGGCCTCTTGTCCGTAATTCCTGTTACACGGGCAATGACCTTGCGTGACCAGTTCATTTTCATAAAGGCATTTGCCAGTGGAGCCACCGGAGAGAGATATTTTGACACTACGTGAAAATAACCAAACAGATAATCGCGCAGCTGCCGGCGGTGGGATTTGAAATACTCATTGGTAAATTCATACTTCAACTTCGGCATGTCCACACCGCTTGGACATTCGGAGGTGCAGCCTTTACATGCAAGGCAGAGGTCAAGAGCGGCATAGACATCGCTCATCGGAACTGTTCCGTGATCCATGATCAATGCCCGTAATAAATTTGAACGGCCGCGGGTCGAGTTTCTTTCGTCACGTGTGGCTTGAAATGAGGGGCACATCACTCCCGTTGTCTTCCGGCACACCCCCTGGCCATTGCAGTGCTCAATGGCACCAGCCAAACCGCGGGTATGTTCAAAATGCAAAGCGGATGGCCAGGCTTCAGCATCGTAATCCGCCCCGAAGCGCAGGTGCGTATCCATCGGCGGTGCGTTAAACATTTTTTCAGGGTTCAGAATATTATCCGGGTCGGCGGCGCGTTTAATGGAGCGCATGGCTTCTGTGATTTCCACTCCATAGGTTTTTTCAACCCACTCCCCTGCAACGATGCCGTCCCCGTGTTCACTGCTCATCGAGCCGCCGAGACTCAGGGTTAACGCCAGCACACACTCACCAATGCTGCGTAACGCGCGAACCCCTTCACCATGCTGCAGATCTAAAATTGGGCGGATGTGTAAACAACCGGCGGAGGCATGCGCATAAATCCCGCCCTCTGCGTGGTGATCAGCAAGGATACGATCGATCTCCCGCACGAACTCACCAAGCCGATTCACCGGCACAGCGCAATCTTCGATAAAGGCGGCGGGTCTTGCCGATTGCGGACGTGAATCGAGGATCCCCAATCCCATCTTGCGGACATTCCAAACGCGGGCCTGTTCTTCAGCTGTTTCGGCAATTGTCATAACAGCGCCAATGCGTCGAACCGACTCCCGCAGTTCAGCTGGTTGATCACCGCTGAATTCAACGACCAATACTGCAGAGGGGTCCCCCGTCATCCAGCCCATCTGGCGCGCATAAGCGGTAATGCTGCGCGCCTGGCGGATGATCATCCGGGGAATCAACTCCACGGCGCTTGGCTGAAATTCCAAGAGACGGGGCACGTCATCACAGGCTTCGGCTATGCTGTTGTAGGCAAGCACCCCGAGAATGGTATGCTTTGGTTTCTGAACAAGGTTAACCTTCGCGCGGCGCATGACAGCAAGCGTACCTTCACTGCCTGCCAGTAAAGATGCAAGGTTGAATGCTTCACCCATTGGCGGCAGGTTTGCTGTTGATGTCTGATGAGAATATGCCGGGGGATACGCACTGTTTTGATACCAGTGTGATGGCGCTGATGGGCTCCAGGGCAGCAAATAATTCAACCGGTACCCGGCTGAGTTTCGCCATGATTTTGGGAATTTCTGCTTGATCAGATCCGCGTATTTCACACGAACATCCAAAACCGCATTTATAAAGGGGCCGGGATGTTCAACGTTGGAAGGCGCCATCATTCCCCATGTTTCAAGTGAGCCATCCGCAAGGATCACATCTGCAGTGATCAAATGATCCGCTGTCATCCCGTATAAAATGGAATGCGCTCCGGTAGCATTATTGCCGATCACTCCGCCCATGGTGGCGCGCTCCGCCGAAGCAGGATCGGGGCCAAACATCAGGCCTGATTTTGCCGCCACCCGATTCAGGTCAGCGAGGATAACGCCAGGCTCAACGATGGCGGTGCGTGACTCAGGATCGATCTCAAGGATCGAATCCAAATGGCGTGAACAATCCAGGATCAGCGCTTTGCCGATCGCCTGCCCGCCGAGTGAAGAACCCGTCCCGCGCGGCAGGATGGGAATTTTGTACTTCGCGGCAAGCTCCACCGCGGATTGCAGATCATCCTGCGTTTTGGGAATGGCAACGCCCAACGGTTCGATCTGGTACATCGAAGCGTCGGTGGAGTATAAGACCCGGGATGCGGCGTCAAACCGCAGGTCACCTGTGAAGTGTGTTTTTAATTCCTGGAGAAAGTCGGGGGGGATGGTCATGAGGTAATTCTAATTCAAGACAAGATTTCAATAAAACTGACTTTTGGACTGTCATTTTCCTGTAGTACAATTTTTTAAATTCGAGATCCGCTGATCAAGGAAAAAAATGCCACGCAGAAATATAGCCATCAAACATTTATCAAGCTTATATCCAATATTTATTAAACCTCAATGGATATTTCTCGCCATTTTAACTGTTGGAGTATTCGCCCGAACATGGGATTTTGGCAGGACACCACCCGGGTTAAATCCGGACGAAGCCTCAATTGGAGTGGAATCTTATTACCTTTTCAAATATGGAATGGATAGAAACGGAATATCCTATCCTGTCCATCTAATCTCCTGGGGCAGCGGTCAAAATGCCCTGTATGCCTACATGATCACTCCCTTCATCGCAGTAAACGGGCTTAATACAGAATCCATCAGGTTCCCCATGATGCTCTCGGGTATTTTATCCCTGCCATTGATGTATTATGTTGGAAAACGATTATTTGGTGAAAAATATGGTTTGATATCCATGTTTTTTCTGGCTGTCTCGCCATGGAACATAGTAAACACCCGCTGGGCGGTTGAATCAAACATTTTACCGTTTATGTTTTTGGCAGGCTTTGCCTTATTTTTGGCTGCAGAGAAAAAAGGTGTTTTGTTTATCCCTGCATCCATCTTTTTTGCCCTTTGTCTATATGCTTATGGTACGGCATACGTTGCAATACCTGTATTTCTGCTGCTTGGAATTCCAGCAGCCATTTATTACAAGAAAATAAAAAAGAAATATATTATTTCAGGGATATTGCTATTTTTTGTATTAAGTCTGCCAATAGCTCTTTTCGTTCTAGTCAACACCTTTAAGTTAAACACGATCCACATTGGAAGTATTTCTGTACCAAGATTGCCTGTGGAAGCAAGGTACGAATCCCTGGCCGCTGTATTTGAAAAAGAGCCATTAAAAGACGTTGTAAAAAATATTACCATCATGATTAAGCTTCTTTGGACCCAGGAGGATGATTTTGCATGGAATTTCGTGAATTCCTACGGATATTTTTACAAAATAACTTTCCCTCTCGCGGCATTGGGATTATTTTATTTCATGAAATCATTATGGAACTTGCGAGAAAATATTTTTGAACACTGGCTTCTCCTCGCATGGTTTATCTCATCCTCGTTGATTGGTATCGTTCACCCCGTCAACCTGACCCGAATTAATTTGATCTTCATCCCCATCTTACTTTATATGGTCTTTGGATTACGCTATCTCGACAATATCTTGAAATATACAACTCCTGCCACACTGATTTTATTATCCATCGCTTTTATCTTCTTCACCCTGGCTTACCATGGAGATAATTACGAGAAGAAAGCCAGCGAAGTATTCAATGCAGGATTTATTCCAGCCATTCAATATGCCGGTGGAAACAATGTATCTTCAATTTGCATAAGTGAACAAACACGATTTGCATATATCTACGTCCTGTTTGTGAAAAAATTCCATCCGTCAGAATACTTAAATGAGATCGAATGGATTCTCCCTCCCGCCTATCCGCTTGACCCCGCCAGAACCCCAAGAACCTTGAAATCGTTTCGATTCAAGCTTTCGGATTGTATTAGTGACCCTAATGCGGTATTTGTGGTGAAATTAAAAGAAACGGTACCAAACTCCAATATTGAATATAAAGTCAAAAGATTTAATAAATATGAAGTGTATTTACCAAAAACTTCCCCTTAACACTTCCGCTCCGTATTTGCAGATGAATATGTATAACCGGTCATACATATATTCGTCACCATGTCCAACATATCCCTCTGTG
>CAYLOW010000322.1:0-4889 GCA_964385315.1 uncultured Anaerolinea sp.
ACCGTGAGAACCTGCTCATCATCCAAATTGAAAGTAAAAGTGCCGTGGAAAATGTCGATGAAATCATCTCAACACCGGGAGTGGATGTCGCCCTGATCGGTCCCGGTGATTTATCAGTCTCGCTGGGGATTTCTATGAAGATGGATAACCCGTTGATGATCAAAGCGGTTGAAAAAGTGGTGGCGGCTTGCAAACGACATAACGTCATCGCCGGGTTGCATGTCGGCGACCTGAAAGCCATCAAACATTGGAGTCAGAACGGCATTCTCCTGCTCTCCGGCTCCAGCGACCTGGATATTTTGCTAGATGGCAGTATCCAATTGTGCCAGTCATTCAGGGAAGCGGTGGCAGGTTAGTTTGAAATAAAGCAAAGCGCCGCCAGACTGTTTGGCGGCGCTTTTTTGTTTAATCAAGACTCACTGGGGTATTCCTGGTCATTTTGCCATGCCAGCATCCGTTGGATCAGTTCACTGGCATAGGCTTCGTGATATCGGTCAAAGGGGTGGACAGGTTCCCGCATTTTGATGCTGGTGATCACCCCCTGCTGTACACAAAACCGTTTCAGGAGTTGCAGGTTGATATCGCTGTTTTGCCGACTCCAGGCCAGGTAGGGCAGAATAGTGTCAAACATCTCCATTGCTTTCGGGCGGTCGCCAGCAAAGTATGCCCGGCTGATCTGCACGAAAGGTTTGTGGAATGCCGATGGGCAAAAGGTGCGCACGCCGCGATCCAGCGCTTCGGGCATCTGGAGCAGCGCCCAGCCGCTCCAGATATGCAGTTGCCCCCCGGTCGCATCGAGGAGTTGGGTGGCTTTGTAGTTGGTCATCTCAACTTCGACTTTGATGTCCCGAAAGGCCGGGAGGCTGTTGTACAGTTTCAAAATCAGGGCGAGTTCGAGTCCTGCGCCGCGAAAGGATAAATCCTGGATGATTAGGCGTTCCATCCCGGCGCTGGCAATGGTTGTAAAGTAGGCCAGCAACTTTTCGGCATCATCAAGAATGTGTCCCGGCGCCCGGCACATCACCGCCACGCAACCTGCTTTCATGACAGATTCAGCCAGGCGGGCTGCCTCGGTACCATTATCCCCCAACACACCCCCCACAACGGGAACTTTCCCATCTGCAGCCGAGACGGTTTCAGCCACAACCCACTCTCGTTCAGTTAGGGAGAGTTTATCCACCTCGCTTGCCACAGCCGGGGTGACAATGGCTGCGACCCCATTGGACTGGTACCACCTGACCAGTTGGTGAAGCGATCCAACGTCGATATCGCCGGACTCATCAAAGGGGGTGAGCAAAATCGCGGCGACCCCATCAAATTTTAGACCCATTCTTTCTCTCTCAAGTATTTGAAGCTCTTTTCGAGCTCAACCAATTTACCTGTGTTCATGGAAAATTCAAAACAACCGCATCCACGATATCCGCCAGCCTGTAAAATCCGGAAAATCGCGGCATAATCCACATCCCCGTTTCCTATGTACGTGTTTACCGTTTCACCTTTCTTTACATCCTTCAAGTGAACGTAGGCGATGTGTTCCAGCATTGTTTCCAATGCTGCCACCGGATTCTTACCTGCGATGGCGAAATTGCCAGCATCATAGGTGATCTGCAAAGAGGCAGAATTGACCCTGGCAACGACATCCCGAATTGTAGAGGCATCCGAGCCGGATGGCTTATCTGAGTTTTCCAGGCACAGCGTGATATTTCTTGTTTCAGCTGCTTCAGTCAACCCTTCAAGCACCTTAAAATGGGCACTTCTCAGTTCATCAAGATCGTCTACCGGACCGAAACCTGTTTTTAACAAACCCGAGCCCAGCGCAACTGCCTCATCCATTCGTTGGATAAGAGTCGGAGCATTCTCTTGCATTGCCAAGACATCCTTGTTCACCGGCCAGTTCACGTATGCATAGATAAGCTCAATACCCTTCTCCGCAGCAAGTTTCTTCAGTTGCGGCAAATCAGCGGGTTTGTTATTCAGGAGGTCTTCACGCACTTCCAGGCCTGAAAATCCATATTTTTCTGCAATGGTCAAAATATCATAAATGGTACAGGTGTGATTATTTACTTCGGGCTTGAAAGATCCCGAGCACAACGCGATTTTCATTTTTTACCCACTAGTTGTCTGGCATAGGGATTTTCCATGTTATTCTCCTCACGTAGAAAATGAACGTGCAGCATCCAATGAAGCTTGAATACCATCCAGTCGTTGGGCGCGCTCATTGACAAAGCGTTCGATACCAGCCAGTAGCCAGTTTGGAGAAAGGTGCGCTTCTTCCAATACTTGATCAACTGTGCCGCCCGTGCGCCAGCGATTATCCCAGTCGGCAGAGAGAGCGTAGGCCTCAGCCGTTTTGTTGAAGAGCCAATCGTGCATCAGCCAGCGCGCCTGGGTGGTGATGACCGTTGAGTCAAGGCGATCGGCAAGGGAGAGTACCTTATATTTATATTCGTCTGTTTGGAGGGCGAACAATTGCGGGCTGGCGGCGCACACAATTTTAACATTTAGTCTGCGTTCATCGAGTTGAGGCAACAGTTTGATGATTCCGGCGACGGCGCTTGTGCCCTGGACAATGATAACGCCTGCACGCGGCAAGCCGGGTCGATAATCGCGCAAGATATAAGCTCCCCGGGCTGCTTCAAAGTGCGAGGGCATGCCTAGCGCGGCCCGATCGGGGATTTCGACCGGTGGGCGGGTGAGATGTAATGCCACAATTGGCGCGGACTGGGCAAAGGCCGCCCCCAACAACACCGGAACTTCATTGTATTCCCAAGGGTGCAGGTTGATGATGTGTCCTTGCGGAAACAGTTGGGTGACTCCTGGAGAGTAGATGCCAAAGTGAGTGCGACTGTCTTCAGCGGTCTCCGGGCCGGAATGACCGGCGATCCAAAGTAGTTTACCCATTTTCCATTGACAGTCCTGCGCCAACTGGCTGTACAGGCGCATCAGGCCGTATTTCAAATAGGAAAAGGAGCCATAAGTGGAACATGCGCCCCAAAAACCCTCGAATTCTTTTTCCGGATCTTTTGCGAAATTGACCGAGGCCAACCCGGCCATGATGCCCGCGTTGGCAAATTCGGTGATTTCCTGAGGAAGTAGCACTCCCTCGTCTGTGCCAAAGCGCTCGTACCAGCCATACCCTGCAAAATCGGCATACTTTTCTGCAAAACCAGCCAGGTTCGTGGAACCGGACAGGTCGGCGGATGCGGCCAGGAAAATTGGTCGTCCATATTCTTTTGCGCCAAAGGCATTTATCCACGCGCCCCACTTGGCGAGGCCGGTCCGGTTTGCCGCAGATGTGCCCGGTTTCAGGTACAAGTCTTCCGGATAGTTTTTATAGTCGAATAAACGGGTGTCAGCAAATGGGTTGCCGCGCTGCCCCAGGCGCAGGCTGGTTATTTCAAGCGGGACACTCTCCCCGAGCGCGACCAATCGGTCTGCTAGGTAATCCACCAAAGCCTGGTCATTTCGCAGAACATCCATAACCACCTGCAAATTGGCTTCAAATTCAGCAAGCCGGCTGGGGGAGTCGACAGGGGCGTCACCGCCAAAGTTCTTAAAAACAACGCCATATTTCTCGGCGAAGGGACGCTTGGTCTCCCAGAAAGGCTCCGAATTCATTTTATGAGGCATGCCGTGCGAGCCGTTATCGTACTTGAGATAGCCGCGCCCTTTACGAGTCTTGAACCATGCTGCCGAAGGTTGTCGTTGGGGGTTTTCGGAACCGACCATGTGCAACAGGGTTTCGGTGATATCTGCCCACTCACTGCCCTGTGATGTGCCAAAAACGCGCCAGCCATGCGGGGCAAACCAATCTACCGGGGAACCATAAACTGAACAGCTAATGGGGGGAGCGTCGATGCCATAGTCATTCCAATCCACCAGGAAATATAGATTGTCCAGAGCCAGCCCCCAGGCCGAGTTCATCGTTTCCGAAACACCACCAGGTGTCAGTCCACCTTCGCCTTCCATTACAAAGACCTTTATGCCCTGAGCCCCGGCACGTTTCAGAGCCAGGGCTTCCCCGGCAGCGGCGGTGGCGCCATGCCCCGAAGGACCGGTGTTGAATTTTAGAAAGAGGGTCTTGCCTTCCATTTCAGCGTGACCCGAAAGCCCGCGATGCTGACGAAAGCCAAGTAAATCTTCCCAAAACAGGGTTCGTTCGCGTTCAGGTAGTTTATATTTGGGGTTACCGGTTTGCTCGAACTTAATCCGCAGGGCTTCGTTCAAAACGGCCAGTGTGGCATAAATAAGTGGAACGGTGTGCCCTGCACCCAATACAAAACGGTCACCAAAACATTTTTCGGGGTGACGAATATCCCAGCGCATTGCACCGCTGAGCATCAATGAAACCAGCATGTGCACCTTGGAGCGCGAGCCACCGGGGTGACCGCTTTGGCGGTAGTTCAGCATCACATCGATGAGTTGGTCGATCAGGTCTTTGGTTTTTTCCCAATATTCGAAAACGGACTCGTCAACAGTTGTTGATACAGTTTGGGCTGAAATAGACATTGTGCTCTCCATTGTAAAAGGCTAATGCCAGAAGGAACTAAGTAGGCGCTAATATTCTGCGGCGCGCGACCACTTCCATGACCGCTTTGCTGATATGCGGGGCAGTCAGGCTATATTTGTAGGTCACATTCAGGTAAGGGCTGGATTCGGTGAAAGTGTAGCTTAGTGGGTAAATTTTTTCTGAATGAAACCTTCCACTGAAAAATCGGGTCCATTTATGAAGGCCAGCAGTTCGCCCTCTTCCTGGCGGATTTTCAAGGCCATTTCGGCGGTTTGGGCAGCGATTTCAGCCGGGACTTTGGCGACCCCGTTCGGGTCGCCGTGTAGCAGGTCGCCCGGTTCAATCTGCAGGCCATCAATCGTTACCGGGACATTGATCT
>CAYLOW010000323.1:0-4881 GCA_964385315.1 uncultured Anaerolinea sp.
TCACGCACGCGGTCCGTAACAGGGGACGGGCTTTGCCTGTCGCTGAAATGCGTAACGACCCAGCCCTTCGGTGTTTCATGCACCACCCCGGCCAGGGATAAGGCCGACAGCGCCCGGGTCAATTTTGGTTTCATGATCCGCAGCCGCCAGGCGATATCCGCCGCGGACGGCAGCAGGCCGTCATCCCCGGTCTCGCCCGCCAGCAGGAACAGTTCCAGCGCGCGCCGGAATAACCAGTCGGGCATCTTGCCCATTTTTGGGTCGTCCAGGATCTCAATGTAGAGTTTGATCCAATACCTGGATGTCATATGCGTCTCCTTTTTGATTTACATATCGACCAATCATACTTGCCTTCTGACAATACCCATTATATGCATTCCCTGCAGCTTGTCAATAGTCAAGTCTTTAATATCCTCATGGTAAATGGAATCGTGGTAAATTGTTGTTCTATGACAAAATTCTCTGTTTGGCTAACAAATAAGATGAAGGAAGAGGAAATGTCCGCCGCCCGGCTCTCCCGGTTAATGGGCAAGGATCAGGGCGTCATCAGCCGCATCCTGAGCGGTGAACGCAACGCCTCGCCCGAGACCCTCGAGGCCATCGCGCACGCCCTGCGCATGCCGACCGAGTCGGTCCTGCGCGCCGCCGGCATTCTGCCCCCGCCCAACAACGACCCGTGGGTGGATGAGATGGCATTCAAACTGAGTCAGCTCGACCCCGCCCTGCGCGAGACCGCCGGCAGGTTGATCAATGCCCTGGCTGACCAGGAGGAAGCGAGTCAAAAGGCAAAGGCGTTCAAACCCAAAAAGGCTGAAAAGTGAGGGAGGCCCTTCGCCGCATACGATCACCGTTCCATCGATTTTTGATCTCGGTCGTGCTGCGGTTTTTCGCCCTGCTCCCCAAACGTCAACCGCATTGGGTGGGACGGCGCCGTCCGCCGCGTTTGCTTTACCTGGCGTGTTACGCCTTCATCCTGTACACCATCGCGGCGACGGTCATCTTGATCGCCACAAGGGACATGACCACCGCGGTCTTGTTGTTCAGCGTGTTCGTGGTGCCGCTGTTCTTTGTGATCATCAGGCCGCGCAAGCAGGCGGGATGATCGTTTTTGGACCGGTTTAAAAAAACGGAGAGCATCCGTTTTTTTGTTTATAATGGTGAACATGAAAAAGAATAAACCAAACATCCTGCTGACAAATGATGACGGCATTCGATCCCCCGGCCTGTGGGCCGCGGCCAGTGAACTTTCCAGGATCGGCTATGTGACCGTAGCCGCGCCGCGCGAGCAATCCTCGGCCATGGGGCGCAGCCTGCCCAGCACGTCAGACGGGATCATTCACAAGGAACTGGTCCAGGTCAACGGGCAGGAGTGGAGCGTATACGCGGTTGGCGGCTCGCCGGCCCAGGCCGTCCTGCACGGCGTGATGGAGATCATGCCGCAGAAACCCGACCTGGTGGTTTCGGGAATCAATTACGGTGAAAATGTCGGAACAGGCATCACCATCTCAGGCACGGTCGGGGCGGCATTTGAAGGCGCGGCCATGGGCATCCCCGCGCTGGCGATCTCGCTTGAAACCCATCCGCAGTATCATCTTTCGCATTCAGAGGATGTTGATTTTTCGATCGCCGGATATTTCACCGCCTACTTTGCACGGCTGATCCTCAAACAGAAATCCATGCGGGGTGTGGACGTGGTCAAAGTGGAAGTGCCGAGCCATGCCACGCAGGCCACAGGGTGGGAGGTGGGCAGGCTTTCCCCCAGCCGCTACTATGAACCCACGCCCGCCAAACGGGCCTCGTGGGAGGAACCCGGGCCGATCGAATACGAGCAAAGCGCGAGCCTTGAAAATGAACCCAAAGATACCGACGTGTATATTCTGCGCATCAAGAAACTGGTGGCGGTCACACCGCTGGACCTGGATATGACGGCGCGGGTGAAGTTCGCAGATTTTGACAAACACTTAAGAGACTAAAAAACGGGAGCCTGAAGGCTCCCGTTTTTTAGTCTTATATTATCTCAATCTTATTTGGATCCCGGGTTTCGCAGGTAGTCATCCATCGATTGCGCCGCCTGACGCCCCGCCGCGATGGCGCTCACGATCAGGTCCGCGCCGCTCACGTCATCGCCGGCCGCATAGACGCCGCCGAGCGTGGCAACCCCGGTCGCCGTGGATTCGACCTCAAAGATACCGGGCCTGATGGTCTTTAATTCCGGCGTCTTGGACGGGATCAACTCATCGCCGCCGTAACCGATCGCCAATACCACGATATCCGCCGGGATGATGAAATTTGAATCCGGGACCGGGATGCGCATGCGGGACGGTACCCGCTGTTCGGGCTTGGTCACCGGCCTGGATTTCATGCGCTGCATTTCGATCTGACGCACGTGACCCTGCGCATCGCCAATGAAGCGCACAGGCGCTGCCAGGAAATCATATTGGACACCCTCTTCCTTCGCGTGCAGGAGATCATCCTCCCGCGCCCGCATTTCAGTCTCGGTGCCGCGGTAATACCCCACCACGCTGCCATCCGCAAAACCGTTCTGAACCTGCAAACGCCGCGCTGTGCGAACACAGTCTATGGATGTATCTCCGCCGCCGATCACCGCCACGTTCCTGCCAATTTCAGGCAGGCCTTTCAACCCTTCCGGCAGATCGTCCACCGGCAGGTTGCCGCGCACCAGAAACTCCGTGGCCTGATAGACCCCCGCCAGGTCTTCGCCGGGCAGTTTTATCTTGTGCCCGATGGGCGCGCCGATGCCAAGAAAGACCGCGTCATACAGCCGGCGCAGATCGTCCATTTGAATGTCACGCCCGACCCGTGTGCTGCAGATGAACTTCACACCGATCAATTCGAGATGAGCCATTTTGGCCGTGACGATATCCTTGTTCAATTTGAAACTGGGGATGCCGTAATGCAGCAGCCCCCCGGGTTTCGGCCACTCTTCATACACATCCACCGCGTGCCCGCGGCTGGCCAGCACTTCCGCGACAGCGAGGCTGGCAGGACCGCTGCCCACGATCGCCGCGCGCCGGCCTGTGGAGGACACCGGGGCCGGAGCCGGGAAACCGCTGTGCTCACGCTGCCAGTCACTGCAAAACGCTTCGAGTTTTCCGATGTTGACCGCGCGGTCATACCCGCCGACGGTGCAGGACCCCTCGCATAAAGCCTCCTGCGGACAAAGACGCCCGCACACTTCAGGGAAGCTGGAGGTGTTACGAAAAATATTGGCCGCCGCTTCGTACTGGCCCTGTTCAATTGCGAGCAAGGCATTCGGGATGTGATTGTGAAGGGGGCAGGCAATGATGCACGGTTCCGGCTCGGGGCAATGAATGCAGCGTGTGGCTTCAATGACAGCCTGTTTCTCATCATAGCCGGTAAACACCATGCGGAAATTCGTGACGCGGTCGGCTGGTTTCTGTTCAGGCGGGGAACCGGCTGGAATGTTCACACGTTCGCGGCGGGTGGGGTCTAACGCAAGCGAACCGGCCTCTTCCAGATCATAATTGAAGATGCTAACCATATGTTATCCTTTTCATTGGTACAGGGCGTTTTTTTAACCCATGCAATACAGCAACGGGCCCTTTTATCTTATCACGGTTCGCACATGCGGCTGAGTGTGAAATCGTGGCGGCCTGACCAGGGAACCTTGGCTGCCCATCCAAATATCCATTATGATTGACCAGACAAAAAGGAGGCAATCCTCATGAAAGTCAGATGTACCTGGATCATCACGCTGGCGTTGATCGTTGCGGCAGGCTGCCAGGCGAAGACGCAGCCTGTTTTCACCACGTCAACCTACCGCGCGGCCACCCCCATCCCGTTCCCCGCTGCCAAGCCGGTCATTGCCGCGACGCTGCCGGAGCGCATCCGCTCTTTCAGTATCAGCCCGGATGGAAAGACCATTTCCTTTGCGACCTCGCAGGGCCTGGTCTTATACGACCTAAAATCCTACAGGCGCCTGCGAACATTGGATAAAGCCCATAGCTTCTACCTGGTGGACTGGTCACCCGACGGGACAAAGCTGGCGGCAGGCAGCCTGATTCCGAATGGTTCCGGGTATGGGGAATCGCGCCTGATGGTATGGGATGCCTCCACGTGGAAGGTCGTCTTTGAACAAACCGGCAGCGATACCACCCTGGATTCAATTTACGGAGATATTGCCTGGTCACCGGACAGCCGCTCCCTCGCGACCAACTTAAACTTTATGGGGGTACGTGTCTTTGAAATTGAAACCGGCGGCGTGATTTCACATCAGGACGATCTTTCGCCGCACAGCATCGCATGGTCCCCTGACGGGACTCGCCTGGTGGCCACCGGTGACATGGCTTCCGGCATCCGCCGTTGGAAGGTCAGCACGGATGAAGCTGTGCGCCTGTTCGACCCGCGCGCCGGGGGCTTCATGCAAATTGCGTGGTCGCCTGATGGTAAGCGGATCGCATCGGGGAATTTTGAAGGGAAGGTTTGTTTCTTCACAGCGCTGACGAATCGATGCGACGCCCTGATCGATGCCCACCGGAATACGGTATTCAGCCTGGCATGGTCAGCGGACGGAAATCAACTCGCGACCGGCGGGGGCATCATCCGCATCTGGGATACCAACACGGGGAAACTCATCCGGTCTTTCGGGCTGAAGGATTTTTCGATCTACCCCCAATTGGTATGGTCCGGCGCCGGTCAGCCCCTGGTTTCACTGGAAGCCGGGTATGCGAAAGCCGCGTTAAGCATCGTTCGTTTTTGGGACGCAGACACCGGCAAACCCTTGTTTGAATTTGACGGGGCTGAGGGCAACTGGGGCGAATAATCGAGTAGGGAGCGGCGATTAACCGCCCCCTCTCACACCACCGGACATGCGGGTCCGCATCCGGCGGTTCAAAAAGA
>CAYLOW010000324.1:0-1452 GCA_964385315.1 uncultured Anaerolinea sp.
TTACGAAAGCATTTCCGAATCTACCCTTGTATTTACCCAAAACGGGAATTGCTGACGTTGTTCCAAATGGCAGTGAGAAATCTTTTATCCATTGCACGATTAAGATCTCTCCTCGAAGGGCGCTCGTCGAGATGACAATATCAGAGGGTTCTCGTCGAGCAATTGTCCCGGATGGGCTTGCGGGGATGACCAGGTGGGGAATTTGGGCTATTTTTGGTCTGATTTTCCCGATTCAGAGGGAGTTTTTAGCCTACTATGACTTAAGTATGGGGTATGTGATATGACAATTATGGTATTATTCATTATCTAAATAGATATAGTCAACGTATTAGAATATCGAAAAGGCAAAGTTGGTGAAAACCGACGACGCAAAGCCAAGGGTCTAAAGCTGGGAAACCAGCCACGATCGCCAGGATGCCGAATGAAGACGAACACGCTTATGTCTTGCAGGCCTGGTAAAGATTGCCAGGTCTGTTTATTTAAAAGTGTGAATTGGAGGTAAATTGTGAGAAAACTTAGAACTTCCCTTTTGATCCAGATAATTTTGATCCTGAGCCTGCCCGCATTAACCGCGGCGGCTCCCATGAACGTGCCCGCAGCAAAAAGCCAGACGAGCGGGTATATCCTGGGTTTGGATGCGGTTGTAAAAACGGTCAGCATCCAGACAAAAGCGGACAGCGTACTCACGATCAGCGTGGGCGCCCGGACGCAGATCAAGCGCGAGAATAAAAACGCCGCGTTCGATAAGATGCGGGTAGGAGACAAGGTTGAGGTAAGTTATGATAACTCGACCCTAGTCGCGCTCAGCATCCAGGCGAAGGTCGAGATGCGGGAGGTCAAAGGAGTTATTCTCGGCCTGGATCCGGCGAACAATCTGCTCTCCATTCTTCCGGCAGGCGGCGCCGCGGGCATGACCCTGATCGTTAATAATGCAACGCAAATCACACAGAACGGCAGGAAGGCGGCATTTGGTTCGCTGTTGCCGGGAAGCACAGTTACAGTCAGATATGCGCCCGTCTCTTTGTTGTCCGGCACCGTCGAGGCAAAACTCGAACTGCGCGAGATCAAAGGGAAGATCAGTGCGCTTGACCCGGCTAAAAATTCCCTGACCGTTGTCCCATATAACAGCACCACAGGCTTGACCCTGTACGTAACCGGGGCGACACAAATTACCCGGAACGGGAAACGTGCTGCTTACCCGGACCTCAAGACCGGTGATACCATCGAAGCAAAATATGTGCCGGCTTCAGGGATCATCACAATGCTTTCCGCGAAGGGCAGTTTCACCGCGTCCACAGCCGTCCCGACTTTTACACAAACCCCGGTGCCCACCGCGGTTCCACCTACTGCAGTGCCGCCAACAGCGGTTCCCCTAACCGCGGTCCCTCCAACCGAAGTGCCGCCAACCGCAGTACCGCCTACTGAAATTCCCCCAACTGCGATCCCTCCAAC
>CAYLOW010000324.1:1552-4785 GCA_964385315.1 uncultured Anaerolinea sp.
CCAACTGCGATCCCTCCAACCGCGATCCCACCGACTGCAACACCGGGGACGGGGAACGGCACGCACGCTTCCATCACATCCTATGACGGACCGCAAACCTGTATTAATTGTCACACCAGCCAGGCTGACAGCGCCCTGCACTCTGAACATATGCAGTGGAGTGGAAAATGGACGCAGATCAACACCTATTGTACAGCGCCCATCAACTCCGAATTCGCCTGTTTGAATTGCCATGCGGGAACAGGCAAGGTCACCAATACAACCACAGCAGATGTGGACTGCCTGATCTGTCACAGCAAAACATACCAACGAACCCTCGGACCCAAGAACACGCCATTAACCATCACAGACTGGCAGGGGAATACACGGACCCTCATGGCGCCGGATAAGATCAACGGGAATTATCAATTCCAACCTGACTTCAGCAAGATGCCGGCAGGGACGACGATGGTGGACCTGGCGCGTAATGTCACCAAGCCGACCACGGCTACCTGCCTGCGATGTCACGCGAAGGCCGGCGGCGGAAACGGGTCGAAGCGCGGCGATATCTTTGCCGAGCTCGCAAGTCCCACACTTGACCCGAACGTGGATGTTCACCTTTCACCAACAGGCGCAGGCCTGAGCTGCTTAAGCTGCCATAAAGCCAGCAACCACCAGATCCCCGGCAAGGGAATTGACCTGCGCGTTTCGGAAGGCGGCAGCGTTGACTGTACCCAATGCCACGCGCAAACCCTGCACGCGGACAGCAAGATCAACCAGCATACCGAGCGTGTGGCCTGCCAGACCTGCCATATTCCCAAGTTCGGAAAGGTGGCTGGTACGGAGATGTCGCGTGACTGGCGCATCCCGGCCTGGAACGCCGCAGGGTTGGACGGGCAGGGCGCATGGGTTGGCGAGGAGGACCGCCAATTTGATGTGCTGCCGACTTATAAATTCTGGAACGGGCAATCGTATGTTTATTCAACCGGCCAATCCATGACACAGGAACCCGATGGTTCCTTCTATGAGGCGATAGCATCCGGGTCGATCGACAACGGCAAGTTGTACCCATTGAAGGTGCATACCGGTTTCCAGCCTGTTCAAAATGGGACCAACGCCCTGATACCTTACGATGTATTTTGGAACTTCCTGACAGGCAATTACGATGATTCTGCGCTGCGCGGATTGAATTCGATGGGCAGCGGCGGAACCTATACCTGGTCGACGGTAAAAACCGACCAGCTTATCACCCACGGTGTGGAGCCCAAAGCCGCATCTGTGCAGTGCGCGGCCTGCCATGAAACCAGGACACAAATGGATCTGAGGACCCTGGGATACACCTTGAAAGATTCGCCGGCCAACGTGTGCGCACAATGTCATGAGGTCGAGGACAACCCGGGATTTTATAAGGTCCATAATGAACACGTGACGGATAAGAAGATCGATTGTTCGATGTGCCATACGTTTACACGCCCGGAACGCGGTCTGAACGTTGGTGTGATGCGCGACGATTAAATTGTAAGCTTTGGCGGCGCGGAGAAACCCGGGTTGATGGGGAAGGTTTCTCTCCGCTTTACCATTGGGGAAGAGCAAAGGTATTTACCACGAAGGTAACAACACTTGCGCCGAACGCCACATCGTCCCGATGATCTTTTGGGAGTGCAGGTGAGGAACACGAAGGAAGGGAAAAGGAAGAGCTTTAAGAGGTGATGTTGTTCAAAATGACAGTGGGGAATCTTTTAGCCATTGCACGATTAAGATTTCTCCTTGAAGGGCACTCGTTGAACAAATGTCCCGGATGATTTTGCAGAGAGATTACATTTGAGCTTGTTATGGAATTATGAGAGAGTACTTAAGTATATACTTTACCTTGTCACCGGTTTAGCCTGCCCCCCTCAGGCTGACCGGTGACATTTTTATTATCATGCGCGGGTTATTTTTATCAGTAGACGAGTCTCAGTAGTTTACCAATGGCGGGAGATGGTTTCTTTTTGTATGATGCAGACAAGGAGAAACCAAAAAATGAAGAATCCAAAGATCATTTCAGTTTTGCTGGTCGTGTTGTGCGTGAGCGTTTTCGCGGCGGCGCCTGCATTGGCGCGGGGTGAAGATATGCCGACCGGTGGAAACTTCCCAATGCCCGCGGAGGTGCAGGAATTGATCGCCGCGTTCGTCGGCTATCTGGTAACGCAGGGCATTAAATCACTGTCGAAGCTGCTTGGCTCGGACCTTTCTGGATGAGGCGGAGCATTTGCGTAGCGTGAGCCCCGCGACGTATGAGCATGAAGATTTGGGCGCTGCCAACAGCGAGTGCGGGCAGGTGTTTGGAAATATCTGGGTGCGAACCATTTTAGATGAAGAGATGGCAGGATTTGAGCTAGTTTTGCACGGGCTGGACTGGGGCTACTACCCCGACCCGGCGCATTACTGTCGCGTGCATTATGACGCGGCCCGGCGTGTGCTGTACATTTGCGGGGAACTGCGTTGCTGGAAAACGGGCAACGCGCAGTTGTACAGGGCGCTGATGGAGTACGGGTTCAGCCCGGCCGACCTGTTGATCGCGGACAGCGCCGAGCCGAAGAGCATCGGCGACTTCCGCGCGTATGGCTGCAACTGCCGGGGCGCCGAGAAAAGCCCGGAGTCTGTGACCTACAGCATGAAATGGCTGCAGGGCCTGACGGAGATCGTGATCGACAACGTGCGCGCACCGTATACCGCGGCTGAATTATTATTTTATGAATATGAGAGGACGAAAGCAGGGGAGGTAATCAACGCGTACCCCGACGCGAATAATCACGCAATCGACGCGGTGCGTTACGCCACGAATTTGATCTGGAGGAAAAGAGGGGAATGAGGGCGGGCGGGGAATAATAAAAGTCCCCATATTGTTTATGGGGACTTTCCCAAAACTTTTGACATCCAAGCGGGATTACAGGAAATCACATCCCGTGGCTGGCTGGTTTGGCAGGGCGGTTCTTACGCGCCGGTGTTGACAATTTGGCCGGTTCCTTCCAGGGTAGGTGTGGGTGTGCTGGTCATCATTTGAAGCAGTGCTTCGGCCTGTGCTTTTTCAGAGTCAATTACCTGCTTGAAGATGGTAACACCCAATACCTGCTGGAAGCGACCGTTCTGCATGTTGGTTGCCATTGTAGCCAGGTTATTATCGAAGGGGTTTACTGCGGTTATTGCCATGTGTTTAATATCGACACACCCTTTCAAAACTGTAGGGCTGGAGGGCTTGATTTAGAAATTCA
>CAYLOW010000325.1:0-4778 GCA_964385315.1 uncultured Anaerolinea sp.
TGAAGAACTCAAAGGAGCGCCTTTGATATCCTTGATGCTTTGTGGTGGGATTGACGTGGATTTATAAATCTAATTCCTTCCGTATGGATTCGACGAGTTGTTTTTTCTCGTCCCCATCCAGGAAGGATGCCTGTGCGGCACATAAAACACTTTGTTTTAATAAACCGCTCGATACTTTCAATTGTTCGTGCGCCAGCTGGTATTCATGCGAAAGGATGATACGGGAAACGCTGGGATCATCGGTATTGAGCGTGACCTGCAAACCTGCTGCCAACATGCCCGGCAGGGGATGCGACGACAAAGAGCGCACGACCCCCGATTGATAATTGCTGGTCAAGCAGACTTCAAAGACCGTGCTGTGTTCCCTTGCGAGCGCCACAATATTCTCATCTTCCATCACACGCACTCCATGACCGATGCGTTCGGCACCGAGATTTACAATGGCATCATGGACATTCTGGGCGGGCCCCCATTCGCCCGCATGGATGGTGACATGCAAACCAGCCTGTTTTGCTTCCCTGAAAATTCCATGAAACGGATCTGAATTAAACTCCGCTTCATTGCCGGCCATATCCAGGCCAAGCAGGCCGTCCTTGATATGTTCCGAAGACAGCCAGGCCACCTGTTCGGCAAGTTCGGGGCTTTCATGGCGATTTACCGAGGCGATCAGTCCCACTTTTATCTTGTGTTTTTGTGCGGCTGCCTTTGCGCTCTGCACCACCCAATGCATCACGTCATGCAATGGGAAGCCTTCAGCGCGGCTTAAAGCCACTGGAGTAAACCGCAGTTCAAGGTAGCGGATGTTGTCTCTGGCCGCATCCTCCACCGCCTCGCGAGTCACGCGGTCGATCACATCGGGGGATTTATAAAACAGGCGCAGAGTCTTGAATTTTTCCAGAAAGTTGGTAAAAGTCAGCGGGTCCTGATCTTGCACCTGGACCAGCCCGCTCAGGTTGAACACGCTGAAGGGCACTGTCACCCCATGCTGATTCGCAATATCCAGCATGGTTGTTAAACGCAAAGACCCTTCCAAATGGCGGTGCAATTCCACCTTTGGAAGGGAAAAGTATTGGTTTAACGGGGCAGTCTCATCGCGTAACATCTTTTTAAGATTTCTGTCATTACAGGGCGGGATTACTTTACCGCCAGGTGAATATTAACTTGTAATGACATCACTCCCATTATTTAGTGACGCTTCCTCTTCTTTTTATTACTGTCGATCTGCACCTGCGCTTGGGCTACGCCCGGCGCAACGGCCTCAGTTTCAGTGGTTTCGATCGGGGTAATTTCGACCCGCCGCGGCCGCGCAGCAAATGCACGGCCGATCACCAGAGCCCGCACATCTTCAAGCAGCTGCTGGAACATTTCTGATGCGCGTCCTTTGTATTGTACCAGCGGGTCACGTTGGGCGTAAGCCTCCAGGCCGATGGAGACACGCAATGCCTCGACCTTGGTCAGGTATTCGACCCATAATTCACTGAATGCACTAAGAAGCAGCTGGCGATGCACTTCGTTGAGTACATATTTACCAATTGCATCGATCAACAACGCGCGATCTGTCTCGCTCAAGTCTGCTGCAGCGTCGTTAAGGCGATTTTCCCCGAAAGCGATTCGAGCTGCGGGTCCAAAGTCGGCCAATTTAACAGCGTTCTGGCTCAATCGCGAAAATTCAGACTGCCCCCAGGTAGCGCGCAGGTTTTCCTCAGCCAATTCGAGATGATCCATCACGTCTTCATTAATATCCTGCGCCTCGCGTCCGTCCAGCAATTGCGCGGCAAGGAAGACATAGGAAAAGCGCATGTATCCCTGCTTGACCTGCTTGTGTGTTTTTTGGTCAAATGTGGCGCGAGTGCCTTGCGAAAGGGTCAGTAACAAACGAAGTTTTGCGGCTTCAGTATCCGCTGATTCGTGTTGAAGGAAAGTATCAAGGTCATGTGTGATCTGTGTGACAAGACGGTCACGCTTGCGTTTGAGGCCTTCGCGTGTCGTTTGCAAGATCACTTCCTCAAGGTCATCCCAATCGGAGGGCAGGGGGCTTTGCCACTGCAGCTGCTCGCCCACGCGGTTTTGGATCGCGCCAATCAGTCGCGTGGCATTGAGCATGGTTAATTGTTCAGCAACCATCTCCTGGATATCTTCCTTGACCGATGCAGGGTCTTCGCCAAGAGCACGGGTCATATCATTGTTAAGACGCAGCGGCAAATGGACCAGTGCGCTGAGCTCTTCAAGTATTTTCTGTGGACGCGGTGCATCCTCCCTGTCGCGCAGGCCTTCAAAGAAGGCATCAAGCGAGTCATCCCGTTCAGATGTCTGCGCTTCAAGGGCCTCGCGTGTTTTTTCCACCAGCGATTCGATCGCGCGCAGGTTGTGAGCACCTTCGGTGTCAATCGCGCGGGAAGTAAGGTCCAGGAAGGAAGGTCGAAGGTCGCCTGTAATTTGGTTAAGGATTAATTTGAATCCATAGGATGGGAACAAGCCGTTTTGCGACTCGAACACCGGCTGCACCTGGTCCAGCCATGCGAGCAGCTTCCAGGGACCTTCTTCATCTCCCAATCCAATCGCGACGCGTTTGGTTACCTCGTTTTGGAGCATATCCGCCACATCTTCGCTCAGGTCTTCCTTGACGAAAATGCGGTCACGCTGGTTGTAAATTTGTGAGCGCTGTTTATTCAATACGTCGTCATATTCCAGCAAATGCTTGCGGACATCAAAGTTCGCGCCTTCGACGCGGGTCTGTGAACTTTCTATGATGTTGCTGACAAGACGCACTTCCAGGGGAAGAGAGTCATCCACCTTGAGGCGTTCCATCAGCCCGCTCACCTGGTCACCGCCGAACAGACGCATCAGATCGTCCTGTAACGAGAGATAAAAGCGCGAAGAACCGGGATCCCCTTGACGGGCGGCACGTCCACGCAGTTGGTTGTCAATACGGCGCGCTTCGTGACGTTCTGAACCGATTACGTGCAAACCGCCGAGTTCCTTCACGCGTTCCATATCCACAAAATATTGCAGGAAGAGCTTTACTTCCGCTTCGTAAATACCGAAGTTGGCAGGATCCACTTTCAGCAGCACCTGACGGCGCTCTTCGAGGGTCATGTCAAACGGGTCAGGATAACCTGATTTTCGCAAAACGCGATTGACCGCAGCGATCACTTCTTCAGCAAGTTCGCCGCCGAGTTTGATATCTACGCCGCGTCCCGCCATATTTGTGGCGATGGTCACGGCGCCAAATGCGCCCGCGCCCGCAATGATCTGTGATTCTTCGGTATGCTTGCGCGCATTCAATACCTGATGCGGCACACCGCCCTGGAGTATCGCCTTTAAACGATCCCCAGACTCATCGGGTAAATTAAGCGCTTTAAGCAAGGTTTTCAAGTTACCCGCTTCTTCGGGGTTGATGTTGGTCAGGCCATGCGGCTTGATGAAGCTTCGCATCGCGTCTGGCGTGATCTTCTCAATGGGTTCATTGAATGGCACAAGGTCTGTAATGAGGCGTCCATCCTCTTCGAGGTTGTTGGCGAGCATAAAAGCCTGCCGGATAAGGGTTACCTGCAGCAGACGGCGAACAGGTTCGGGCTTAAGCCGGTTGGAAAGCCGGTCGGATGATTCCACCGAGGTGGTGCCGACCAACATCGGGCGCCCGAGTGTGTGGTAGCGGATGATCTCCGTCACGATGGCACGCAATTTGGCTTCCACAGAACGATAGATCACATCCGGATAATCTTTCCTGCGGTAAAAGATCTTTTCCGCGCCGCCCGCTTCCCCTTGTGCGGAGGGGGATTCCTTGACCGTGTAATAATAGTATTGGTAGCCTTCTTCGTCTTTGGCCTTTTGCTCGACCAAAGTCGCATCGGTGCGCATGGATTGATATTCAAGATTCGTGGGAACTGGTGCAACTTCGATCTTATAGATCTTGTTAAACTCTTCAGCTTCTGTTAGCGCAGTACCTGTCATGCCGGCCAGCTTTTGATACATGCGAAAATAGTTCTGCAGGGTGATGGTGGCGTAGGTGACATTCTCAGGTTCGACCTTTACACCCTCTTTGGCTTCTACCGCTTGATGCAGACCATCGCTCCAGCGGCGGCCGGGCATTTGACGTCCGGTAAATTCATCCACGATGACAACCTTGCCGCCCTGGACAAGATAATCCTTGTTGCGATGAAAAAGGTATTGTGCGCGCAGGGATTGTTCAAGAAAGCCCGTCAGGCGTGCCTGCTCGGGTGTAAGGTCTTCGGGCCGGTCAGGGTCGAGCAGCGGCTGCCCCAAAAGGGCTTCGACATGGCTGATACCGACTTCTGTTAATGTGACATTGCGATCCTTTTCATTGACCTCAAAATCCTCGGGTTTCAACTGTTTAACAATGTTTGCCATGATGCCGTAATATTCAAGGTCGCCGGAGGAAGGTCCTGAAATAATGAGCGGTGTGCGCGCCTCATCGATCAGCACATTGTCCACTTCATCCACAATGGCATAGTAATGGCCTCGCTGGACCCGATTGTCCAAGCGCATTGCCATGTTGTCGCGCAGGTAGTCGAAGCCGAATTCCGAGTTCGTGCCGTAGGTGACATCCGCACTGTAGGCTTCGACCCGATCCACCAGCCGCAGGTGACGCTGGTCCTCATGCGGCGACTCACGCTCGAAATCCACAATGAAGGCTTTTTTTCCATTCTCTGTGGCGGCTGCCATTTGCAGGACACCAACTGAAACACCAAGCATGTGGAAAATGGGAGCCATCCAGCGCGCATCACGCCGCGCCAGATAATCATTGACCGTGATGA
>CAYLOW010000326.1:0-4768 GCA_964385315.1 uncultured Anaerolinea sp.
GGGCGAAGCACGCAGGATGGCAGAGATCGGTACGCGCGCGAAAAAGATCGCAAGGATAAGCAGGCTGGCTAGCATCACCCCGCGTGCTTCCGCGGTTTTAAATTGGAATGTAAAAATGACAACGATCAAAACCCAGGCCAACTTGCTCAACGCGTCAGCCCGGTGGAAGATGGAGTTGTTGTCAATGTATTGAAGGGTAGTTTCGCTCATACGGATGCAACCGCCGAAATAAAAGAATCAACTGTGTTCAAGCCGTTCGGCACCCGGGTGCCGGCGGCGCGTAAACCATCCACAACGCGGCGCAGGGCCGTGGTTCGCAGCGATGCACGTTCCACGATTTCAGGAGATTGGAAGAGGTCGCTGGGAGCCCCATCAAAGATCTTTTCTCCATTTGCCATCACAAGGGCACGATCTACATACGCATCCACGAGGCGCATGTCATGCGTGATCATGATGATCGTGATCCCTTCGCTGCGCAGGTTGTTGATCAGCTGCATCAGACGTTCGGTAAGGCGGCGATCCTGGCCGTAGGTCGGCTCGTCCACGATCAACAGTCTGGCGCGCCCGCCGACAAGCATGGTGGCGACTCCAAGCCGGCGTTTCGAGCCTGCGTTTAAAGAGAAGGGATGAACTTCGGCAGCATCTGTGATATCCAGCCGCTCCAGCATGGCATTGACCCGGTTCTCAACCTCGGCAGGGTCAACAATTCCCTGCGCGAGCAGGCTGTATGCAAGTTCCTCGTGCACGGTATCGCAAAGGAATTGGTGTTCCGGATTCTGAAAAACGAGCGCGACATCATTTGCCAGATCCTGCACATTCCATTGGGATGCCTTGCGACCGAACAAGGTCAGGTTTCCAGCCGATGGTTTAAGCAGACCCACCAGCATTTTACTCAGGGTACTTTTGCCGGCACCGTTCTGCCCCACGATGGCTACGATCTCACCCTGGTTAATATCAAATGAAACGCCCTTTAATGTTTTAATTTTTCGAGTGTAACCAAATTGGATATCTTCGGCGTGTACCAGCGTTTCGCCAATGAGGAATTCCTTCCTTGCCGATGTTTCTTCCTTGAACCGAATGTCTTTCAATACATCCACCGCTTCTGCAACTGTGATCGGAACAGCTTTGTTTCCCAAAAGACCCTGCAGCTTTAATCGCAAACCCACTTCCGTAGGTTCGGGGAGCCAGACTCCGAGATCGAGCATGGCCTTGCCGTGAATGGAGATCACTTCGCGTGGTGTGCCTTGTGCAAGAACACACCCCTCCGACAGCAGGACCATGTGATCAGCCTGTGCCATGAATTCATCGAGATCCTTGGTGACGAGAATGATCGTCCGGCCTTCATCGCGCAGGCGCAGGATCAATTCGTGGACCGAATGGGTTGTTGCCGGGTCAAGATTGGCAGTCGGTTCATCCAGAACGATGACCTCCGGCGCCATTGCGAGTACGGTTGCCAGCCCAAGCTTTTGAATTTGCCCGCCGGAAAGCGCCCATACCAGATTTTTTCTCAGGTTGTTCATGCCTACATATTCAAGGGATCTGGTAACTTGAGCAGCTATCTCAGCTGGCGGCTGCCGCAAATTTTCAGGGCCGAATGCGACTTCATCCTCCACCTGAAGAGTCGCAAACATCCATTCCGGGTCCTGGAAAAGTAATCCGACGGAATGTGCCATGTTCTGCACCAAAGACTCAGAAACATCCCTTCCATCAACAATGACCTTTCCCTGCAGTTCCCCGCCCAGAATTTGCGGAATAATTCCGTTGAGCAGCATGCACAATGTGGACTTGCCTGAACCTGACGGCCCAACAAGCAGTGTAAATGAACCGCGTTTTATATCCACATTGACATCGGTCAATGCGGGCGCGGTCTTTCCGTAATGATGGTAGGTTACACCATGTAAACGAATGATCGGTTCAGTGGTAGATCGGGAGGAAGTATTAGGCAATTTAATTCGCTTAAATTTTAAACGTAAATTAATGGGGTTGAAGCGGACAGCTTCAACCCCATTAATTTTATTGGTTCCAAATTATTTTTTACGTGTAGTGCGGAGCAGCCCCGTGCGCTCAACCGTTTTACCAAGCCACCAGCCGAGGAGGCCGGAGAAAATGAAGCCCGAGATCAGGTTGATGGGTGTGGCGGTCCAATAAGCACTGACGATCTCCGGGGTTGAATCCCAGCCGAACAGCCAGGCGGTCCAAACGGTGCCGAATTGTGATGCGGCCGCACCCGCAAGGGCAAAAGCCCACCACCCGAAGTTGCCATATACAACAAATGCCATGACCGCTTCTGCGCCAAGACCCTGGGTAATGCCCCAGCCAATCGTGGAAATACCCGATGGGTTGCCAAGCAATGCTTCCATGGTGGTCTCGATCAGACCAATGATCAACATGCTGCCCGGTTTGCGTACAAGGAAGAAGGCCAGCAAATAAGCCCACATGAATACACCTTGCAATGCCGCGCCTGCCAGCGGCCCACCGGCGGCGTTGGCGGCATTCCAAACAATGCCGGTGCCTGTGTTAACAACACCGGCGATGGCGCCGATCACAGCCAGGATGATCAGGTCGGATGTGGAGTAGTTGAAATTAAATCCACCTGCAGTAGTTTCTGCCGGGCCGAACTTCACAAACTTCGCCAGCAATCCTAGCACGGCGACGATCAAAATATTGACAACGATCATAAGCGTAAGAGTCATCGGGTTTTCTCCTAAAAATGTTTTTTGCAGAACCCTTGGGTCCTGTTCTACCCTGTGAGGTTTATACCTTTAAACCCATGTCTTTCAATTCAGTTTTGACTTCCTCGTACATCTTTTGCCAGAAATCCAGCGGCTGCACCTTTTGCAGGTCATATACCTCATCAAATGGTTTGCCCGGGTTCCCGTCCTGCGTAAAGACATGCTCATATTTTGGTAAAAGTTGAAGTACGAAGGCATTTGCATCCTTCAGGCTCATCTTCATTTTATGGGCTGCGAGCGCGACTTCCGCCATGAGGCGGGCTTCGAGCCCGGAACAATTGGGGGCGTTCCCGTCCGCGGCTCCGCAGCCTTCAAGGTGATTCCCGCTGACCGAATTTACGATTGCATTGGCGGCTGTTTCGTATAGCAATTCTTTTGTCCCGGCGCCGGACTTCGGGTAAATATCTGCAACAATGATCGCGGGCGCGTGCCGGGCAAAAGCCTGACCAGTGGCATTGATCACCCAAAGCACGTCGCGGGTTGAAGTGGCGATGTGCCGCATGTGAATGGGGTGCAGGATGTGATAATCTGCGAGGCAGGTAATATTCGCGATCAGATAGGAAGCCACATTGATCACTGCCGATCCAGCCGGTCCACCGCCAAGGCCGCCGACGATGACGCATGGCAGTGAGGCATTCACCATGCCGTACTCCAGCGAGTTGACTGCGCGTGAGATATTGCGATGATCCATCTTGAGCTCATTGAGCATGGGTACTAGGTGCGAATCACAGGATCGCAAATAATCAGGGTGAGCTACAGCAAGGTCGCCCAGCTCGGAGACCGAACTTTGGGCCGCGAGCATCCCCATTCCTGCGCGTCCAACGCGTTTGAGGCCCTGGCGCATGTATTGCAATTCGCGCCGGGTGGATACGATCTCAATCGGATTTCCCGTGCGTACTTCGCGCCCATCTACTTCCACGAGTGTGCCGCAGGTGGCAAGGTCGATCAACGGTTCCTGCATATAGGACATGACATTGGCGAGGAAAAACCTCTCGGGAATTGGCGTTCCCGGCGACCCGCCAAAGAATAACGGAGCCCGCTCATCGTTCAGGCGGCGGGCATATAAGGCCCTGGCATCTTTGCCTTCGCCCATCACCACGTTTTGCGGCATATTGCGAATGCCATTGTCAATTTCATCCTGTGAGATCTCAATGACGCGTTCGGTGGTGCGGCTGTAGGAACCCAGCGTAACCGCGAGTTCATAACCCGCGTTATATATCGCGTCAGAAAGTGAAGCATCGTCTGTGATCAGTTCATTCGGATTCCACTCAAGTTTATATTTCTTAACCAATCTCTTGGTGGTCATCGCCACTTTTTCAAGATCCCAGGATTCTTCAGCGAGGTATGGACCGGCGTTTGCCCGATCCAGAATTTCGAGGTAATTTAGCATGTTGTCTCCGATTCAAAAAGGGGGCTGCCAATGTCTAGCCGCTTACCAGCGTGTGCACTACTTTAACAGCATCTGCGGCATTGCGCGCGGTCCCATCTGCGCCAATGTGAGTGGCCCAGGCTTCATTAACAGATGCACCGCCGACCAGTACAAAATATTTTTCGCGAATACCGCGCGCTTTCAGCGTTTCTATCAGGTCTTTCATAAAGGGCATGGAGGTTGTTAGTAAAGCGGATAGACAAATCACCTGCGCGCCAATTTCCTCCGCCTTGTCAATAATTGACTTTATGGGTACATCCACTCCCATGTCTGTGACTTCGTACCCCGCCGCGGTCAGCATGGACGAGACAATATTCTTGCCGATGTCGTGAATATCTGTTTGAATAGTGGCTGAAACCACCCTGCCTTTTACTTTATTTTCAGTCCCCTCATATTTTTTTATCAATGATGGCTTCACTACTTCCATCGCGGCTTTCAAGGCGCGCCCCGCAAGCATGAGTTCCGGCAGGAAGTATTCGCCGCGTTCAAAGCGCCGGCCAACTTCATCTGCGCCGACCATCAGACCCTCGTTCAGGATCTCCAAAGGGTCTACACTGGAAGCAAGAGCGGATTGGGCTGCTTCAGCGGAAGCTTCCGGGTCACCATC
>CAYLOW010000327.1:0-4763 GCA_964385315.1 uncultured Anaerolinea sp.
GAGATCGGCGACAGCACCGTCGAAACCCGCACCATCCCGCAGACCCTGCAAGCCATCGACCTGCTCACCGAAGCAGACGACCTGCTCGCCATGTTCTGTGATTGCATCATCAAGAACAAAAGCATCGGCATCTACGATGGCGCGTACAAGAGCGTCGAACTCGCCACCGGCAAAAAATTCAAACGCTGAATCCATAGCCACAAAGGTTACGAGGAAACACAAGGGTTTGATGTTTTCCTTCGTGACCTTTGTGTCCTTTGTGGTTAAATCTTTTTTAACCCCATGAATCAAATCCAACTCGAAACCGCACTTTCCCCCTTCTCCATCTCTTTCAAACAAAATGATGTTTTATTAATGATCGTCAAGCATTCGGGAACAGCCGTGGCAGACCTCCGCGCTGATGAAGCATCTGTCACTGCCGTGTTCCCGGCATTTACTCTTAGCCTAAACTTGCTGGGGGATCAATGGATATTAACCACATCACCGGCCGAGGCGATCGTTGAAATCACTGTTGAACTACCGGGTAACTGGTATGGACATGGTGAACTCATCAACCAGCTCTGGCCGTTAAACCGGATCATGCTTCCATCCACTCCCATGCATACTTTCGATAACGGCCCGACAGGGCTAAGCGGGGTAATGACCCCTGCATGGTTCTCCTCGAATGGCGTATTGATCATCGCGAACTCCCCGGTTGAAATTGGCATTAACCAGCCGCCGGCTAATTACCCGCGTTTCAAGTGGAGCTTCGCCACAGACGGCCGCGGGGCTTTCAAGGATCGTCCATTTTATGACCCGGATCAGGTCGGTGATGGGTTATTCACATTCAAAGGCAACGCGCAGGACTTGAAATTTTCCTTTACAGGCAATGCGGTCAACGCCTATCTAAAGCTTGTGGAGCATTTCGGGCATCCGGTTGAAATTCCGCCGGAAGGGTTATTCACCAAACCAACCTGGACGACCTGGGCGCGGTACAAGACCGCCATCGATCAGGATGTTATCCTGAAATTTGCGGATGAGATCATTGTAAACGGGTATCCCTTCCATGTGATGGAGATCGATGACCGCTGGCAGGTCCACTACGGCGATCTGGATTTCGACCCGGAAAAATTCCCGGATCCCCAAAAAATGATCGACGATCTGCACGCCAAAGGCTTCAAAGTGACTACATGGGTGATCCCATTTTTAGACCCTGACTCACAGGCTTTTGCTGAGGGATCAATGAATGGCTGGCTCGTTCGCAAACCTGATGGTTCCCCCTATCTTGTTGAATGGTGGCAGGGGCGCGGCGGCCTGTTGGATGTGACCCATCCATCAGCGTTGGAATGGTTCTTTGTACGGCTCTCCAGCCTCCAGAGGAAGACCGGGATCGATGGCTTTAAATTCGATGCAGGCGAAGCCTGTTTCATCCCGGCTGATTCAGTTACCCACAAAAAAATCGACCCAAATGAATACACCCAAATTTATGTGGATGCTGTGGCGAAACATCATCGTCTGACTGAAGTCCGTTCAGGATGGAAGAATCAACGCGCGCCAATTTTCTTCAGGCAATGGGACAAGACCACCTCGTGGGGTTTGGATAACGGCCTGCATTCTGTGTTGACAGGCATCCTCGCCATTGGCATGGCCGGCTATCCATTTATTTTGCCGGATATGATCGGCGGCAACGAGTACGATGAAAAAGCAGATGCAGATATGATGATCCGATGGACACAGTTGAATGCGCTGCTGCCTTCGATGCAGTTCAGTCTAGCCCCGTGGGAGTATGGTAAGGACAGCGCAGAATTGTGCCGCCGGTACGCGAACCTGCATACGGAGTTTGCACCCAGGATCATCGAGATCGCGAAATTATCCGCTCAAAATGGGCTGCCAATCATTCGCCCTGTGTTCTGGCGTGATCCAAAGGAAGAACGTGCGCTTCAATGTGATGATGAGTTTTTGCTGGGTGATGAATTCCTGGTAGCGCCTGTGCTGACGCCGAACACATTTGAACGCGATATTTATCTTCCACGTGGCACCTGGCAGGAGCTTTGGACCGGGGAGGTATTCACCGGGCCGCGCACGCTTGAAAAATTCCCTGTCCCCCTGGATGTTTTACCCGTTTTTAAGAGTTTAGAATAATGGAGATATTGTAAAGATGACGACCTATAAATTCCCGCATCATTTTCTTTGGGGAGCGGCAACCGCTTCCTATCAGGTGGAAGGCGCATGGAACGAAGACGGCAAGGGTGAATCGATCTGGGATCGTTTCAGTCACACCCCGGGCAGGATCGCCAATGCAGAGACTGGAGACGTCACCTGCGATCATTATCACCGCTACGAAGAAGATTTTGCGCTCATGCGCAGACTCGGGATAAAAGCTTATCGTTTTTCAACCGCGTGGACCCGGGTCCTGCCGGATGGCCGCGGGCGTGTAAACACCAGGGGGTTGGATTTCTATGACCGCCTGGTTGATGCGATGTGCGCCGCAAATGTGGAACCTTTTCTGACCCTCTATCATTGGGACCTACCGCAGGCTCTTCAAGATGAAGGCGGATGGGAAAACCGCGGCACGGCGCATGCCTTTGCAGATTATGCCGCGATCATGGTCAAACGGCTTGGGGACCGCGTTCGCTTTTGGACGACCTTTAACGAACCGAGTGTTATTGCCTTTATCGGCAATTTGACCGGTGAACACGCGCCGGGCATCAAGGATCAACGTGCAGCCTACCAGGTGGCGCACAACCTGAATGTCGCGCACGGGTTGGGCGTGCAGGCCATCCGCAGCGCAAATTCAAAAGTGGATGCAGGCATTGTGCTTAATTTGTGGATGGCTGAACCGGCTACGGACTCTCCCGAAGACGCTGCTGCAGCAAATCGGTTTTGGGATATTAACGAAACTTTGTTCCTCGACCCGATTTTCAAAGGATATTACCCGCCTGCCGTGTGTGAGGCGGTTGGCAAAAATATGCCCGACATTCACGATGGCGACCCGGCATTGATCTCGCAGGAATTGGATTTTGTCGGTATCAATTACTATTCACGCAATATCATCAGCGCGACGGGAAAAATTGAAAAGATTGGGGGTTCGGAATATACTGAAATGGGGTGGGAGGTTTGTGCTCCCGCTTTGCGCCGCATGCTGGTCAAGATCAACAATGAGTACACCCTGCCGCCGGTTTACATCACCGAAAATGGCGCTGCCTTCAAAGACGAGGTCAGCGCGGACGGCAGAATTCACGACCCGCGCAGGATAGACTACCTGAAGCAGCACTTCATCCAAACCCGTCTTGCCATGCAGGATGGTGTGGATATTCGCGGTTATATGGTCTGGTCCTTGCTCGATAATTTCGAATGGGCACACGGCTTTTCCAAACGCTTTGGTCTTGTGCATGTGGATTTCGAGACACAGAAGCGTACTTTCAAGGACTCGGGGGAATGGTACGGAAAAGTAATAAGGACAAATGAAATTGATTAGAAATATGCGCCTATCGCTTTGCTCTGGCAAGGAGGCACCCGGGAGATTAACCAGCAAGTCAGTATGATCAAGAAAAATGGATTAAACAAAATACAGTCTGAACAGAAGAGCCAGCGGATTTCTCCACTGGCTCTTCTTCATCTATGGCTGCGCTTATTGGTACTTCTTTTCACTAATCCCTCGGGCTATTGTACAAACTCTATTGACATTGAACTTTGATGATGATAGAATAAATCATAATATGGTATAGTCATCATACCACTAAGCATAAATACCTAAAAATTTGGAGCTGATTATGAAAGCTTTGGTCAAATTTGCAACAGGTCCCGGGGGAATGGAAATGCAAGAGGTGCCTGATCCGACTCTAATTCCGGGACACGTCATTGTTGCGGTGGAAGCTTGTGGTATCTGTGGAACGGATCTGCATATTCAGTTGGGGGAATATCCGGTCAACCCCCCTGTCGTGTTGGGACATGAATTTAGCGGTACGGTCGTTGAAATAGCGTCAGACGTTACCTCGGTTCGGCTGGGTCAGCGTGTCACGAGTTTGGTTTATTTCACTACTTGTGGTTCGTGCCAGTTCTGCCAAACCGGCCAATGGAATTTATGTACTCAACGAAAATCTGTCGGGAGCGGCGTCAACGGGGCATTTGCGCGTTATGTCCTCGTCCCAGCCCGGAACATCCGAACGCTGCCTGAGAATGTGGATTTTATCTCCGGGGCAGTCACTGAACCCTTGGCCTGTTGTACACATGGCGTTATGGAAAAAGCCACCACCCGCCCGGGAGATTTTGCCTTTGTGACCGGCCCAGGTGCCATTGGGCTTTTAACAGCCCAAATATTGATTTCAGCCGGTGTAAATGTAATTTTGGCTGGCACTCAGTTCGATGCAGACCGCCTTGAGTTAGCCCGTCGATTGGGTGTTCAGCACACTTTTCAGGTGGATACACAACCAGTTGCAGATCTTGTTCAAAATTTGACGAACGGAAAAGGGGTGGATTTGGTTTTTGAATGTTCCGGCGCCGGTGCGGGTGCACGCCTGGGGCTTCAGGTTGCCAAACGCGGGGGGCAGTTTATTCAGCTTGGGTTATTTGGAAAACCGGTTGAGATCAATTGGGACCAGGCGATCATGAAGGAAGTCGAAATTCGTAACTCATTTGCTTCAACGTGGATTTCATGGAACTATGCGTTGAAGTTGCTTGAAAGTGGAAAGGTCCAGACTGCTCCGCTGGTCAGTGATGTTCTGCCGATTCGACAATGGGAATCAGCTTTTGAGCGTTTTGGCAGTAAACAAGGTATCAAGTTC
>CAYLOW010000328.1:0-4761 GCA_964385315.1 uncultured Anaerolinea sp.
TCATATATAAGTGGTATTCATTTTCATCACCATAAAACATTGACCAAAAAACACATTCCATTCGAATGGCTGGAAGCAAGTTTAGCCTTGACAGGCTTAACTATACAGTGTATATTTACACTGTATAGTTAACAAGGAGCAACAATGGTCAGACCAACTCTTAAAAATCAAATGCCCGATATGCAGGAAGCCATCAAGGAAACTGCCTGGAAACAAATCTCTGAATTTGGAGCCGCCACCCTTTCCCTGCGGGCGATCGCGCGTGAACTAAAGATCACCGCACCAGCCATATATAACTACTTCCCCAACCGGGACGCGCTTGTTACCGCCCTGATCGTGGACGCTTACAACTCGCTGGCGGATGCACAGGAAGCCTCCCTGGAGAATATCGCGGAGACCAAACGCGCAGAACGCCTTTCAGCCCTCGGGCTCGCGTACCGGGAATGGGCGGTGACCTACCCCCAGCGCTATTTGCTCATTTTCGGCACACCCATCCCGAATTATCACGCACCTGAAGAAGTGACTCTCCCCGCAGCGACGCGCGGCCTGGTTCCGCTGATCAATGCGGTACAGTCAATTTCCACTGCAGGAGAACTGCGGGTGGAAAGGCTTGCGAAACTGACTCCGAAGTTGAAGTCCATGCTGGCGGCGTGGCGGAAATTTGAAGGCGGATCAGACCTTGAAGTCCTGTACCTGGCGCTGGTCGTTTGGAGCCGTGTGCATGGATTGGTCATGATGGAGATCAGCAATCAGATCCCATCATTTATTGATGACCCCGCCGAATTATTCAAACGTGAAATAAATAATATTCTCAATCAATATCTTTAGGAATAAAAATGGAAAATAAATCTCATCGTATCTGGACTGGAATTATGCTGATCGTTACGCCGATCCTTTTTATGACGGCATTTACGATGCTGCAAATTAACTTTGAATATCCCGATATTTTGCGCCAACCTGCCGTGACCGTGATGGAAAATTTACAGCAGGCGGAAGCGGTTTGATCTTTAACTGGTATTTGATGGTCATTTCATCGATCCTGTTCATCCCCATCTCGGTCATGCTTCATCCCTATTTGGCGCGGGAAGGCACCCATTACATGACCGCTGCGACAACCCTCGGTGTCGTTGCGGGAGTTGTGCAAATGTTGGGCTTCATCCGCTGGATTTTTCTCGTGCCAACCCTTGCTTCCACATATCTTAACCCTACAACGAGTGAAGCCTCCCGCGCGGCCATTGAAGTGACATTCAATGCGTTCAATCAATACGCCGGGGTTGGGGTCGGTGAGCACCTTGGCTATCTTTTCACGGCGCTATGGACGATCTTGATCGCAGCTGCCATGCCGAAGTCCAAAAACTTCAGCACCTTTCTCGGATGGATTGGCGCAATACTGGCAGCAGGAATTCTCCTTGGCACTTTGGAACCGGCAGGTGTACCTATCGTTGGCGCAGTGAACGCCATTGCATACAGTCTTTGGGCGGTTTGGATCGTTATTCTTGGGGTTCGCCTGCTGGCGAAAGGCCGGAAATCATGAGAAACCTGGCGCTTGGCTTAACCGCCTTTACAACACTTGGAATCGTCACCTACTGGGCACTGGTCTTTACGAAATTTTTCCCTGTGGCGGAACTCGTACCGGGATATAAAAACTGGTTCATGTCCTTTCCGCTGGCAGATGGCTGGATCGCGATTGTATCCCTGCTCGCTTTTATCTTCCTGCTGCGGGGCGACGATAAAGCCGCGCTGTTCGGTCTGCTTACTGCTTCAAGTTTGATCTTCCTCGGTTTGTACGCGCTGTTATACGGGATCAACACAGGACTGCTTTTCATCCTGACAACCGATGAGATCATCGAGATCTGCATCAAGATCTACTGTCTTTCCGTCGGTTCGTTTTTCATCGTGTACTTTTGGAATTATGCCAAAGAAATAATTTCTCAATCCCATTAAATTGTTTATAAAAGCAAAACAGGAGAAAAACAATAATGACTCAAAATGAACTTCATGTAATTTTCGGTACAGGCGCGCTTGGCAAGTGGACTGCGCGTGAGCTGGTTAAACTAGGCAAGCCGGTTCGCATGATCAGCCATTCCGGCAAAGTCGATTCCCGTATCCCGGCGGGTGTCGAAGTTGTTCAAGGCGATGCGTATGATACTCAACACAACATACAAATTACCAAAGGCGCAACAGCGGTATATCAATGTGCCCAGCCCCAATATCATGAATGGGCTGAAAAATTCCCGCCTATGCAAAAAGCGATCCTCGATGCGGTTGCAGCCAATGGTGCAAAATTTATTGTCGGTGATAATCTCTATATGTATGGAGACACGGACAGCCAGCCCATCCGCGAGGATATGCCGTATCAGCCGCATACGAAAAAAGGAAAAGTACGTGCCGAGATGTCAACCGCTGTAATGGAAGCACATCGCGCAGGCAAAGTCCGCGCCGCAATCGGGCGCGCTTCCAACTTTTTCGGCCCTGACGATATGGCAGTAACAAGCTACGCCATCCGGCCGGCTTTGGCGGGCAAATCCATCAATTTACTCGGAAGAACAGACCAGCCGCACACTTTTTCCTATATTGCAGATTTTGGAAAATTACTGGCAACGCTCGGCACGCGGGAAGATTCCCTCGGGGAGGTCTGGTTCACGCCATCTCCCGCCCCCATCACCCAACTTGAGCTGGTCGGGATCATGGAGGAGGTGCTGGGACATAAAGTCAAATACATGGCCGCCGGCAAGCTGATGTTGAGTATGCTTGGCCTGTTCGCTCCCACTCTGCGCGAATCAGTTGAGATGCTCTACGAATGGGATAAACCCTTCATCATGGACTCAAGCAAGGCTGAGAAAGCCTTTGGCTGGAAGGGGACATCGTTAAAAGACGCTATGCGTGCAACCATCGAATGGTGCGAAAAGGGAAATTGAAAATATTGATATCCCAACCTGAGTACTTTTCATGAACAGAGAACCGGGTAAGGCGGATTTCCAGTCTGCCTTACCCGGTTTCGTAGGTGACCCCGGCTCAAAGATACTTGAAATGTATTATGGTGAATTGTCATCCTGCAGATTTAACTCCGCAAGGCGGCTTCCATATAGACGGACGCTGCCATAAAGTTCGCGGTAGATCGGGTAACATTTATCGTATACCTTACTGTGTTTCGGGTTGGGATGTATCACTGTTTCCTCACTATGTAAAAGCCGTGTACAAGCAGCAGCTATGTCTGAATACATTCCGACCCCTACACCTGCAGACAGGGCAGCTCCAAAACTTGCCTGCTCGGTTACCCCGGTCGTGCGGATCTCGCGGTCGAGGATGTCGGATTGGATCTGCATCCACAACGGGCTGCGGGCACCTCCACCTGACGCGATGATGCGATCTGTGCGTATTCCGAGGTTTTCCATGATGGACAGACAGTCACGGAATGAATATGCAACGCCTTCCATTATGGCGCGTGTCATGTGCGCCCGTGAATGCCTGAGGGTCAAACCATAGAAGAGGGCTCGCGCCTCAGAATCGAAATGCGGTGCGCGTTCCCCTGCGAGGTAGGGCAGGAAGAATAAGCCTTCACTTCCAGGAACCACCGTCGCAGCCTCTGCAGTGAGCGTATCGAATTCCTGTACATGGGCAATTGAAGATGTAAACCACGAGAGGGAAAGACCTGCGCTAAGGGTGGCCGCCATCACATACCAGGTTCCCGGCAGAACGTTACAGAAAGTATGCGTATTGAGAGCCGGGTTATACATCGGTCGCTCGACAACAGTAAAAAGCTGACCGCCGGTACCTGTCGTCACAGAAACCGTGCCTGGCGTGATCAGCCCGTTTCCAATAGCCTGCATTGGCTGATCCGACCCTCCTGCAATCACCGGAGTACCTGAGACAAGTCCCGTCTCCACCGCCGCCTGAAATGTTATCCCTCCCACGATCGTGAGCGGCTCTGAAAGTTCCGGGAAATATGATGCATCGAGGCCGAGAGTTTCGATAATCTCCTTCGACCATCGGCCTGTTAAGGTGTCTAATACAAGCGTTGAAGAGGCATCGGTAATTTCTGACCCTATGGAGCCTGTCAGTCTGTAGCGGATGTAATCCTTGGGCAGGATCACGGTAACAAGGCGTTTGTAGTTTTCGGGTTCATGATCACGCATCCAGAGGAGTGTAGCAAGCTGGAAACCAGGGGAAAGCGGATTCAGCGTGATCCGGCTGAACGCATCCTTTCCCATTTTTTGATACACCAAATCCACATACTCGCGTGCACGCTGGTCACACCAAATGATCGCAGGCCGTATCACTTCGCCCGCTTCGCCCAAGGGCACCATTCCATGCATTTGCCCCGAGAGGCCAACCGCGGCAATCTCACGGGGGTCAACCCCTGTTCTGCCCAGCAGGTTTTTCACGGTATCCGTTACAGCCTGCCACCACGAAGACGGGTCTTGCTCGGCGTAGCCGACCAACGGCGAAAGAATCGGGTACTTCCCGCTGCCGCTGCCAAACACCTGGCCGTCCTCACGAAGGAGGATGGCCTTCACGCTTTGTGTGCCCAAATCAATGCCAAGGAGAGTACGCATCGCCCTCAGTTTCCCAATAGGAAAAATAAATTCCGAATTTCACAATAACATCTCCTTCGTGCTAACATCAATTCAGGTTACCTGCAATTGGCCTATTGACCAATTGTAAAAAAGTCAAAATCGGAATTTCAAGATCTGCAAGGAAAGGCGTGCATATTCAACATGTCAAGCCATCTCCCGAGAGCCGCTTACGAGTCATAAAAGA
>CAYLOW010000329.1:0-4749 GCA_964385315.1 uncultured Anaerolinea sp.
GGGCAAAACAGGCTCCGGGCGAATCACGTTTGAACCTGTTGCAGAAAAACGCTGCTATTATCGAAGGTATTGTCGATAAGATCGTCGCTCAAAAATCCCAGGCTGTTTTGCTGGTAGCCAGCAATCCAGTTGATATTCTTACCCAGGTTGCACTAAAACGCTCCGGTTGGCTCAAGAATCGTGTTATTGGTTCGGGTACGGTCCTCGATAGCGCTCGTTTCCGTTATCTCATCAGCCAGCATTGCAAAGTGGATGTGGGCAATGTCCATGCCTATATTTTGGGCGAGCACGGCGACAGCGAAGTGGCGGCCTGGTCAATGACACATGTGGCGGGTATGCCGATGGATCATTATTGCCCGCAATGTGGTAATTGCCGCGACTGGCATGGCGAACGCGACCGCATTGTCCGTGAAGTGAAAGAGTCGGCCTATCACATCATAAATTACAAAGGTTCCACATATTTTGGGATTGCCATGTCGCTGGCGCGTATCGTGGGAACAATTTTGCAGGACCAGAACAGTGTGCTGACCGTTTCCACTTATCTTGAAGGGGATTATGGTCTGCATGACGTGTGCCTGAGTATTCCATGTGTCGTCGGGCAGGGCGGAATCAAACGGATCGTGCAGGCAGAACTATACCCTGAGGAACAGTCTGCCCTGGAACGTTCAGCGCAGATACTGAAAGATGGCAATGCCAGCCTCAAGCAGGTTGAAACAGCCTGAATATAAAAACGATGATTTATTGTCATTTGGGCATTTGATTATTCATATGATCGTTTGCTGAATGGCAATAAAACATACTAGAGCAAGTTAAGCACGAAGGAGCACCCTAATGTCTACTGAAATTTCGATGAATCAACATCACATACCAAATGGTTTTTCCGACCAATTTGCGCTTGCCTTCACCAAGTCTGCGCGTTTTTTCGCTGATACTTTTTTCGCCCGCCGTTACGGTCACCGTGCGGTTGTACTGGAAACGGTCGCCGCGGTCCCGGGCATGGTGGGGGGAGCTTTGCAGCATCTGCGTGCCTTGCGTCACATGGAAAGCGACAAAGGCTGGATTCAAACCTTGTTGGATGAAGCCGAAAACGAACGTATGCACCTGATGACCTTTATAAATATTGCCCAACCGACTTGGCTGGAGCGTCTGATAATTCTGCTGGCACAGGGCGCCTTCTTCAACGGTTTCTTTTTGCTGTATCTGGTATCGCCGGGAACCGCCCACCGGGTCGTGGGCTACTTTGAAGAGGAAGCAGTCCACAGCTATACACAGTACCTCAATGAAGTAGACAATGGAATCATAGCCAATGTCCCTGCGCCCAAGATCGCGATTGATTATTGGAAGCTGGCATCGGATTCACGGTTGAGGGATGTAATCGTTGCGGTCCGTGAAGATGAGCGCCATCACCGCGATGTAAATCACGAATTCGCCGATGAGCTGGCATAATCAAAAACATACACCGTCCCGCAGGGTTGGCGAAAAGCAGTCTCGGTCTATCGAAACCTTCGGGACATTTTGAAGGAACCTGCGAACTCCGGCCGGATCCTTTCGGCAGACGAAATCTTCAACAATGCGGATGTCGTGTACGCGGCGACCTCCACTCCGGGCTGGTGTTCGTCGGTTTGGGTGGCGTCGCCAAGTTGGATGCCGGAGCGCTGGCGAACGGGTACTCAAAGTCGGATATAAAAACAGCCCTCATTGCGAGGGCTGTTTTTATATCCGACGTCGGAGTTATCCGACTTCTCTTCTGGCGATTTCGCCGATTTTCCAATATGAATAAAGTGAGGTCCTTCCCGGCTGCTCCAAGAAAAAACCCTTCACAGGAAGGGCTTAATTTCTTGAACAAGGGCTGCAGGTGGATCTGGCAGGGCGCCCTTGCATGGGGTGTCCATTGTGAAAGCGTTACCCCCCTCAGTAGTTTACCAATAGGCATTATTCATCATTTGTCCTACCATCATGCGCGGCGCCGGAAAAATCCCTGATTGATGGATGGAGGTGTGAGGTCACGAACCATGAAGAACGCATTGAGTAAGTCCCTTGTACAGTTGAATGAACCGTCCAAACCCGCGTTGCTCCGTTCCCCCGGCATTTGGTGTGGCGGTTTGTCGATCGGTTGATTCCGGCCGCCCATTGGCGGGCCGGCTCGAAAGAAGATCCGTAGGCTGGTTTGCCTGGCGGTATGTGTCGTGTTGCGCAGGCCCCGCTTGAATTTTAAAACGCTGCCGGGCTCTGTTTTTGAGATCGAATCTATGAGGTTGTATCTTGTACCCGGTTGTATTGTTCTTGTACTTTGCAATTGGCTGGTTGTTGTACTTGTACCCCCCTTTCATAAAAGGGGTACAAGGTACAACCAACCATGCAATGGAAAAAACAACGGGGTTGTATCCCGCAAAGAGGATAAAAATAGACCTTGAAATGCTGAGACAGAGCATCGATTTGACAGCGAACCTGCACCGGCGCGGCAGCGATCAAAAAGTTCACCCGGCCTTCGAGTTGGTGCTCCAGGAATGGGGCGGTTAAGCTGCCTGATCCTGGAAAGCATCTGGTCCTGTTTTTCAAATCACACGGAACGGGCAGGTGTCAAGTACCCTTTTGAGATACCAGAGGGAAATTGGGAAAATCGGGTTTCATCCGGCAATATATTTTCACCTGAAGAAATACAATGGTTTGTAAAGAACCCGACCGCTGCCCAGGTAACCACACCTGATAACAGCGGTGAATCTTTTTAGCTCTGGAATAAACCCGAAACCACGGATTTGAGTGCCCTGGTTGTTAGTTAACATGTCGTGCGGTATCCGTGGAAGTATGGATTACCTCTGCCTATTAACCGGTGCCGGAAGATTTCATCCATCTGCTTTTATGGAAGCCCGATATCAAATCTTGTTCATTTCTTGACGCTCCTTTTCATCTTTTTGCCCCAAAATTGACAAACAATTGAATAAACTCCAATCATTGGAGGCATACATGACTGATCTGCTATTTCTGGGTCTCACTGTTTTGTTTTTTGCACTTTCACTTGGGCTGATATGGGCTCTTGATGGATTACGGGAGGATAAGCCATGATTTCTTTTTATACCGTCATTGCCATCGTTGCCCTGGGATTATTACTTTATCTTGTGATTGCCCTTGTAAAACCAGAGTGGTTCGGATGATCACCAACAGTTATCTTCAATTGATGATCTATATTGGGGCTTTGCTTCTGCTGACGAGGCCGCTTGGTTCGTATATGGCGAATGTCTATCAGGGGGAACATGTCTTTTTGGATCGCCTGCTGGGACCCATGGAAAGGTTCCTTTATCGTCTCTCGGGCATTGACCCGCATCATGAAATGATGTGGAAATCATTCGCAACTGCGATGTTGTTGTTTAATGCAATTGGCTTGCTTTTTGTTTATGTCCTGCAAAGATTCCAGGCTGTGCTGCCTCTCAATCCGCAGGGGGTTGGCGCAGTCTCTCCCGACTCGGCGTGGAATACGGCTGTCAGTTTTGCGAGCAACACCAACTGGCAGGGTTATGGTGGCGAAACGACCATGAGTTACCTGACCCAAATGCTCGGCCTTACAGTCCAGAACTTTGTTTCAGCAGCAACAGGCATGGCTGTGTTGGTTGGTTTGATTCGCGGACTCGTACGCCAAACCACGAAACGAATCGGTAACTTTTGGGTGGACGTAACCCGGTCCACGCTGTACATTCTTTTACCATTATCACTCGTGCTGGGATTGGCGCTCGTTTCACAGGGTGTCGTGCAAACTTTCAGCGGGAATCGTATTACCTCGCTCTTGCAGCCGTCCGGGGCATTTTCTGGGCAAGTCATCGCGGTTGGCCCTGCTGCTTCACAGGTCGCCATCAAACAATTAGGCACCAACGGCGGTGGTTTCTTCAACGCCAACTCGGCCCACCCTTTGGAAAACCCAACACCCTTCTCGAATTTTCTGGAAATGATTTCCATATTATTAATTCCCGCCGCACTTTGTTATATGTTTGGAAAAATGGTTGGAGACATAAGGCAGGGCCGGGCACTGCTCGCTGTAATGACGATCATCTTTGTCGGGCTGCTGGGCATGGTGGTGGGCTCAGAACAACTGGGCAACCCAATGTTGACTTCTTTTGGTGTGGACCAGACACATACTGAAACAAATCCGGGAGGCAATATGGAAGGGAAGGAGGTCCGCTTCGGTATCGTGAACTCAGCGCTGTGGGCGACGGCAACGACTGCTGCGTCAAATGGGTCGGTCAACTCGATGCATGACTCTTATATGCCGCTTGGCGGTTTCGTTCTGATGTGGATGATGCAATTGGGCGAGATCATTTACGGCGGTGTTGGCTCCGGCTTATATGGTATGTTGGCGTTCGTCATCATCGCAGTCTTCGTCTCCGGCTTGATGGTCGGCCGCACGCCTGAATATCTTGGCAAAAAGATCGAAGCCTATGAGATGAAGATGGCATCCATCGTTATTTTGATTCCGGTGGTTGTGACGTTGATCGGAACGGCAGCTGCCGTGATGAGCGAAACGGGCAGGGCTGCTATCTTCAATCCATCTTCTCATGGATTTAGTGAAGTGTTGTATGCGTTCTCGTCTGCCGGGAATAACAATGGCTCTGCATTTGCAGGTTTGGGCGCGAACAATCTTTACTACAACACCGCGCTTGGATCGGCCATGTTGATCTCCCGTTATTGGCTTGCAATTCCAATTCTCGGGCTGGTTAGCGATAATGTGAGAGTGTAGAGATATTTGAAAATGTAACGGGA
>CAYLOW010000330.1:0-4698 GCA_964385315.1 uncultured Anaerolinea sp.
GATTTCTCAACTTTCAGTTCAATTATTATATTTTGTTATATAGGATAGGCTTCCTGTGGCGGCTTTCATTTCATCATTGATATTAGACATGAAACCTCTATGAAAACTAATATTGTGCCAAGGGGCGGCATACCGGTTTGCGTTTTGAGAACGATTCGTTTCACCGCAACTGCCATAGGTCCACAGTGCCGCCGTGTTGAATAACCAGGGTCTGTCCGTCGGGTAGGAACGTCGCGTGTGGACTTGTATTGTTCTCTGTCATTAGAGTGCGTAGCAGGGTGCCATCGGAGACCCGCCAAAGTTGCAGGGAAGTGATGGGGCCTTTATCTGTTGTCCCCAGTTGTAGGGTAGTAGTAGTGTCTTCACCTGCCCCCGATTCTTCGATCAAGGCCAGGGTCTGCCCGTCGGGCGAGAAAGTCACGCTGGTTACCCAGCCTCCATGCCCTTCCAAAGTACGCAGCAAGGTACCGTCGGAGACCCGCCAGAGTTGTACTCTGTCATAGCCCCACGAAGCCAGGATCTGTCCTTCAGGGGAGACAGGCGCGCTGGTTACCAGATTCGTCTGCCCCTCAATCGTGCGCAGGAGGCTCCCGTCGGAGACCCGCCAGAGTTGTATGCTATCTGACACTGAATCTGACACCGAGACCAGGGTCTGCCCGTCGAGGGAAAAGGCCACGTTGGTTACCCAGCCTCCATGCCCTTCCAAGGTACGCAACAAGGTACCATCGGAGACCCTCCAGAGTTGCACGGTGGTGTCTCGTGATCCTGAAGCCAGAGTCTGGCCATCGGGCGAGAAGGTCACGCTGGTTATTGAATCTGCGTGTCCTTCCAAAGTACGCAGCAAGGTACCGTCTGAGACCTTCCAGAGTTGTACAGTGGTGTCATCTGTCACTGAGGCAAAGGTTTGTCCATCGGGGGAGAAGGCCCAATTAAGCAACCACGGATATATCTGCTGCGCATCAAGAGAGCGCAGCAAGGTGCCATCGGAGACCCGCCAGAATTGTACAGTGTAGTGTTCTGCGTAATCATCTCCGATCCAGCTTGCCACCAGGGCTAGGTTTTGCCCGGTGGGCGAGAAGGCCACGCTGTCTACCGATTTTCCATACCCCTCCGGACTACGCACCAAGGTGTCCATAATACGCAGCTGGGTACCGTCGGATACCTGCCTGAGTTGTACGGTGGCGCCCGACAACCCCAACGCGAGAGTCTGTCCGTTTGGCGAGAAAGCCATTTTGTTCACCCCTGTATCCAGTTTCAGAGTACGCAGCAAGGTGCCGTCGAAGCCCCGCCAGAGCTCTACAGTGTTGGCGTTAAAATTCACCGAAGCCAGGGTCTGTCCATCGGGGGAGAAGGCCGTGCTATCCACCCACCCTTCGAGGGTGTGCTGTGCTATCCAGCACCCTTGTGGCGTTACACTGTGACAAAGCCAGGCTTCAAGATCTGTATATAAAAAATGGGTACCTTCCAAACGAGTCTGATCATAAGGCGCTTCCTTTGGAAATGGTAGAGGATCAGAGCCTTTGAAAGTATAAGTTGCTAACGTCTGACCTGTGCGTGACTCCCGAAGCTCCAAGTCAACCTCGTATCGATAAGCAGTTATAAAGGGACCTTTGTCATATGACTGGGAACCAAGATTGTATTCTCGTTCTGGCCCGATCAAGGCAACAAGTTCAGTCCCGTTGATCGATGCTGGTGACCACTCATCGGGAAGTAGTTCGTTCCAATCATTGAGGGAATAATAACTGTTGCCTTCCAGGGTAACCTCTTCCAACCTTTCAACATAGGCTGAGCCGGAAGTTGTCATGAGTATCACAGGATGCGGTCCGGGTTCACCGGGATTGTAAACCGCCGCGTCTGGAACTCCCTGACCGGAAATGACCGGCAACATGGCGGAGGCGACTGCAGGGATGATAGGGATTGGGGTTAAGATTGGGGTTGGACTTGAGATTGAAGTGGGATTTGATATTGTGGGAACAAGCGGATTCGACACTGCGTTGCATCCGGCGGTTAGGAAGAAAATCAAGGAAATTACCGAAACACAAATCTTATTTGGCAATCGTCGACAAGACATGTCTATTTCTCCTTCCACCTGCTGAACGGAAGCCTGCCGCCATCGCAGTAGGACAGCCAGTAGCCCACCCGCCCCCCGCCCAGATCCCACAGGCTCGATCCGCTGCCAGTAAGCGGGTTTTCATTTACTTCCCTTCCACGATTTTGACCTCATCCCCGGTCAACCCATACAGTTGACGCGGAGCGGACCGCGTTGCGTCCGCCTGTCCCCATTGCAGGGTTACTTTCCTTTGCCGCCAGGATTTTCGCGCTCGGCAACACCCAGGTGACAGTCATCTTTAAGATGACGTCACCTTTGCTCCACAATTTTTATCTCATCCACAGTCAAGGCATACAACTGGTACACCAATTGATCAATTTTCCCTTCCAATGCGGCCGCGTAGTGCCCGCCTGCTTGTGCAAAATTTGACGCTTATGCGTGACTTGGTGTTTGAGTTAATACCTTGACCTCTTTGTTGATTTTGCCGCTCAATTCGATTTCGGCAACTTCCAAATCATAGCGGACTTGTAAACGAAGCCAAACCGCCGCACTTGTGCCGAAGTAGCGAGCAAGACGCATGGCGGTATCAACTGTAATAGAACGCCCGCCATGTACGATCTGGCTGATACGAATTGGAGTAACGCCGATGTCATGCGCCAAACGATACTGGCTCAAGCCAAGCGGTTTCATAAAATCCTCAAGCAGAATTTCGCCGGGGTGAATAGGTGATAAAGTTTTGTCCATCATATTTTCTCTCATCCGTGATAATCCACAATCTCAACATCTTTCGCCTTGTTGCCTGACCATTTGAAGCAAATTCGCCATTGGTCATTAATGCGGATACTGTGTTGTCCAGCCCTGTCACCTTTTAATTTTTCAAACCGGTTTCCAGGGGGTGCAAGCAAATCCTGCAAATCTTCTGCGTCGTCCAAATAAATCAACTTTCGTCGGGCAGTTCGTTGAATATCTTTCGGGAACTTCTTTGAAACTTGACCACGAAAGATTTTTTCGGTTTCATCAGAGGCGAAGGATTCAATCATTGCCTGATAATATCACGAAGCGATAATGTTTTGCAAGGGATGTGCATCGCGGTAGGACAGCCGGTTACCCACAGCCCTCATTGCGAGGGTTATTTTTATCCATGCTCCCAATGAAGAAAAATAAAGCCATCAGCGATGAGTCATTCCTTATTGGAAAACCAGTCTGATTGCAAACCATTTAAAGGATTTACTTGAAAAAATGGCCAACAAAGATCTGAATCGATATCAGGGCTGTTTGCTCGGATTGGCTATTGGGGATGCTGTTGGGACGACTGTTGAATTTATGCCAAGAGGCAGTTCCTCAATCGTTACCGATATGTTAGGCAGTGGACCATTTAACTTAATACCAGGTCACGGTACGAGCTATTACTAGTTTGGGAAGATAAAACCCCTCATTAACTCGGTCAACGATGGCAAGATCGATATACTCGAAAATTGCGGGGGATCTAAAAGAGATCTTTTATTAGAGGAAAAAATTCAATCCCCCCAGGCTCCTTTAATGCTTTCACGGAAAAACTCATCAAGTCTGTCATCTTGAAGTTGAACTATGCTTTTTGGAATTTTCAAATGGTCCCATCGCTCAAGTTCACTTTCTATGAATTTTCCAATGGCAGGAGTTTTTTCGCCTCTGTCCAGCTCATTCCCGGATCGCTTCTTTTCCAAAAGGTTTTTTACTGCTTCTATTAATTCAGTAGGAAGCTTGAGTTTTTCCAAGGTGACATTGAAATCTGTCGGGGCAATCCCAAGCCCTTCCTCGATCCATTTCATTGCAAGAATTGGGCGTAAAACATAGAAATACTTTTTCACCCAAACAATATCGCCCTGCAAATATTCCCGAAAATTTCCGCGCGCCATGTGAAGATAGTGGTGAAGGCAGGCGGAGGGTGAATAATAATCCCTGGTCAATTGGCGCATTTTATCAACGATAAAAGGTTTTTCAAGGTAAACAATGGGCGATCCAATCCATTCCAAAAGGGGCGGATTTGTCTTCCGTAAAAGTTGTAAGGCTTTTTTAAAGTCCCATCCGTTGATATCTAAGTCATCAGTGATCGGATATTCAATGACGTCCCTTTTTTCATCGATCGAAAGGTACCAGTCGTGTGGCCGAAGATAAATGAATCTCACATCGTAGTCGCTGTTGGCAGAAGGAAAACCCCAGGCACGACTACCAGACTCGCAGGCAAAAACTATCTTGATGTTATTTTCCTGTTCAATTTCGATCAGGCGGGAATTTATTCGGTCTTTGATATCGGATATCGCCATCATGTGTGCACCAAAAGTTTTGATTGGACAGTGCCTATTGGTAAGTGATATTCATTTTAGCATACGCTTTGGGGAAACTGTTTCCGGGCATCGCCATCTAGTGGAATAATCCCATTCGCCTTGTTGCGAATGACCGTCTCTTTCCTTATATTGCGAATAATTTGTGGGATAAATGGCAGAAAAGAAATGGTTATCGGGTGAAAAACACAGGTTTACGCAATACAATGCTTCTTGTATTGCGTATCATTCGCATGATAAGTTATGCGATATATCCTTACTTTTCATCATGTTGTAGGATCTCAAAGATAGTGAGACTCATCTCAGAGATAATGAGACTGGAATCTC
>CAYLOW010000331.1:0-4689 GCA_964385315.1 uncultured Anaerolinea sp.
AGGTTCCCGCTCAGAACCATACTCGGTTAAATAGCTGGATGTGATCTCAGCCTCTTTCATCACCACCCGGATCTCATCATAGACAGCCATTTGAGCGGGGGGCATGGGTGTCGGCAGGCTTTTATTCTCTGCCACAACCTCCAGCGTTGCGGCAGGAGTGGGAGCAACAGCCCGCTCACCGGCAGCATTACAGCCAGGTACGGCCAACAATCCAAGAATAATACCCAACTTTAAGATCAATATCCGGGTCATAACATACCTTTGGCACTGGTTGCACTTCATGACTACAGACGGCATTATCCTACATTTCTTCTGTCTTGTGAACTTAGCGGACATCCCAGGACATTCAGGATCAAAGGGGAGAAAAATTACACAACCGGGTTTTTTTACTTCACCAACCTGGGCCGATCCTTGGAAAACCGGATTAACCGAGAAATATTTGGATCAATTCCCAGTTGATGACGATGTCATAAATTCCCACTCCCAGCAATAATAATCCGCTGACAAAATTGATCAATTTCGCGCGCATGGCAAACTGGCGTGTGATCCAGCGCTGCCCCGCCCCTGAGAGAAAAGACAAGGCCAAAAGCGGGATGCCAAACCCCATCCCAAACCAAAAGAACACATTTAATTTCCCCAAGGCATCGGCAACCGTGAGCGACAGAGCAAAGATGCTCACGACCAATGGGCCGGAGCAGGGTAAGGCAATGGGGCCATACAACAACCCATACACAAAAGCATTTACAAATGGATGGGATAAAAACGGAACTTGCACCTGCGGCAATTTTTTGAACGGATTAACATTGAGCAGCAGCATGATCCCAAAAATTATGATGACACCATCTGCAATGGGAATAATGAATGAAAGTGCCCTTCCAATTGAAACAGACAGCAATGCAATGATGCCACCCAGAGCGAGCATCATGGTCAGCACGCCTGCCAGCACAAAAAAGCCAAGAAAATAACGGCTGGGTTTTCCCTGCAAGCCATCCTGTCCGCCGCTGATATAGGCAAGGAAGCCGGGATACAAAGGCAACACACAGGGACTGGTTGTAGCCAGCAAGCCGATCGTTAAAGAGGTGAGGATGGTTTCCATAAAGTTCCTTTTCCCGTCAAGAGGGTTACCTCTTGACGGGTATTATTATTTATTCGCCTTACGCGCAGGTCAGGCCTTGGTCTTCAACTACGATTAAGATGGACTTTGCGATGAGCATTGTCAAAGTGCAATTTCATAAGGCGGGTTAATTACATCGCTTCGTCGAGGAACGGTTGAATGAATTTCATTAATTCATCGGCGTTTTTGATGCCAAATGGTAATGGATGCGCTTCACCTTTGCGGTCAATGACCAGCATGGGTGTGGAGGGCGGATTCAGAAATTGGTCGCCATAATGTTTTGAGATATCCTGCGCAATATCCGCTGTGACAACTGCATACATCCAGTCGAAGCCGTTACTTTCCACGTACCCCTTGAGGTCGGCAGCGTTTTCATTCAAGTCAATATCCAAACCCAGGCTGATAAAGTCATCCCGATCGCCAAACAAGTCATGCAAAGCCTTGACCTGTTGTTGTTGTTTTTTGCAATTGGAACACCACATCGCCAGGGTTTCCACCAGCACCACCTTGCCTTTGAAATCGTTGATCGTAAAAGACTGTCCTGTGCCTGCATCGGTCAGAGATGCGGAGTACCAGGCCGGGGTTTCCCTGGTCATCATCGCATCTGCGGTGGGCGCTTCCTTATCCATCATCGCATCTGCGGTGGGAGTCGCTTTATCCATCATAGCTTCGGCAGTCGGGACTTCTTTTTCCATCATTGTATCTGCGGTCGGGGCAGCCACCCCGCTGCAAGCGCTGACAATAAAAGCTGTCAGGAGGACTAGGTTGAAAAAAACTTGTTTTGTTTTCATGGTTTCTCCTTTGATCTGGTTGATGGCACAAGGTTAATCAAAGGTCATTACAAAAAGAGTGTCTAACCCTTACGAAAGGATTAATGAATTTAAATGGAACGTAAGGTTTTATTAATATCTTCCATTCAATAATCAAGTATCATATTTATCATGAGTGAAAAAAGTATTCTGATTGTGGAAGATGAACCCAGCATTGCAGAAGTGGTGGGATTGTATTTGAGCCGTGCCGGCTTTCAGGTACAAACTGCGAAGGACGGCAGGCAGGCCATGTCCATGCTTGAAAAAAGGATCCCGGATTTGGTGGTGATGGACATCATGCTGCCTGAAATGGACGGGCTTTCACTTACGCGCTGGCTGCGTGACCATAGCAACGTACCGATCATCATGGTCACTGCGCGGCGCGAAGAGATAGATCGAATTGCCGGGCTGGAAATGGGTGCGGACGATTATGTGGTCAAGCCGTTCAGCCCGCAGGAGTTGGTCAGCCGTGTTCGCGCAGTGTTAAGGCGCGTTGGACGGGATCAGCCTGGGGCGGAGTCTGACCAGGCGTTATCCTTTTCCACGATCACCATTGACCCACGCACGCGAGTCGTGATGGTCAAGGGATCGCAGATCGAGCTGACCGCAAAGGAATTTGATATGTTGTATCTGCTTGCACGTCATCCAAAACAGGTATTTACGCGGGATCAATTATTGGAACGGGTTTGGGGCCGCGCGGATTATATAGACCCTGGCACAGTGACTGTGCATGTGCGCCGCTTGCGCGAAAAAATAGAAAGTGATGCGTCCTCGCCGAAACATATCATCACCGTTTGGGGTGTGGGGTATAAATTTGAATCATGAAAAATTTTGTTGATCACATTCCTCTGATCGCCCGTTTTATTTTGGGCATTTTGCTCATTACTGCGCTTTCACTTGTAGTGTTTCAATTACTGATGGCGCCGCCATTGGGCGAGATCGGTTTAATGGCAACGTTCCTTGGCATTACTGCGCTTGTTTCGGCGGCGGCAGGCTATATTGCATATCGTCTCGGCTGGATGACTCTTTCGCCAACATTGCGCTGGTCATTGCTCGGCGGATATGCGCTTTCCAGCCTGCTGACCTTTTTCAATGTTTGGTTTTCTGCGCAAATGATGTTTGCCAGCGATCATGATCTTTTGCTGGCAATCGTTTTGCTCATTTTTGCAAGCGGCATGGCAATGGTGCTGGGATATTTTCTATCCAGCACCATTACAAATCGAATTTACATCCTTAAAGATGCGGCAGAAAAACTCGCCGCAGGAAACCTGCGAACACGCGTCCCGATCAGCGGACGTGATGAAGTTGCTGCATTGGCCAATACTTTTAACCAGATGGCGGAACAACTTGAAATGGTGGATGCCAAACAGCGCGAGCTTGAACACCTGCGCGCCAATCTGATCGCCTGGGTCGGGCATGACCTGCAAACTCCGCTTGCATCCATGCGCGCGATCCTTGAAGCATTGGAAGACGGCGTAGTGGACGATCCTCAAACGGTCAAGCGGTATTTGGTCACGGCACAGCGCGACGTTCGTTCGCTTTCCATCCTGATCGATGATCTTTTTCAAATGGCTCAGTTGGATACCGGCGGAATTCCGCTTGACCGCGCAGAGTCATCCTTGTCCGACCTGATCTCTGACACGCTTGAATCTTTTTCTGAATTGGCCTTGCGTCAGGGAGTTAAGCTTGAAGGCAGCGTTGAACCTGATGTTGACCCTGTGATGATGGATACGCAACGCATTGGGCGCGTATTAAATAATTTAATTGGCAATGCATTGCGGCACACACCGGGTCAAGGGGAAGTAAAGATCCATGCGCGGCGAACCGCTTCGGGGGTGGAAGTCAGCGTGTCCGATACAGGTGAGGGCATCCGCGCTGAAGACCTTCCACATGTCTTCGAAAGTTTTTTCCGCGGCGAAAAATCGCGCAGCCGTACCACGGGCGGCGCGGGGCTTGGGCTTGCGATCTCACGTGGAATTGTGCAGGCTCATGACGGCAAGATCAATGTTCAAAGCGAAGCGGGCCTTGGCAGCCAATTTACTTTCACCCTGCCTTAATATAACTCTTAGCCTTGTGTAATCTTTTCGTAAGAAAGTTTTCCTAGAATGGGCACATCAAGGAGACTGCATATGAAACGATTATTTTTACTTGGGTTGATCTTTGGGCTGGCTGCCTGCGCGGCCCCCTCAACAGGTAGTGAAATGTCCAAACCAGAATCCCGCGCCTCATTACCTGACTTGGGACCTGCCCCCGAACTGACAAATGATACCTGGCTCAATGTGGATGCGCCTCTACGCCTTGCAGATTTACGCGGCAAAGTCGTCGCCATTGACATGTGGACCTTTGGCTGAATTAATTGCCAACATGTGATTCCTTCGTTGAAGGAATGGGACGAAAAATACCGCAAGCAGGGACTTGTCATCATCGGCAATCATTATCCCGAATTTTCTTTTGAAGAAGATCTCACCAACCTGCAAACCGCTGTTACAGAAAATGGAATTAAATACGCCGTTGCACAGGATAACGATGGCACAACATGGAAAACCTATAAAAATCGTTACTGGCCCACCTTGTATCTCATAGATAAAAATGGACACATTCGCTACACCCATATCGGCGAAGGTGGAACCAAAACCACTGAAGCCGCCATTCAAGCATTACTTGCAGAACAATATCCGTAGCTCGTTTACAACCCACCAGAGGAGAATTTCACCATGACCAATTTATACAAGTCCATTCCCATTCGGTCCTCCGAGATCACGCCAA
>CAYLOW010000332.1:0-4651 GCA_964385315.1 uncultured Anaerolinea sp.
TACAAGCATGAATTCACGGTTGTGCCGGCCAGCGAAAGCCGGGAAACACTTGCTTATGTAAACCGAATTTTGAAAGAAGAACGTGATATTGAGTTCACCGCCAAGCCACTGGAAACGTCGCGTTTTCAAGTGGAGAATATCAAATTTGCCTACGTCTTCTATGAGGATGGTCTGGGGATCAACGTCATGTATACGGTTGAGGACCCCAAGAAGCGGGCTGTTGGCTTTAAGCTTTCTGATGGGATGGATATACCCAAGGAGTTGGAAGGGAAGTTTAAGTTTGCCCGGCAAAAGTCCAAACTGGCTGGAACAATTCGCGGCTCATTTTTTGTAATTAAAGGAATATATTAGTGCAATAAAGTACCGGGGCATCGTTTGATACAAACGATGCCCCTTGGATGACTGCCCTGCAGGGCATAAATGGAACAGGCACCCGCCAAACATGTCGCTTTTTATCGGTAGGAGAAGAAGAGTATGCAAAAATTTGATTTTACCCAGGAAGAACTGAATTCCAACAAAAATGGTGTCCTCAGCCCGAGGCAAAAAGATGGACTAAATGCCATGGCCTATGGAATTCGCAAAAGTTCAAGAAATGGCGTGTGGATCATCCTTGGGTTTATGTTTCTTGGGTTGTGCATTATGGCCGCAATGTTCCTCAAAGACCTGGATTTGAAAAGATTACAAATTTTAGGTCCGCAATTGGCAGGGTTGTTTTGTCTTTCAGTATTTGCTGTTTTGGGCATGATCGCCTTGAGTCTCTTTGTTTCGAACAGGCAGGCTGCCAAATTGGAATCAGCACAAGTATTCTCTGTAGAAGGGGTTGTCCGGCATGATTCGGAGTATTCAACGCAAAGTTCCTTTAAAAGTTATTATGTTTATTTCGATAAAAAACGCTTTGCGTACGCAGATGATATGAGTCATATTTTCCCAGAAGGTGCAAGATTCCGTGTGTACTATGTCAAGGTTGGTCAGATCGAATTTATCATGTCATACGAAAGGCTGTCTTAAAAACTTGCCGGAGATTCCATAAATTCCCGCAAAGATCTAGCTTCGTTTATTTTCGTGTTCCCAGGCATTATCCACGTCCGCCCCAACGAAGCAGTCCGGAGGGCAAATCCGCGATTCAGCTTGGGATGAATTCCCTCGGGGACAATGACCTTAAGGCAGATATAATCTTTGCTTTCATTACAAATGGCGTTTCCAATGTATTGCGTGAAACTTTATACCCCGGTTATTTTTAAATTCCGCGAGGTGCCTTAATGTACGCCAAGTTGACCTGTCTCTACCAGGCGGCCGGAACCAACAAGAGCCCGGTCGTTTTTGTGCATGGTTTTCCCGATTCGCCGGCCATGTTTGCGGACTATTACGCTGAAGCCGAACGCGAACAACCCTGGCTGCAGGGACGCAGCCTGTACTGCTACGCTTTCCCAAACCGGCATGACAATCCCAACTTCCCGCCGCTCGCGGAACTGGCCGGGGGAGTCATCGCCCGCGAATTTGACCAGACGATGGACGACCTGGCCCCTCAAAGCCCAACCGGCAAGCTGATCTTTCTCTCGCACGACTGGGGTGCAACGCACACCTGGCGCTGGGCGCGCGGACAAAAAAACCCGCCGATCGAAAAGATGGTCGCCTTTTCGGTCGGGTCTTCCTTCCGCTATGACGTTTTTGAACACGGCCTGAATGCTTTCACCTGGCTCTACGGCCTGTGGTTTGGCGCCCCTTTCTATCTTCCCTTTTTGCGGAAGATTGTCGCCTGGTCGATCGTCAGTGCCGCAGGGTATCATTCGGAGACCGCCGCCGAACTTTGGAAGGATGCCTATCACTACTGGGATCGGCCCAGCCTGTTGCTGACGATTCTCCCCCAAGCCTTCCTCGGCCTCTTTTACCAGCCTGAGTACCTGGATTTCTCCTTCCCGGTTCTCTTCCTGCGGACGCCCCTTGATCGGATCGCCTCGACTGCAGCCTTTGAGCGGCTGATGGAGTCCCGGCCCGATTGCCGCCTGGTGCTTTACCCCGAGTTTAATCACTGGTTCCCCGAACAACAAAGCGGGGTCGTTCTGCCGGAAGTGCGGACCTTTGTGGGGGGTAGGGTGCAGGGCGTAGAATAGTAAAATGTAAATGAGGAACGCCGTTAATCCGCATTTTCAATAATGAGGTTTCATGAAAACAAAAATCATCATCCTTGTCATTATAGGCATCCTTCTTGCTTCCTGCGCACCAGAGACAGCCATGCAGGAGAATGAAGTTTCCACGGAATCATCCGTCACACAAACAGCATTGACGCAAGACCCCGTTGTAACAAAAGAACCGATTGCAGCAGAATCGCCTACGGAACCACCCACTAAACAACTGCTCGCATGCGCCGCTTTGCTAACGCCTATCAATGGTGTGGATATTCCGTCCATAGGCAAAGTGACATTCTCCTGGACGCCGGTGCATGAAGCAAAAAAATATGTGTTGAATATTGTCCTGCCATCAAATGAAATTATGTCCCTTGAAACCGACCAAACTTTTCGGGACCACTACATGGAAACCCTGGCCCCTGGCGGTGAATATCAATGGCAGGTGATCGTTCAAGGCATGGATGGAGGCGAGATTTGTCTTAGTGAAGTCGCAACCTTTTACAAGCCTGCGTATGAAAAGGCAATCGGCGGCGCTGGCATTAGTGAGGAGACTGGCGGGAATGTTGATAGTGCCAGCGTTGGGGGGACTGGCGGTAGTGTTGGTCTTCTCTTGGGTGCTGGGGGAAATGGTGGTAGTGCTGGTACTGGCGAAAATGGGGGTTTAGCCGGAAATGGCGGTACAGGTGGTGATGGTGCTTTAGGCGGAGCCGGTGGTAGTGGTGGCGCTGGTGGAACTGGTAGTTTGGCTGGCGGGAATGGTGGTAGTGCTGGTACTGGTGGTCAAGCGGGAAATGGTGGCCTTGGTGGTAATGGCGGAACTGAAGGAAATGGTGGCGCTGGAGGAAATGGTGGTTTTCCTGGAGGAAATGGTGGTACTGGTGGACTTGGCGGTTTAACCGGAAATGGTGGTTCTGGCGGTAATGGTGCTTTAGGAGGAACTGGTGGTACTGGTGGCGCTAGCGGGAATGGCGGTTTTGCCGGAGGAAATGGAGGTATTGCTGGTTCTGGCGGAAATGGTGGTCTAGCCGGAAATGGTGGTACTGGTGCCTTAGTCGGAATTGGTGGTAGTGCTGATACTGTCGGTAATGATAGTTTAGCCGGAAATGGTGGTACAGGTGGAAATGGCGGGATTGGGGGACCCTACATGGGCGCGGCTGGTGTTACTGACGGAAATAATAGCGGTGCTGATGTCTTCATGGGTGCTAGTGGTGCTTTAGCGCTGGTAGCCCTGTGCTGGTCGCTTTGGCAGAAACGGCGACGGAAGTGAGAATCAGGTGCTTAGGACAAAGAACAGGCAAACTAACATTTCACTAGATTACCGGAAAAAGTTGAGTGAATCAGCAAGCCCGTCTGCCAGGCTTCGCGAACGTGAACCGATGGGAAATGCAACGGTTTTGTAGATTACATACGACCTATTACAGGAGGCACAAAATGCAGATCGACTGGAGAACGGGCACTTGGAAGCAATTTGGGGCTGCCATCGATATGCTGGGTGATGCGATAAACTTATGCCCGGATCATCTTTGGACTGTCGCAGTGTATAAGGATCCGGATGATGAACGGTATGGTCAGTTCTGGTTTATCGCGTACCACACACTGCGCTGGCTGGATCTGTTTCTAAATGGTACCGTAGAAGGGTTTACACCACCATCTCCTTTTATCCCTGGGGCGCTGCCGGAGCGAGCTTACACAAAGGATCAGATCCTTGCGTATCTGGGTGCCTGCCGCAAGAAGTGCCAATCAACGATCGAATCGCTAACAGATGAGAGAGCGCAGCAGCGCTGCGCATTTGAGTGGATGGAACCCAGTTTCCTGGAGCTTCAACTGTACAGTATGCGGCATGTTCAGGAACACGCCGCGCAGTTGAGTTTGGTTCTTGGGCAGCATGAAGTTACTGGATTGGATTGGATAGCCGGGGCGAGAAGTGAAAATGGATAATATCGCGATAGGAATAGGCAATTGCTGCTGAAACTAAATAAAATATGAAATTCACATCCGCTGCCAGACAAGTAATATACTTATTGCTTCTCGTTACCGCAAGCGCGGGGTGTGTGGAGGGATTCTCTTCTCTCACACCTACACCAACGGCCGAAACAGGCATCAATGCGGATAAACTCAAATTCCAGGATCTTGAAACAAAGCAGCATTTCGATTCATTGAATCAATGCATCAACAGCATCATTGATAAAAGTTGGAAGGCAATCCCATTCCAACCATACGGGAATTTTTACCAATCAACCTGGTGTTATGGATCCGGAGTCACATCAGACTGCACCATGGCGAGTTCAACCGAAGACAATCGGGATCAACATATCTTAAGTTTATACACATTAACTTATCCTCAGGATCCTGCCACTGCCTTTGGCCTCGGGATCGAAGCGCTTTGGGTCCCAATAAAGACCGGCTGGGGGGCTCATTTTTCTTTCTCGGAAAATGGAGATAATATAATAGGGGATGGCTGGGGGGTAAAATTTTACCGAATGTTCTGCAAAGCTCCCGGCTTTAGGCGTGGAGATGTAAGGAAC
>CAYLOW010000333.1:0-4634 GCA_964385315.1 uncultured Anaerolinea sp.
TATCCTTCTTCTGCATTTTTTTGTAGATCGAATAAATATGTTTTGGACGCCCGCTGATCTCGGCTTTGATATTATTTTTTTCAAGGAGTTTTACAAGGTTTTCCTTGATGGTTTCAAGCTGCGCTTCGCGGTCGGGCCTTTTTTCGGTGAGCAGCTCTGCGATCTCTTTATATTTTTCAGGATTTACATGGCGAAAGCCGAGGTCTTCCAGTTCCCATTTGATCTGCCAGATGCCCAGGCGGTTGGCAACCGGGGCAAAAATATCCAGGGTCTCCCGGGCAATTCGTTTCCGTTTGTGTTCAGGCATGTGACTGAGCGTCCGCATATTATGCAAACGGTCAGCCAGTTTTATGAACATAACACGCACATCTTCACCCATGGCAAGAAAGGTTTTGCGTAAAGTTTCTGCGACAATGTCCTCCTTGCGGCCAAGCAGGGCGGGTGTAATCGGTTCTTCATCCTGTCCATTATCACCGCCCTCTGCATGCTGGTCGCCGCGTGATACGCGTGGAAGGTGTGTCAATTTTGTGACACCATCCACCAGTGCTGCGATCGTATCCCCAAAGTCGCGCCGGATATCAGAAAGGGTGATGGGTGTATCTTCCACTGTGTCGTGCAGCAAACCCGCTGCGACCACTTCCGACGGCACTTTCAATTCAGAGAGAATACTTGCCACGGCAACACAGTGGTTGATGTAAGGTTCCCCCGAATGACGTTTTTGTTCGCGATGCGCTTCCTCTGCCACCCGATAGGCGCGCTGTATCAGTTCACGTTCAGCGATAGTATAGCCTTCTGGAAGCTGCTCCAGAAAGCTATCAAGCGGAATGGATGTGGCGGATTTCATGGTGCCCTATTTTACACCGTTCAACAGGCATAATCCAAACACGGATTTGACCCCATACTGAAAACGATCATTCAGTACGCTTATCTTAATCGGTTTTTCCGCCGCGAAATTCACAGGTAAAAGAACCTGGTGCTGATTGTTATGACACAGCGGCTGGGCTCGAATCGCTGTTTTAAGCGGGCGGCCTATTTGAGGTGCTTCCTGATGTCATCCCTCAGGTCAAGCGAATTGCCTGTTATAAATCCAAAAATGATGAGCAGCAATGTTATCCCTGCACCTGCAAAAATTGCGTACGGCGACTTCCAGAAGTTGGGCAGGATGACAATCACCAGTACGCCGATGATCAATCCATATAATGGCATTCGGATGCTGTGGGGAATATCATTCCACGCTTTTGTAAAAGAAAAGGGTTTTCGCATACGCTTTTCTTTGATCACACTATCCCGCTGGAATTTGCGCTGTTTAACCAATGGGTCACGGTCTGTCAACTGCTTCTGGCGGAGCCTTTTCAGTCTTTCAGATTCTGATTCTGGCATGGCAGCCTCCTTTGTGTTTATAATTGTACAGGGATTTATATTCAATGACCATTACTAATAATGTAACAAGATTTTTGGATGCGCGCAAGGTGGTTTATATTGCCCACGAACTGCCTGCGGAAAAACTGGGCGCCGTCGAAGCTGCCCGGACCATGGGTGTTTTACCCGAGCAGGTCTTTAAGACAATCGTGATCGTGCGTGAAAAAAAGAAACCCGTGCTGGCCGTCGTCCCCGGCCCCAGAGTCGTGGATCTAAAATTGCTGGCGGCATTCCTGGATGAAAAAAAAGTATCCCTGCCTACGGAGAAGGAAGCAGAACAAATGACAGGATTACAGGCAGGCGGAATCTCTCCACTGGCTTTGATCAACAAGGGCTTTCAAGTGGTGATCGATTCTGCCGCGCAGGGCTATGATCAAATTTACGTTTCAGGCGGCCAGCGCGGGTTGAATATTCAATTGCCTGTGGATGACCTGGCAAAACTGACAAATGCCCGCTTTGGAAAGATCAGCCGGGAAGAATAACTCTCCTTTGGGGGGTGAATTAAGCGGGCTGTGGGGAGGGCTATTTTGATTTTGCTCTATGTTCTTTGTCGGGGAGTTGGTACACTCATACAAAATCACAAGGAATTGTTGGTATATTGAAACAATGCGTATAAACAAGGATTTTCTTTCCGGGGTACGAGGGGCGCTGCCCATTCTGATCGGGGTGATTCCGTTTGCCATGATCTCAAGCGTGGCGGCTGTTAGTGTGGGCCTGACATTTTTTGAGGCAGTGGGAATGTCGGTGATCGTTTTTGCTGGAGCTTCGCAACTGGCTGTGTTCCAGCTAATAAGTGTGGGGAGTCCTTGGATCATCATGGTGCTTACGGCCTGGGTGATCAACCTGCGTTTTACAATGTACAGTGCCACCCTGGCACCCTATTTGCAAAAACTTTCAACGTGGCAAAAAGCTTTACTTGCGTACATGCTTTCGGATCAAGCTTTTGGTGTTAGTTTGAGTCATTTTGTTGTAAATGAAAACGTCAGTCATCGTTGGTATTTTTTTGGCGCAGCGTTTACCGTTTGGGTCGCCTGGCAGATCAGTGCTGTGATCGGGGCGTTGATGGGCGCCCTGGTTCCAGCCAGTTTGGGTTTTGACTTTGCCTTTCCGCTCAGTTTTATGGCACTCATGTTTGGAGCCCTGCGTGACCGTCCGACTGTGGTTGCAGCCCTGGTGGGCGGCATCATCGCTATTTTGGCGAAAACTTTGCCTTATAACACCGGGTTGGTCCTGGCAATTTTTCTTGGCATCGCGGCTGGCTACCTGGCCGAAAGCTTGAAGCCCCTGCAAGGAGCCGCATCATGAGCCATGCATCGTATAACATATGGCTGCTTTTTATTGCCATTGGACTGGGCACTTTTCTGCTGCGATTCCTGTTTATCTACCTGTTCGGGAAAATTGAGATGCCCGATTGGCTGCGACGTGCCTTGCGTTTTGTTCCGGCGGCAGCATTGGCGGCGCTTGTCTTTCCGGCACTGACTTATCCGGCGGGGCATTTTGATGTTTCTCTGCATAATTTTCGGCTGCTGGCAGGCCTTGGCGGAGCCATTGTGGCCTGGAAGACCCGCAATGTTTTGCTGACCATTCTCGCCGGCATGGTGCTGTTGTGGATATTAGAGGCGGCTTTTGGTATGTAATTAGTGCGTACTTCGTTCCAAATAAAACCGTCCCGAAGGGTTTGCTGGGAGAATTAAGTTATTCTCGGCAACCTTCGGGACGGTTCTTAATAGTAATTAAGCCAGCCGCTACTGTTTTTAAGCGGTTTGTGGATTTATTTTCACCACTTGCAGATGAGACTCCAAATGAACACCGTCGGCTTGATAGTCTGGGGCTACATTACCGAACTCTTTATAAATTCAACTGTTACATTGGTTACGGTCTTTAACGCTACTTCTTTGAAGAAAACTTCCATCAGGGGCCAGTATTTTTTCTTGATCTGAGGCAGGACTTCCCGCGCTTCCTTGACTTCTGTTTGACCGCCTGTGACCAGCCATTCATCAGCCGTCTTTTGAGATTCTCCTTCGCCCGGCGCCGCAATGATCTCCCTCTGAACCCAACGTTCGAACGATGGGGAGAATATCTGGAACATCCCATCCACTTCGCTGATCAGCCCGCGTTTCGCAAGCAAAGCCACATCCTGCGGCGCGCGGGGGCGCAGTTTTGATAAATTCTCCATGTTCACAATGGTTTTCCTGGACTTTTTTTCCCTGCCAAGGGTAATTACGATGAGCAGGGTTATCTTTTCGTTTTCAGTGCAGCGGGACCAGAGATAGGTATAGTGGGCATCTGCCTGCTCTTCAAAACTGGAAGTTGTGTATTTAAGTAATGCTTCGGTGGTGAGCCCCTGGTACCTGCCTTCCACCAGGTAATGTCCAGCCATTTGGGCGAAGATGGGGTAACCGCCGCCCGTCTCCCAGATGAAATCCTTTTCCTGCGGGGTGAAGGCAACGTCGCTTTCTTTTGTATAATGCTCAAGCATTTCATCCACTTCATTGCGGCTGAACGGGCGCAGGACTACATTGGCGAAGATGTTGAAGAATGGTGAACCTTTGATCTCATCCGAATGACACAAGTCAACCAGTTCGCGGCGGGTGGCTGGGATAAGCGCCACACCGCTGTGAATGGCAAGCGCGCGCAGTCCGCCGAAGAAGTCATTCTTGAAATTCGGGTTTTCGGTCACGTACTCAAATTCGTCCATTAGCAGAACGATGGTCATGCCCTTGTCCATGGTGGTCTGAAACAGGTCTTCAAGATCGAACAGGTCGAATTCACTTCGCTCGCTTAATTTGTCGATGGAGGGTTTCAGACTCTCATCGCAGACCGAACGGGACATTTTCTTTAAGACGCGCTGCCAGAAGCGGGTCGGCGTAATATCGGTCAGTCCCTGAAAATCAACATACACCAGGCAAAACCTGTCGGGCGTCAGGCCCAGTTTCGCGCTGACCTCGGGCTGGGCAAGGTAGGTAAGGAGGGAAGTCTTGCCGATACGCCTTTCTCCGATAATGGAGGTTGATTCATGCGCCGAGGAGAGCAGGCGGTTGAGGATCTGGCGAATCTCCGCCGTGCGGCCGATGAATCGTACCGGGTCTTTTATGGGGTTGCCAAAGGTGAAGGGGTTCATTTACTCTCCAAATTGAAGATTCCATACGGGGTGGCTGCAAAGACATTACCATCCTTGTCCACCACAATTGAATATACCACTGCCGCGCCAAGCA
>CAYLOW010000334.1:0-2126 GCA_964385315.1 uncultured Anaerolinea sp.
GTATTCACCTGGATCGAACGCAGCCTGAGCAGTCAATATTCCGACCATATCCTGGTCGTTCACGGACAGCGGCGGGTCGGTAAAACATCCGTCCTAAAACAGCTCTCCAACCGGCTTCCCAAACGATACATTCCCATATTTTTCGATCTGCAGGGACGCACGCATACCACACTGGACCGCTTCCTGTGGTGGCTGGCGCGTGAGATCGTGCGCGTGCTCAAACAGGACCACGGCATCTCGATTCCGCCGCCTGACAAGGACCTGTTCACTCAGGACATTGAATACTTTGAAACCCGCTTTTTGCCCGAACTCAGACCGGTTCTCGGCAATGACAGCATCCTGCTGCTGACATTTGATGAGTTCGATAATCTTGAAGAGAGTGAGATCAAGGATGTGCTTGCCCAGCCGTTGATCGACCACCTGCGGCGGATGATGGGGAATCCGAGCGTGAACTTCATATTCTCCATTGGCTCCTCGGGGCGCAAGCTGGAGAATATGCAGGCAAATTACACCGAGTTTTTCAAGACCGCGCTGTATAGGAAGATCAGCTTCCTGACCAAAGACGATGCGCACCGCCTCATCACCATGCCGGTGCAAGGCATCCTTGAATATGACAAGGATGCCATCCAGCACATCTATGAGATCGTCTCGGGCCATCCCTACTTCACACAGCTTATTTGCCATGAATTGTTTTCGCAGTGCCAAAAGACGGGAGATCGGACGATCAGCCGAGTGGATGTAGACGAGATCCTGGATGACGTGGTCGAACGCGGCACGGTTAACCTTAAGTTCGTGTGGGATGAGGCCGCCGATCTGGAGAAATGGTCCCTGGCATGTCTGGCTCAGGCGGATGGAAAACGCGATACACGCGCTGTGACAGACTATCTCACCCGCCAGCGTGTGAGATTCAACCAGCAGGCACTCGATTCCGCCCTGCTGCATCTGCGTGAAAAGGATGTGCTGACAGATGATCATCGCTTTGTCAACCAGCTCCTGCAGATCTGGCTGAAAAAGAACCGCCCCATAGAGCAGGTCCGCGAGGAATTGACTGAAGTTAATCCGATCGCGAATCGCTATATCGAGATCGGGCTTGAATTCAAAAACACCAGGCAATACCAGAAAGCCCTTGAGAGTTTTCAGGAAGCACTGGATATCGACACAGATAACCTGCAAGCGCGGGTAAATCTTGCGTTGACCCACCTCGATCAAAAGAACGTTGATAAAGCCATTGCCGAATTCGAAAAAGCCCTGGTGATCGACGAGGAGGATATCGTCAGCCGTGGAGGATTGTGCGATGCCTATCTTGTGCAGGGCGATCTGGCACGTGAGCGCGGCCGTCCACGCGAGGCCATCCTGTCATATCAAAAGGTATTGGACATCAATACCGAGCATACTGAAGCGCGCGGACGCATGGCTGAGATCAGCCGTCAGCGGGCGGAGAAGGCACTGGCAGACGGCAAGGACGAAGAAGCGCTCAACGCATTTACCGAGGCATTGAAATTCACGCCGGAAGATCCAACCCTTATCACCCGTGTCGAAAATGTCAGAGCGGAGAAGAAAGCCAAGGTCCTGGCAGCCCAGGTCGCCAGGTCAGAGAAGGAAACAAATGCCAGGAATTGGGATAAAGCCATCGCCGCATTGAATGAAGCTTTGGTGGTATCGCCCGGGGATGAGGCCATCCTTAAAAGAATTGAATCCATCAAAGACCGGCAGAAAAAAGAGCGTCTCAATGCCATCCTCGCAAAAGTGGATCAGGCTGAAAAGTCCGGCCGATGGGATGCCGCCATCGCGGCATTGAATGAATATCTAATAATTCAGCCCGATGATTCGGTAATTCAGAAGAGATTAACCGACCTGATCGCGGCAAAACGCACGGCATGGTTGAATGCGATCAACACGCGCGCCGACCAGGCGGTTTCCTATCAAAATTGGGATGACGCCCTGACAGCCCTGAACGAGGTGCTTGCACGGGAACCTGATAATGAAGAAATGAAAAGCAGGGCGGCAAAGATCCACACGGCGCGGCGCGATGCAGACCTTAATGCAATGCTTAAGAACGTAGAGCAAGCCGCGCAGGCGGGACGCTGGGATGAAGCGATCAATATTTTGAATGGTGGTCTCGCTGC
>CAYLOW010000334.1:2226-4596 GCA_964385315.1 uncultured Anaerolinea sp.
GGCAAATGGTCAACAGCCATCGAGTCGCTGAATGAAGTTCTTGCCAACGAACCTGAAAATGCAGAGTTCCAAAAGAAACTCGCCGAGATCAGGAAACTGGAACGTGAAAGCAAACTGGCCAGCCTGCAATCACAGGCGCGCAGTTTTGCAAAAGCGGAGAAGTTTAACGATGCGCTTGCGGCGTGGAATGACTATCTTGTGCTGGAACCCGAAGACCGCGCGAAAGCGCTGGCAGAGATCGAGACGGTTAAGAAGGCACAGCGCTTTGCGGACATATACGCGGAAGCATACGAGGCATATTCAAGGAAAAATTACGAGAAGGCCATCAACCTCTTCAAGAATATCGTAGTCGAGGATACCGACTATAAAAACGCCACGAGTCTGCTGGCAGAGTCGATCGAATTGCGGCGCACGCAGCGCAAATGGTGGCAGAGTAAATTATTATGGGGAGGAATGGGTACAGTGATCGTGCTGTCTGCCGCGTGGTTTGCGCTGCGTCCCGGTTCACCGTTAATGAATATACTGCTTACCGAATCTCCTGTCGAAATAGCGGAAGTATCTGCCACATCCATGGCGGATGTTGACCTTGCAACTGAAATCCCCATCCGCACGCCAACCGTCATACCCACGCCCCTGCCGCTGGCATGGACGCGCTTGAATTCCGGGCAATTTTTGCCAAGGGATAGCATTACTGCCATTGTTTTTGACCCAACAGACCCGGGTGTGATCTACGTCAGCGCATACGATGCGGGTATCTTCAAAACAATAGACGGCGGCATCTCCTGGCAGCCAGCCCAAAATGGGTTGGAAAGCAAATCAATCCAAACACTCGTGATCGACCCGAACGACCCGAGTACGCTATTTGCAGGGGTAATACAAGGTGGTGTTTATAAAACTGAAGATGGCGGCGCAAATTGGCACGCAATCAATGAGGGAATCGATATCAATGGCTGGGAGATCATCAGCCATGTGCTCCTCGACCCCAATAACAGTCAACATTTATTGTACACAGATTCGTTCACGTCGTCTCAAAACACAGTACTTTACGAAACTCTGGATGGCGGCGGGAGCTGGAGCCAGATCATGGCTTCCAATTGCCCTGACAGCACATGGGATATTGCCATGCATCCATCGAATGATCAAGTACTCGTCTCTGGGTCAATGGGAGGCAGATCCTGTGATGGAGGCATCTATCTCTCGGAAGATGGGGGTCGCAATTGGAGAATGATCGGATTGCAAGGGAATAAAGTTCCATGGGTGGCCATATCCGAGACCCAAAATAAAAGTGAACGCATTTACGCGAGTACAGTTGACGGACAGTTGTTCGGCACTTCAGACCGGGGGCAAACCTGGACCTCCCTATGCGAATCAGGCTGCCAACAACCTCTTGCAGTTGATACAGAAGGAAACTTGGTCGTTTTTATGGATGGAAACATTGTCAGCAGCGATGGAATGCAACCTAACTGGAAAGTGATCGGGCCCGGAAATATCAACAACCCTTCCCAGTTGGCATTTTCACCTTTACAGCCAAACATGCTCCTCCTGGGCGGCACCGGGCTCAACATGTCAACAGACGGGGGGAAATCCTGGGAAATGCAAAACAGTGGGTTGGGCGCAGGGAGTTTTTATCTGCAATTGAGCACATTGCCCGGCGAATCACTTTACCTGATGCAGGAAGGGAACGCTTATATCTCAACAGACCAGGGCCGGGCGTGGGACAACTTTGGTGACATAAAGGATCACTTTGGCGGCATGGATGGCTACCTCGCATTTGATAATGCCGGCAGCTTGCTATACAAGCTCTGGCAGAATGAGGCCGCCTGGTCATCAGACCAGGGAAAGACATGGACAAATATTTCCCTGCCGCTGCCAAATCCTGATTTCCTTGGAATTCACCCGCAATCTTCCGATAGGGTATTTGCAGGATACGGGGGTGAAGCAATGAAAGTCTTTTACTCGGAAGACCGTGGGGGCACCTGGTCGGAATCTAAAGTATCCTGTTCCGAATCAGATTGCTTCAACTACAACCTGATCTTCCAACCAGATATCCATCAAACCGAACGATTAACCATAAGAGGTGACCAATACCCGTATATATCAGATGATGGCGGACTCAATTGGAAAGAATGTTCCTACCACGGAACCTGGATCGCCCGTTCGCCTTCCGCTGTGGCAATCGACCCGGGCCATAAAGAAAAACTGATCATTGCAACCAATGGCGAAGGTGTAAACATCACTATGGACGACTGTCAAACCCTGCAATCGAGTAATGCCGGGCTGGGAAGTTTATTTGTCAACTCTGTCGCCATTGACCCAAACAACCCTGATAATGTTTATGCAGGCACAGACGGCGGCGCATATGTCTCAACC
>CAYLOW010000335.1:0-4589 GCA_964385315.1 uncultured Anaerolinea sp.
AAATAGAACCAGCGCCTTGTCACGCGGTGTGGTACATGCCTTAATGACTTTCTCCAGTTCCTCCGCAGACAAACATGGAAGACGTTTCTTTTCCACCTTAGGCATGGAGAAGATCACAGGGGCATCTATATACTTCTCGTTATGCCAGAAACGCAATAAAGTTTTGATAGCCCTGGCTATATCATGAACTGTATTGTCTGCCTTCTCCCGGCTGATTTGAAGGGCGATATACTCACGGACATATCTTACTGAAACATTTTGGGGTAACTTTACTCCCTGATCTTCCAGCCAGCTGATGAATTTCCCCGAAGTGTATTTGTAAAACTCCATCGTCGCAGGAGAACAGCGCGCTGCCTGCCTGCTTAGGATAAAGTCATAATATGCCTCCTGCAAAGTAAGGGAGGCAAGAGCTCTAAATTGATCAACATTATTTTTAGACATAAAAACACCGCCATATACGCTATTGTTTTAGCGAAATGACGGTTTTATCCCCTACCAGTCGGGGCGATAGGATTCGAACCTACGACCTCTTGCTCCCAAAGCAAGCGCGCTAGCCGGACTGCGCCACGCCCCGATTAAATGAACTGGACGCGTATTTTATCATCTTTTTTTGGTTATCGGTGTGTTTTCCATCCCATCGCTGGTTGTAATATATTGGAAGCATCCATTTTTTGTTACATCTTCAGATTTGGTACCGCCCTGATAAAATTTAGTCACAAGTTTATTTGGATTAACATAAACGTCATGAAAACATCCCGATCCCGCAGCCTCATTCGCCTGCTTTTTATTTTGATCCTTATTCCCATCCTGGGTGTGTTTTACCAGGCTGCCGCCAGCCTGATCGATGCGTACCGCTATCCGCCGCCGGGGGTGCTTGTGGATGTGGGCGGCTATCACCTGCATTTGAACTGTCAGGGGGCGCAGACCGATGGGCCGACCGTGATCATGGAAGCCGGTCTGGGCGAGAATTCATTGACCTGGACCCTGGTCGCACCGAAGCTGGCCGAAGAAATGAAGGTATGCGTTTATGACCGGGCCGGGTTGGGTTGGAGCGAGACCGGAGAAAAAACGCCTTCAGCGATCGACCGAAACGGAGAACTACATCTGCTGCTGCAGAAGGCGGGCGTACAACCGCCTTTCATCCTCGTTGGACATTCCCTGGGCGCGGCTTATGCTTTTGCATATGGACAAACCTATCCCGATGAAACCGCGGGGCTGGTATTGGTGGACCCGGGAGATAACGGCACCACCGGCGGCTTCACAACGTGGGCCGCTGAGCAGCCGCTGACAGCGGTTGAACTACAGCGCTTCCAGGCTGCCTATGCAAAACTGATCAGCCCCGCCAAAAAGTTTGACCTGCTTCAGCTCGGAGAGCCCCTGACCGTGTTTGGGATCCCGCGTATTTACTTCGATCTGGTCTATCAAATGACCCCTGCTTTTCCGCCGGATATGCAGAGTATGGTGCAGGATGTTGACCGGGCCTTGCGCTCGCGCAGCGCCTATCTGCATGCAGCCCTCAAGGAACAGGAACAGTCCCCGTCGATCTACCCTGTCACGTATCTGCCGCAGGCCGAATGCGGCAGCAAGCCGGTCATTGTCCTATCAGCAAAAAAAGAGGTACAGTTCCCCGACCCGGATACCGCGCTAGTGGCAGACCTCATCCAGCGCTGGCTTGCCATGCGCCATCAGCAGCTTGCCGGTTGTTCCGACCGGGGGCAAAGGGTCCTTGTTGAAGGCAGTGGCCATTATATTCAGATCGATAACCCAGGGGCGGTCATTTCAGCCGTCGAGCAGGCTGTACAAAGTTTAACGAAATGATTCCTGGGGGACTATTTGTTTTTTTAATATATCCAACTTCAGCAGGATTGATACGCCTGCCCCTGGCTGGGCATCTTGTTGAATCATACATGTCCCGATGAAAGCGGACGGGTATAATGCCTGGAATGCGTACCCGTCATGTAATGCACATCACCATATATTTTTTGTTTTTTGCCGGCCTTTCCGCCTGTACACCATCCGTCCAAGCATTCCCCACCCCGGTGGTGCTCACGCCCACCGCAACGGCCACCCAGCCCCCAACCCCGATTCCAGCCACGCCAACCGCCACCCCGCTAACCTGCCTGACAGAGCCTGGATCCCTGGTAAAGGATATGGTGCCGACCACAAAGCCGCCGCAGGCATTTATCATCTACCTGCCCCCGTGTTACCAGAGCCAAACCGACCTGCGCTACCCCGTTCTCTATTTATTGAACGGACAAACCTATAACATGGATCAATGGGTACGCCTTGGCGCGCCAGCCTACGCCGACCGGATGATCCAGGCCAACCAAAGCCCGCCCTTCGTCATTGTATTCCCCGATGACCGCTACTGGAATTCGGAAGCAGGGCCCGGATTTGGAAGCCGTTTCATCAATGACCTGATCCCCTATGTCGATAAAAATTACCGCACCCTCGCGGACCGCGCGCACCGCTCACTCGGCGGTCTCTCACGCGGCGGCGGCTGGACCGTGCAGCTCGGAATGAAATACCCCGAATTATTTGGCGCGCTGGGTCTGCACTCGCCAGCGGTTTTTAAGGAAGATGCACCCTACGTGGAGGCATATATCCAACACATGCCGGCGGGAACCCGCCCCAGACTGTGGCTTGATATTGGCGACTCAGACAAGGAATTGGGATACGGTCTGGAACTGGAAGACATCCTGACGCGCAACGATTACATCCACGATTTTCACCTTTTCACAGGCGATCACTCGGAAAATTACTGGAGCGCCCACATAGAAGCCTATCTGCGCTGGTACATACAAGCCTGGCAGGAAGCACCCGCGGGGCAATAAGATATAATTTGCCTGACGACTTTCAGGAGAACACATGAACATATTCATTTCAGGCGGCGCAGGCTATATCGGCTCGGCCACCGCCGAAGCGCTGATCAAAGCCGGACACTCTGTCACAATTTATGATTCATTGATCACAGGGCACCGCGCTGCAGTGCCGAACAACGCGAACTTCATCCATGCCAGTCTTGATGACAGCCACGCGTTGATCGAGGCGCTGACCTCCACCAAATATGACGCCATCATGCACTTTGCCGCGTTCATCGAGGCGGGTGAAAGCATGAAAGATCCGGGGAAATTCTTTCGCAATAATTTCGCCAATTCCCTGCAGTTGATGGAAACCGCGATACGGGCCGGGATCAAAAAACTGGTTTTTTCATCGACAGCGGCGGTGTACCAATCAAGCGAAACCCCGCTGACCGAAGACTCGCCCATCGGGCCCACCAACGTCTACGGTCATACAAAACTCATGACCGAACAGGCGCTCGAATGGTACCGCAGCATCCACGGTCTGCATTTCGCCGCCCTGCGCTACTTCAACGCCTGCGGCGCCCTGCCAGGGCGCGGCGAGGCGCACCAACCTGAATCGCACCTCATTCCGCGTGTACTGCAAATTGCGCTGGGACAGGCCGACTCTGCCGTGATCTACGGCACAGACTACCCAACACCCGACGGCACCTGTATCCGCGATTACATTCACATTGCAGACCTGGCTTCGGCGCACATCCTTGCATTGGATGCGCTCGCAACCCAGGACAGGCTGCTGTACAACATCGGCAGCGGCAGCGGCTTCTCAGTGCGTGAAGTGATCGAGACGGCAAGACAGGTGACCGGGCATGCCATTCCCGTGATCGAAGCCCCGCGCCGCGCCGGCGATTCGGCCCGCCTGGTTGCATCGCCCAAAAAGATCATGAGTGAATTGAATTGGAAACCGGAGCATACCAATATGCAGGAGATCCTCTCCAGCGCGTGGGACTGGCATAAATCGCATCCACACGGGTATGAAAAATAATGACATTTCTCGTTGTGATCATCGGCTGGGTATTCTCGCTTTGTCTGCATGAATTTTCCCACGCGCTCGCAGCCTATTTGGGCGGCGACACGACTGTAAAAGACAAAGGGTACCTGACCTTCAATCCGCTTAAATACACACACCCGGTTTACTCCCTGCTGCTGCCCATGATCTTCTTAATGATGGGCGGCATCGGCCTGCCGGGCGGCGCGGTTTACATTGAAAAATGGAGACTGCGAAGCCGCGAATGGGAGACGGCTGTTTCGCTCGCGGGACCGTTCGCCAACGCGCTGCTCGCCGTCCTTCTTGGCCTGGTGCTGCAAATCATGCCGATCAGCGCCTCGGGCATTTGGCCCGGGGTTGCCTTCCTGGCATTCCTGCAAATTTCGGCGGTTGTGCTAAACCTGATCCCCTTGCCCCCGTTCGATGGTTTCGGCGCGATCGAACCCTACCTGTCGAAGGACATCCGTATGAAACTGGCACAGGCACAGGGGATGCTGTCGTGGGTCGTATTGATCCTGATCTGGCAGGTTCCATTCATCGCCAATCTGTTTTGGGGTCTGATCATCTTTCTTGCAAAACTGGCCGGCATCCCGCTGCAACTGGCAGGGATGGGCATGGATCAGTTCAAGTTTTGGTAAAACCTGTTTCCCCTTTACACAGAACGTCCCGAAGGTTTCCCTGACATTTTGGTCAGCCAATGAAACCTTCGGGACGCTGCGTTTAAGAAGTTTCGTGTTAGT
>CAYLOW010000336.1:0-4578 GCA_964385315.1 uncultured Anaerolinea sp.
ACATAAGGTGCGGCAACAAATTCAAAAGAACCTTCATAGCCTACCCGCTTACCGACCAAGCCAAGCTCCCCAGCTACTTGTTTGAGCAAAGCAGAAATAGATACATAGGGATCACCGCTGTCGACCAGGCCCCACTTAAAAGTCCGGGTGTCTGCAACCCACCCTTCGCGGGCAAGTTCTTCTTCAGGAACCGGGGCAATCAACACCGGTTCCTTATCAACCGGGAACACAAGAAATGCAAATCCGTTCATTGGCCAATAGCCCGTGAGCATGACAATATTCTCAGGCAGGCGGCAAATCAATGCATCATAGTTTTGATCATGCATGGCCTTCTTAGTTCGCTCGATTCGTTCCATATCAATTGTCATTTTACAGAACCTCCTGATTTTCTTTAGGGTCAGTCTCCATTCCAGAAGTCTGGATACTACGTTGAAGGGTAATCTGTTTCTTACGCTGGCTGGTTGATAGAGCAAGCATGCCTGTGTTCACAAAGCGATCCAAGGCAACAGCAAATACGAGGACCACACCTTGAGCGATATATTGCCAAAAAGGCTCCACACCCGCCAGGTTAAGCCCATTTCCAAGGAAACCCACAATGAACGCCCCGATCAATGTTCCCAAAAGACGGCCTTCCCCGCCGGAAAAACTTGTACCGCCCAGAATGATGGCCACGATCACTTGAAATTCGAAACCGATGCCGATATTCGGATCGCCGCTGCCCAACCGGGAGCCCAGGACGACAGCTGCAACCCCAGCCATGGCGCCAGTCATAATATAAAGGATCATCATTTCCCGTTCAACGTTTACCCCCGACAGGCGCGCTGTTTCCTCATTACCACCAATGGCGTATACATGTCGGCCAAATATGGTGCGAGTTAAGAGAATGTAGAAAAATATGAACACCACGGCAGCAACGATGACAGAGATGGGAATACCCCAAAAATATGAAGTTCCGATGGTATCCCATGACTCTGGCAAGCCCACGAGGATGGCACTGGGTGAGATCAAATAAGCAACACCACGGGCAGCATTGAGGGTCCCCAGGGTGGCAATGATGGGAGTGACACCCAGTTTCACGATCACAAGGGCATTGAGCAACCCAAAAGCCGTGCCCAGCACTACAGCCCATACATATGCCTGCCACAACGGCATTCCATGGGATGTAAGATAAGCAGCCAGTACAACTGTTGCTGCGACAATACTGCCGACGGACAGATCAACGCCGCGTGCGATCATGACAAGTGTTGCTGCGCTAGCAACGATGATCAGCGGTGAAACCTGACGGGCCACATTGAGGAGATTTGATATTTGAAAAAACCTATCGCTCTGACTCGAAAATATGAGCAGCATAAAAAGCAATACTGTTAAAGTAATGATGGTTTGAAGCCGTTGGCGGTCTGCCATCGCAAACCTCAGGATCGAATTGAACCTGCCCTTCACCTCAGTTTTGGTCATACTGTCACCTCCTGGATGAGCATTGATTTTTCCATAATATCCTCTTCAGTCGCATCCCCGCTTAGTTCTGCCACAACCCTGCCTGCCCGCATAACCAGAATTCGATCTGCCATCCCAAGCACTTCAGGAAGTTCCGAAGACACCAGAATTACTGCCATTCCCTGGTGCGCAAGCTGGTCGATCAGGTTGTACATTTCCAATTTTGCGCCCACGTCAATACCCCGGGTTGGCTCATCAAGGAGTAATATCTTTGATTTTACAGCCAGCCATTTCCCTACAACAACTTTTTGCTGATTGCCGCCGGATAAGTATGCAATTACTTGTTGAATACTCGGGGTTTTAATTTTCAGCTGTTCCACCAACCGGTCAGCCAGACCTTCTTCTGTTTCTGTCTGCCTGTGAAGGCGGGGGAATTGCGTCCAGATCATTGCCAGATTGGTGCTAACCGATTGGCGGGCAACGATCCCCTGGTTTAAACGATCTTCCGGTACCAGTGCAATGCCGGCCTGGATCGCCTCTTTTGCTGATGAAATTTGCGAGGTCTGCCCATCGCAAGTTACCTGTCCCCCCCAAAGTTTATCAACTCCAAAAATCGCCCTGAGCAGTTCTGTACGCCCGGCACCTACCAAACCGGCAATAGCCAGGATCTCGCCTTCCCTTAATTCAAAACTTATATCTTGAAGATTCTTATTCTCCAAATGCTCGATCTTAAGCACAACTTTTCCAGGCTGGCGGGCTTTCGGCGGGAAACGAACATTTACCTGCCGGCCGACCATCATGCGGACCAATTCCCGCTCGGTTACATCTTCGATCTTTCGGGTGCCAACGTGTTTTCCGTCTTTGAACACGGTGACCCTGTCGGCAATTTGGAAAATCTCACTCATACGATGAGAGACATAAATGATCGACTTCCCCTGCGCACGAAGGTTACGGATCACTTTGAAAAGATCTTCCACTTCGTCTGCATCCAGGGAAGATGTGGCCTCATCCATCACAACCACATTCGCATTTAGATACAATGCTTTTGCGATCATAACGCCCTGTTTTTCAGCTACCGATAAGCTTTTTACCATTTCATCAGGATTCAGGTTATCGAATCCAATTTGGGATAGGATTTGTAGAGCTCCCTCCCGGGCTTTTTGAAAGTCGAAAAAGAGACCTTTACGCGGCTCCTGACCGATCATAATATTCTCTGCAACCGACAGGCCATTCACCACGCTTAATTCTTGAAAAATGAAAGCAATACCCAGCTGCTGCGAGGCATGTGGATTATTAATATTTACCAGTCGTCCATTTACCTCGATCGTGCCACCGTCGGGTTGATGTGCACCCGCCAGAATTTTTACAAGGGTTGATTTTCCCGCCCCATTTTCACCGATCAGTGCATGAACTTCGCCGGGGCGAAGTTCAAAATCAACTTTATCCAGAGCAGTTACCCCCGTAAAATTCTTTGAAATTCCGTGCATGCGAATGAGGAGTTTCGATGGATCATCATTCACTTCGTCAGGTATCGAAAGATGCGAATCGGGGTATTCAGAATCCATATCAGCCTCAATGATTCTTCTATAATTTGTTACTCAGTCAGCCTATTTATTGGACGTGGAAATGGTAAGGCTGGAAGTCCTGATTTGAATGTGATCTGACTCCAGCCTTACCATTTTTACTATAAAACTGCTTTTTGTGACAGATTATTTGGTCGGGTACTGGAGGTTCACCCAGGTGGAGATACCATCTTTGCTGGGGTTGATCGGCGGATATGAAAGGGCGACCTGACTGGTTGCATCAACCTTGCCTTCATAGGCCAAACCGAGCATGATGAACGGTGCAATGCTGAAGTCATAGGGCGGGTAGCCGCTTTCAGCTTTATAGGGGCTTTCGGGATTTCCTAATTCAGCCATTGCGGGGCCAGAGCCATCTACTGCTGCCAGGACACCCCAATCTGCAGTGTATTTGTTTGCAGCTTTGAGTGCGCGTACTGTTCCCAGGGAGGAGTCATCATTGATACCAAAAATGACATTCATATCCGGGTTGGCCTGAATCAAGTCGGTAGCAGCGGGATTGGCTTGGTCAATTACACCGCCTCCGTCCACGGTCTGCCCGATCTTGGCGGTCGGGACGACAGAGAGGAACCCATAATAAAATCCGTTTTTCCGGTCCTGAACCTGGGGAAGCTGCGGGAGATCCACAACACCGATCAAAGCGGGTTTGTCACCAAACATTGCCTTGTAGTAACGTCCGGCATTACAACCGGCCAGGCGTGACCCGGTGAAATCATCTGCAAAAACACGCGGCGCGATCTGCTGGCGGGGTTGAACGTTATATGTGATCACAACGATCCCTGCTTCCTGGATCTTCTGCACCTGAGCTACAGAAGCATCGCTGTCCAATGGCGCAAAAGCAACAGCGTCTGGTTTCCAAGCAATGATGTCTTCAACATTCGCCTGGACGGTTCCTGCATCAAACTTACCATCAAATACTCTAAGTTCAAAACCGTATTTCTCGGCGAAACCTTCCCAATGACCCTTGATCGCTGTGAAGAAAGGCTGTCCCAAACCCATGACGGTAAGTGCAACTTTTTTGCCGGTTAATGGACTGGTTGCCGGCATGGTAAGCCAATCACCTTTCATTGAATCATAACCGCTAAACCCGGAAACCGCGGCCGGAATATCTTTTACAACGGCGGGATCCACAGGTTCGCACATTTCTGCGGAAAAGGAAGCAGCAGCCACTGCTGAAGCATCTTTCTTGGCAGGGGCTTCAGCTGCGGCAGGAGCCGTCGTGGCCGGAGCGCCACAGGCTGAGAGGATCATGGAAAAGATCATGATCAGAGTGAATAGAAATAGAGACTTGGATTTCATCTTCGATTCTCCTTATAGTTTTGAATTGAGTTGGACAGTTTGGTTTAAAAGTAAGCGGTCGGTCAATCTATTTTTTCTCATGGTTACCAATTCGAAAGCTTCTTCGAATCAGAAACACCTTAACACCTCCTTATTCTCATGCAGCTAAATACCGTGCTTTTTCATCATATTCATTATTGACAGATCGAGTTATGCCTCGGGCGTCAAAACGAACTTGATACCTTGTTTACTGCCAAAACGCTCAAAAGCTGATTCCCATTGTCGA
>CAYLOW010000337.1:0-4554 GCA_964385315.1 uncultured Anaerolinea sp.
ATCACCAGATGTTGGTTTGTTTCGAAGCAGACATCCGTTTCTCTTGGCCTGGTTCACAAAACTTTCCCATCTGAAATCACAGAAAACCCAGTATCCTGGGAAGATACTAACCCAGCCCCCCATTTCGGGAATGAAGGAGTGACGGTTATTCCAACACCAACTCCACAGGGCAATGATCTGACCCCATCACTTCATTATAAATAACGACATCTTTAACTCGCGGCAAAAGGTTTTCGGATACGAGGAAATAGTCCAAACGCCAGCCGATACCACGAATACGCGCATTGAGACGGTACGTCCACCAGGTATATTCCACCTTATCTGGGTATAAATGACGGTACGCATCCACAAAACCATTATCGAGGAACTTTTGAACCCATTCACGTTCCTCGGGTAAAAAGCCTGAAGTCTTTTCGTTCTCCTTTGGATTCTTCAGATCGATCGGCTGGTGCGCCGTATTGAAATCGCCGGTGATGATAATGCTCTCCCCTTTTTTATGAAGCGTATCGCACAAATCCAGCAAATGAGCGTAGAACGAAAGTTTATAATCCACACGCTCCTGTCCGCGCTGTCCATTTGGGAAATATATATTAAATAGGCGAATTCCATCCCAAACGGTCTGAATAACGCGTCCTTCCATGTCGAATTGTTCCCCCGCCATCCCTACAACAATCTCATCGGGCTGCGCTTTATAAAAAGTAGCTACGCCGCTGTAACCGGGGCGCTGTGCCGCATTCCAGATATACGGAAGTTTCAACATAGCCCGTTGTTCATCATTCAACTGCTCCTCGCGCGCCTTTACTTCCTGCAAGCATAAGGCGGATGGTTCCTGTGCAAAAGCCCAATCCAAAGCGTTTTTCCCAAGCGCGGCGCGAATTCCATTTACATTCCAGGTGATGATCCTCATCAGTTAATCCTTGTTTTTTCTATGGTAAACTTGCGATCAAGAGACATAAAAATGAATAGTACAAATGTCAAGCGCATTGTATGCATTGAAGATGAACCAGAAATGATTGATCTCATTCAACTCATCCTGAGCCGCAAAGGTTTTGAGGTTTTTGGGGCTCCTGGTGGAAAAGAGGGACTTCAGATGGTGCGCGACAAACATCCGGCCCTTGTATTGCTAGACTTAATGATGCCTGACATGGACGGGTGGGAAGTATACCAACAAATGAAAGCGGAAGAATCCACACACGACATCCCCGTCATTATTGTCACTGCCAAAGCACAAAATATAGATAAAGTGCTTGGTTTGCATATCGCAAAAGTTGACGACTATATTGCCAAGCCTTTTGGACCACAGGAACTTATAGATAGTGTTGAAAAAATCCTAAATAAGCCGTCATCCTGATGTACCTTTCATAAGGCGGCGATAAAGCCGCCTTATTTTATGATTATTTATGCCACAACCCGTCATCGTCTACAACCTGAACAAAGAGATCAAAGACCCGCCGCAGGTGGGGTATTGCGATTCGTTTTTATGCCGCCTGCGCGGACTCATGTTCCGCAAACATCTTGGACTCGGAGAAGGATTACTGCTCGTCGAAAAACGGGATTCACGCCTTGACACGTCCATCCATATGTTCTTCGTCCCCTTTGATCTTGCCGTCTTTTGGATCAACTCTGAGAAGATCGTTGTGGATAAAGTTATCGCCAAATCATGGCGTCCAGCCTACTTCCCAAAAGTCGATGCAAAATATACGCTGGAAATACATTCTGACCGCATTGGGGATTATGAAATCGGCGACAAGGTCGAATTCAAGACCCTGCCATAATTCCGATTGACAGCCGGCTAACTTCACGAAATCTCATGACCAAATATCCCCTAACGCTCCTGCTTCTGCTTTCCTTTTTATTTCACCCTTTGCAACCGGTGCAAGCCCAGGCATCCGGTGACGGTCCGGTTTACATCGTGCAAACCGGGGACAGCCTCTCTTCCATCGCTGTATTTTTTAGCATCAATTTGGCAGACTTGATGTCGGCTAATGGAATCACAGATCCAAACCAGCTGGGTGTGGGACAACAACTTGTCATCCCCGGACTTGAGGGGGTCACGGGTATTATCAATACCCAGCTTGTAAATTTTGGAGATTCTTTCCGCAGTCTTACCCGTCGCACCCAGGTGCCGCTGAATTTATTCAAGAAATTAAATCACATCGTCAGCCCAAGTGAATTCTACGTGGGTGTGAACATGATCGTGCCGGTACAGGAGGGGAGCCAATATCTCAACAAACGTATTACCACCCCCAGGGGCGAATCATTATTTGAGACTGCGGTTAAACAAAATACGGACGTGTGGACTCTGGCTCATTACAACAACCTGCAGGGTTCATGGGATATCGTGCCGGGCGATACGCTTTTTGCTCCGGGAGAAAGCGGCGGAGAGATCGCGAGTGGATTGCCATCGGCTTTCCAAAGCGCCGAGATCCGCGACCTGCCTATCAAACAGGGCGGCACCGGTGTGATCAAAGTGAAAACCAGTCCCGACATCACACTGGGTGGAGTCCTGGTTGATCATCAACTACATTTCTTCCCATTGGGTGATGGAACACAAGTGGCACTGCAAGGTGTACATGCATTGCTTCCCCCTGGCATCTATCCCCTGCGGATCGACGCAACCCTCCCGGATGGCAGCAAACAATCATACGAACAAAATATATTGATCGTTGCTGGAAACTACCTCACCGGTGAGAGTCTTGTTGTCCAGCCATCCTTAATAGATCCGGCAGTTACAGATCCTGAACAAAAAATATTGGAAGGTATTACATCAGCTTCCAACCCGGAAAAATATTGGAATGGGCAGTTTACATCTCCGGCAATTGCCTACGCTGATTCAACCTTTTACACTTCACGATATGGAACCCGCCGTGTATACATCGGAGAGGGAACTGAACTGAAAATTAACTGGTGGCATACCGGCTTGGACTTTGGCGGCGGAACAGGGCTTCCCATCGCCGCACCCGCCGGCGGAAAAGTTATCGTTGCCGAAAACTGGACGGTACGCGGCGGCACAACCATCATTGATCATGGTTGGGGTGTTTACAGTGGATTCTGGCATCAATCCAAGTTCAATGTCCAGGTCGGCGATATCGTACAACAAGGACAGGCAATCGGTGAAGTTGGAGGCACGGGTCGTGTCACAGGTCCGCACCTTCACTGGGAAGTGTGGGTTAATGGCATACAGATAGATCCGCTTGATTGGTTGACCTATTCCTATCCATAAATAACCTGACTGCACCCAAAGATGATGAATTTGATATGAAATGGGAAATATAAACAAATTTAACAAAGTCCTTGCGCCAGCATTAAGCAGAATACCTGATATGAAAAAAAGTAAAGGACTAACATCACTTGACTAAGCGAAACAAGCATTTTATGATTAAAGCAATAACTAAGCCGCAAAATTTAACGACTTAGGAAAAAGTCTCAAAAATCCATGCGTAGGAGGTGAGGCTGACATCGTAAGCATTGTCTGCTGTTAGGTATACCCCCGCATTTTGCGGGTCGTCGAATTCACCTAATATAATCTTTGAGGAGCAAGAAAAATGAATAAACGTTTGTTCGTTTTGCTTTCAGCCCTAATCATTGCCAGCATGGTGCTTACAGCCTGCGGTGGTGGAAGTGGTAGCGCAGCAGTCAAGACTATCAAGATCGCCACCCAATCCCCGCTCTCCGGCGACATGTCGGTTGTCGGTGTTGACATCAAGCGCGGTGCTGAAATGGGCATTGAGCAGATGAGCGCAGGCCTTACCGGGATGGGCTTCAAGGTCGAATTGGCTCCATTTGACGATCAGGGCAATCCTGATACCGGTGTTGCGAATGCCAAACAGATCGTGTCAGATCCCGCGATTTTATGCGTGGTTGGCCACTACAACTCCGGTGTACAAATTCCCTCATCCGAAGAATATCATAACGCCGGACTGGCCAATGTCTCTCCTGCCAACACCAACCCGAAGGTCACTACGCGCGGCTATTTGGAAGTCAACCGCATCGTAGGCCGCGATGATGTACAAGGTGTCGTGGGTGCTGATTTTGCTATTGCACAGGGAATGACAAGCGCCTTTGTTGTTCATGACAAGACCGCATATGGACAGGGCATTGCTGAATTCTTCAAGCAGGAAGCTGAAGCAAAGGGTATGAAAGTGCTTGGCTTTGAAGGCACTGAAGAAAAAGCCAATTTTGATGCGTTGCTCTCCCCAATTTTGGCTGCCAACCCCGATGTAGTCTATTTCGGCGGTATGTATGGACAAGCCGCTATTCTGTTCAAGCAGGCTCGTGAAAAAGGCTTTATGGGCATGTTCTTGAGCGATGATGGCTTCGATTCATCCGATGCGGCCAAGATCGGTGGCCAGGCCCTGTTGGACGGCAAGGGTACTTATTACTCCACCGTTTCTGGTCCCGCAAGTGTGTACCCCGGCACAGCCAAATTCATCACCGATTTCAAAACCAAATACAGCTCCGATCCGCAGCCTTTTGCTGCCCAGGGCTTTGATTCAGCGGGGATCTGCTTGAAAGCCATCGAAGCAGCCGCCAAGGCCAAGAATGGTGAAACCC
>CAYLOW010000338.1:0-4549 GCA_964385315.1 uncultured Anaerolinea sp.
TGCTTCAATATCAGTATATTTTAAAACTCGCCCCCGGCGTACAGACCATGTTTATCCCCAGCGGCAATCAGTTCATTCTGCCGCTGCCTGCCACAACAACGACAACCCCCTAGTTAAGAATCAGAGAGATAGTCACTTCAAAGGTGACTATCTCTCTGGAGTTATATTATGCCAATTCCACAATCTGGACGTGAAATAAGATTGACAACCCTTTCGGCCTGCGCTGGTTGAGCGTCCAAACTAAGCGCAGATGCGCTGATGCAGGTTCTGCGCCCGCTTCATATCCCGACCTCTTAATTGGTCTTGAATCGCCTGATGATGCGGCTGTTTGGCGTTTAAGTGATGACAAGGCAATCGTGGTCACCACCGATTTTTTCACCCCTGTTGTGGATACGGCTTATGAATATGGTTCGATCGCCGCGGCAAACAGCCTTTCGGATGTATATGCCATGGGAGGTCAGCCTTTCCTGGCGTTGAACATCGCCGCGCTGCCAGACAACCTGCCCAATGAGATTTCAAGCGATATTTTACGCGGCGGCGCTGAAAAAGCCCGTGAGGCCGGCGTGGTGATCGCAGGCGGGCATACGGTCAGGGATAAGGAACCAAAATACGGTTTGGTCGTGATCGGATTCGTTGATCCGCGAAAAATGATCAGCAAAGGCGGGGTAAATGTGGGTGACAAGCTTGTACTCACAAAGCCATTGGGCTGCGGCGTAACTACAACTGCTTTAAAACAAGAGAAAGCCTCCAATAGCGACATTAAGGAAGCCATTGAGTGGATGTCACGCTTAAATAAAACAGCGGGGCAGCTGGCCATGGAGTTCAACCTGCGCGGCGGGACGGATATTACCGGATTCGGATTTCTTGGCCACGGGCTGGAAATGGCCCAATCTGCAGGTGTAATGCTGCACATCGAACATTCACAAATCCCGCTTCTCAGCGGCGCACGCGGATATGCCGAAAAAGGAATCTTTCCCGGCGGTGCATTCGACAACAAAGCACATGTGGACACAGCTGCGAAGTTTGACGGGCATATAGATGAGCCGGGTCAAATGCTGCTCTTCGACCCACAGACCAGCGGCGGCTTGCTATTGGGCGTTCCGCAGGAAAAATTGGCAGCTTTCCAAAAACGGGCGCAGGAACTGGATCAACCCGTTTGGGTGGTGGGCGAAGTCCGCGTGGGACAGGGCATCGAGGTTCACCCATAATGTTCCATATCAGCGTGGCGGAACTGGCTCTCACTTGCGGCGTTATTTTGTTATTCCTTATTGCCCCTGTAATATGGAGAAGGTTTTACGCAAACATGGACAGGCGCATGAAAAATATCGAAAAGAAAATCGAGAAGAAGAAGTAACTTTCAGGTACAATAAGGGCTGAAAAAATTTTGTAATAAACATCATGTCAGAAATCCCCATAGAACCTGATTTAGGTTCCCCCCCAACCGTAATTCGTTCATCCAATTTGACGAGAGAGTTTATTCTGCCGCGAATCGATTTTCGCGGCATATGGCTTTAATTCTACAGAAAATACTTTTGACCTTTAGATTAAGTAATTAAGGAAACCATGAGCATTGCAAATGAAATAATAATGATTTTTGTTCTGATTTTGGTAAATGCACTTCTTGCCATGTCAGAAGCTGCGCTGGTCGCTTCGCGCAAGGCACGCCTGCAAAATCAGGCAGGTGAAGGCAATAAATCATCGGCTTTGGCGCTCAAGTTGATCGAAGACCCAAATATTTTCCTATCCACAATCCAGATCGGAATTACACTGATCGGGGTTCTGGCTGGCGCGGTCGGCGGCGCAACAATTGCAGAATCATTGGCAAATGCATTGCAAAATATTCCCTACATCGGCGAGTACAGCACCTCGATTGCGTTGGGTATCGTGGTTATATCCATCACAACCCTCACCATCTGGTTGGGCGAATTGGTGCCAAAAAGGCTGGGACTTAATAGCCCGGAAAAGATCGCTCAGATTGTAGCGGGACCAATGCTCTTTCTTTCAAAAGTCTTCTCTCCTTTCATCAGACTTATGAGCGGGGCAACAAATTTTGTATTAAGGTTAATCGGGGTCAATGCGTCATCTGAACCGCCCATTACAGAAGAAGAGCTTCAAATGCTTATCAGTCAGGGCACGCAAGCGGGAGTCTTCCAGGAAGCAGAACAGGAAATGGTGGAGGGCATTTTCAGTCTCGGCGATTCGCGCGTGTATTCATTGATGACGCCGCGCACAGATTTGATCTGGTTGGACATCGCAGATTCAATCGAAGAGATCCGCCAAAAAATCGCGGAGTGTTCTTTTTCGCGTTTTCCTGTCAGGCAGGATTCGCTTGAAACAATCGTCGGCATTGTAAAATCACGTGATTTACTGGTTGAAAGTTTATCAGGCAAAGAGATCGATCTAAAAACTCTGCTCAAGCCGGCGTATTTTATACCTGAGACCATGTTTGCCTCCCGCGCCCTTGAACTATTCAAAGAAAAGAACACAGAGCTTCTTTTGGTCGTCGATGAGTTTGGCGGCTTGCAGGGATTGCTCACGATTAACGATATTCTGGAAGAGATTGTCGGCGCGATGGAATTTGAAGAGCCGCAAGCCACTCAACGGCAGGATGGTTCCTGGCTGTTGGATGGCATGTTGGAAGTGGATGAGTTCAAGGAACTCTTTGAATTTGCCGCGCTTCCGCATGAAGACCAGTATGAGACGTTAAGCGGCTTCATGATGACTTCTCTCGGACGAGTGCCACAACCCTCTGACAATTTCGAGTGGAGCGGGTTTCGCTTTGAGGTAATGGATATGGACGGACGCCGCGTGGACAAAGTGCTGGTCACCATATTATCCAAACCTTAATAAATTCAAGGAAGAACCATGACTGCCTATGTAATTGTGGATATAGAGATAAAAGACCCCGAAGGGTACAAGGAATATGTCAAACTGGCCCCCGAAGCCGCAAAGTTGTATGGTGGAAAATACCTGGCGCGCGGTGGTCCAAACGAAACATTGGAAGGGAATTGGCAGGCCAACCGCCTCGTGATCCTTGAGTTCCCATCGGCCGAGCAGGCCAAAACATGGCTAAATTCCAAAGAGTATGCTCCCGCCCGTGCGCTTCGGCATAAGTATGCGATATCGAATATGGTAGTCGTAGAGGGAACGTAGATAAGACCTGCAAGTTTCATAACAAAAATCAAGGTATAATTTTTGCCGTATGAGCCTAGAAACCAACTCCAGTAAAACAAAGATCTGTCCCACCTGCGGAACACGCCTGAGTGAAAACGCGGCACGCTGTCTGGTCTGCGGCACAGAGTTCACCGCCAGGCCCGAACCCAAAGCCGCCAAAAAGGTGGAGAAATCGGTGCAAGCCAGCCGCATGCCTGTGGTCACGTTGAGTTTACCTGCCGCAGTGGGTATCCTTGCTGTGGTGGTCATTATCGCTGCAGCCATAGCGTTCTTCTCGCTGCGCGCCAGCGCACCAGAAGGGACATTTGAAACTGTAGAAACCCCCACTCCCACTGAAACACCCACAGCCACCCTACCTTCTACAGCCACACTTCCTCCAACCGATATACCCACAGCTACGCTTCAGCCCCCATTTGATTACACTGTTTCCGCTGGTGATGGCACCTGCGGTTTCATAGCAGCTCAATTCCGTGTATCTGTTCAAAGTATTATCATCGAAAACAACCTGCCCTCCAGCTGCCCGATCAGCGTTGGACAGTCGCTTAAGATTCCTTATCCCACGCCAACAGTTCCGCCTGCTGCAACCACCACTCCGCTGCCAGTGGACGCGACCAAGCAGGCGTGTGAGACCGTCCCGATCACTGTACAAGACGGCGACACCCTCTCCACAATTGCAGCAAATTATGCTGTTCCACCTGAATCGATCAAAGCGTTTAATGGTAAAACAACCGACAACGTTTTCATTGGCGAAAATTTACTTGTCCCGCTTTGCATGCGCGCTGCCACGCCCGGCCCCACACCTACAGCAACCATTCCGCCACCCTACCCCGCCCCGAACCTGCTTTTGCCCGGGGATGGTGCTGCATTCACCCTGGCAAACGATGTAGTCACCCTCCAATGGGCATCGGTTGGCACACTGCGCAATGCCGAGGCTTATCAGATCACCGTGGAAGATATCACTTCGGATCAAGCCCGCCGCTTGACAGATTATGTGACAGATACCAAGTACATTGTACCGACCTCTTACCGCCCGAAAGATAATGTGGCACATGTTCTGCGCTGGTGGATCACCCCGGTACGCCAGGCTGGGACCGACGATCAGGGACAACCCATTTGGGTATCCGCTGGTGCTGTGAGTGAAAAACACGTCTTCTCCTGGGCCGGGATCGCTGTTGAAGGCACACCCAACCCGTAGCCTTGGGCCAAAACAAATTATTTGGTATCGACTCCCTGTCATTTTATGGACAGGGAGTTTTTTCATTAAGGCCCGAAAATATGGTTTTCTTTCCCAAACTTGTGCCTGAAATATCCTGGAACCGCTTTATCCCAATACAATTCAGGTGTAAAATTTTACGCATAAAAGTTATCTTTATTA
>CAYLOW010000339.1:0-4528 GCA_964385315.1 uncultured Anaerolinea sp.
GCTGATACGGAGCGCGGTCAGTCCCTTCGTTTCCACTGGGTACTCTCCTCAAAAAATAAAGTGCAAATTCGAGATTTCTCTGCATGGCGTATAGTCAGCTTAACGCAGAGACAAACAAAGGCAAGCGCTTCGAGAAGATTTCCTCAAGCGCTTGCTGTATGTACTCGGTTTTTTTATCCAACAGAGGGATTATACGCACGCGCGGGGCGTGAGTCAAGGGGTGTAGGCTCTAATTTTGGATGATATGTCGTATTAATGACAACGCATCACGCGACGGTGGGAGTTGATTCAGTCTCGAGAGGCATTTGTCCACGCTTATGGATTCGTGCTACGAACACAACGAAAGCCAATACGGTTATGGCGGGTATCTGGAGATTCGGCATCACGATTTGCCGCACGAATAAGATTGCTAAAAAAGTTCACTCCCCCACCCCTGTGAACCCGATATTTTCCTGAGGTAGGCCCCGTTGGATTGATCTGTGGTGATTGAGCATAATAGTCAGGTGAAAACCAATCAAGTACCCATTCATATACATTACCAGCCATGTCGTATGCACCGTATGGGCTTATACCACTTTCGAACGAGGCTACCATCTTTAAATAAAGATCGTCATAAGAATCGCAAGCATAGTTCGCCCGACTGCAATCAACCCCTTCACCCCAAGGAAAGGTTCTGCCATCTGTGCCACGTGCTGCCTTCTCCCATTCCGCCTCTGTTGGCAGGCTTCCTCCAGCCCAACTGCAATATATTTGAGCATCATTCCATGTGACATTATGCACAGGATATTGGTCATATTGAGGTGAACCATAATATCCCTTAACAATATATTCACCACTATCCTGAGGTGCTTGACAAGCCTCATCCTGAACGCAGGTAGCATATTTGGCGTTTGTAACTTCAGTTTGGTCAATCCAAAACGCGTTCAGATAAATCGTATGTTGAGGCTTTTCATCAAAATCTGCCTGAGTATCTGAATCTGAAGACCCCATCAGGAAATTTCCCTCTGGCACATAAAGCATGATCATTCCATCTGCCGGGCGAATCCAAGTGGAGCCAACTCCAAGCGTTGGGGTTGGGGAAACGGCGGGCGTAATCGTGGTAGTTACGGAAATGGCTTCTGGCGCATCAGTGAAAGTAGGGGTGACTGTCGGCGAGGAAGTTTCAATTGCAGTGATGATGGGACGTGTTGGCGTTGACGTCGGTGCGGGTGTAAATATTCCTTGAAGTTGAGGGAATCCAATAATCAATGCAGTAATTATTGCGACACCAATTCCTCCAAGAATTAATACGCGGCGGTAAGGATTAGGGGAAATTGGCGTTGAGGAAGCTGGAACTTCAGAAACCGATCCAGGCTCTGATGTTTTTGTCCGCACTTCTTCTACATAAGCTGGAGCTTGAATATTGTAATCACTCAATAAACTTTCGATCTCTTTTATAAGTGCTCCCAAATCCGCGTAGCGATCAGCGGGTTCTTTGGCTAAAGCCTTGAGTAAAAATCGCTCCACCGATTCTGGCAGATTGGGAACAAGCTGTCTTGGAAATGGCAATGGCTCAGTTACCTGCTTGAGAAAAACCCCTCCTGGTGTGTCGGCAATATAAGGTCTTCGCCCGGTTATCATTTCATAAAAAATGACCCCCAAAGAGTACATATCAGATTTTGGGCTGGTTTGCCCTGTCCATTGTTCGGGCGCCATGTACTCCGGTGTCCCAATTGCCACTCCTGAGCCTGTTAAAGTAGTAGCTTTTTCATCGTGGAACAGTTTGACAATTCCAAAGTCAGAGAGAATGGGCTCGCTATTTTCGGTCAAAAGGACATTGGCAGGTTTGATATCGCGGTGAACGACTCCGCGCAGATGGGCATATTCAATCCCGCGTGCAATTGGGAGAAGTAAGCGAGCAGCTTCCTGCCATAAGATAGGTTCCCCGATCTTCTGCTTTAAGGTGCCACCGGAGAAATATTCCAATACCAGGAATGGTGAACCGTCATATTCCCCATAATCCATGACCTTTACAATATTGGGGTGTGACAAACGCGCCAGTGACTTTGCTTCTCGTTCAAAGCGTTTGAGAATATCATGCAAATTTTCTGGCGGAAATGCGTCCCGGCGAATGATCTTGATGGCTACTTCACGCTCAAGGCGAGTGTCATAAGCTTTATACACCATCGCCATACCACCCTTGCCCAGAAGTTCAAGGATTTGATATCGGTCAATGTGTAGTCCTGTAAGATTATCCATTGCCATTACCTTTTCAAATCAAGATAAACTATTGCGCTATTGACTATACAGCGAAAATCATTGAGTGGGCGTTGGGGTTCAGACATTTTGGCTTGTCCCGCCGAGATAGGTTGTCGGAATTATACGACCAATTCAACCAAAACTATATGCTATACTCGCGCTATTCGACAAAAAAGGAGCGGACAAAATGGAAAAATATTTACTTCCCGAAGATGATGGTTTACCGGCAAGGGATTCTGGCGAGTGGGTTAAAGAAAAATTATTTTATGTACAAAGGTATATAGACACCTTTGAAATTGCTATGAGAAATGGGTCTTGGCGCCAAAGAAATTACATTGACTTATTTTCTGGACCAGGAAAGTGCGTCATTCGTGGAACGAATGAACATCTTCTAGGCTCTCCACTATTATCCCTAAACACACAATATCCTTTTACCGATTACTATTTCGGTGATTTAGATCAGCAAAACATAGACTGGCTAAAAGAACGCACTCAAGTTTCAAAAGTATCCCAAGACCATATTCATTACTTGGCTGGCGATGCCAATCGGAACGTTATGAAAGTTACCCATGATATTGAAAGGGTAGATAAGGTTTTCATAAAAGGTCTAGGTTCATGTCTTAATTTAGCCTTGCTTGATCCCGAAGGGCTTGAGTTAGAGTGGACGACGGTTGAGGCACTTGGAAAAATGAAAACAATGGATTTAATTATCCATTATTCACAAAATGGATTAACTCGAAACCTTGACAAGTACCTGGACTCAAACGACGACACAATTATTGACAAGTTTTTTGGAGATAGGCGTTGGAGAAATGTTTACAAGGACTCTTTATCAAAACAAGAAACATCTGGTAGACATCGAATGCTTATTGACTATTACAAGGCAAATCTTAGCAAGATGGGATATGTAGTCATCAACGATCAACAGCAAACGACCAGAGAACCTTTAATTCGGAACACAGAACGGAAAGCCCCGCTTTATCGGCTAATTTTTGCGAGCAAACATTCCCTAGGGAATAAAATTTGGAATGAGATTACAAAGAAAAACTATTACGGTCAACAAAATTTATTGTAAACACAGAACAACCGTGCTATTATTGCATTAGGTTTTACTGGTAATTCTTCTAAAGGAGGAAGAATGGCTGAACATTCAGGGATCGAGTGGACAGAGTCCACTTGGAATCCTTTAACTGGTTGTACAAAAGTAAGCCCTGGCTGTAAGCATTGTTATGCCGAGCGCATGGCAAGACGCTTGCAGGCTATGGGACAACCCAATTATGTCAACGGCTTCAAACTTGCCCTGCACGAAAACGCAATGGAAAAACCGCTCGAATGGAAAAAGCCGCAGGTCATTTTTGTCAATTCCATGAGCGACCTGTTCCACAAGGATGTGCCTGTTGAGTTTGTGCTTGAAATTTTCGATGTCATGCGCCGCGCTCACTGGCACATATTTCAGGTGCTGACCAAACGCGCTGAACGGCTGGAAGAACTGAGTCCCAAAATTGACTGGCCCGAGAATGTGTGGATGGGAGTCAGTGTGGAAAATCAGGATTACACCTTCCGCATTGACCATCTGCGAAGGACGGGCGCAAAAACAAAGTTCCTGTCGCTTGAGCCTTTGCTTGGTCCGTTGTACAAATTGAATCTCAAAAAGATCAACTGGGCTATTGTCGGCGGCGAATCGGGTCCAGGGGCGCGCCCACTTGACCCTGCGTGGGTGACGGATATTCGAGATCAATGCCTGAGAGCCAAAGTCCCATTTTTCTTCAAGCAATGGGGCGGGGTGCAAAAGAAGAAGGCGGGAAGAATCCTTGAGGGCAGAACCTGGGATGAAATGCCTGTGGGAATGAGTTTAGCGAGAGCATAAATGAAAAGCCAGTCCGTTGTGGGCTGGCTTTTTGATTTCGATTAGGAGACTTCGCGTAAAACATAGTTATGTTGCACATTTGACCTCTTGCAAAAGTCAAAAAACTCTAACCACGGAGGCACTAAGTCACGGAGTTTTAATTGGTTTTCTTTGTGTTTTAGGGTCTCCGTGGTTCAAAAGGTTTTCAACATATTTCCCTTGCGACTTATGCAAGAGGTCTATTAGGTATTCATTGACCTTTGACCTTCGACTTTTGACGTTCAACGTTCAACTTCTCCATAATCACCTTTTTCAACTCCGCCTGCACTTCATCCCACCTCTGCTCGGAATTGACCACCACCCATCGTTGCGGTTCGGCTTTGACCATCTCCAAATATCCCGCGCGGACTCGTTCGTAGAATTTGACTTCATGATCGTCCATGC
>CAYLOW010000340.1:0-4515 GCA_964385315.1 uncultured Anaerolinea sp.
TTAATCATTACATAGGCTTTCATGACATCTCCTTTTTTCTAATTATCCTTGCCGAAAATTCCTGGGTAGTAGAGTCTAACTATTATGACTCCTTTTTGATTAAAAACAAAGGAGCGAATTGCCAAACCAAGGGAAAGTAGCATCCCACCATTACCCCACCCTATCAAGGTTCATTCGAAGAATTATTCTTCCCATCCCTTTCGCCGCAGTTCCATAACCGGTTGGCAAAAAATTATATTCCTGTAAATTCCACCTCCAACGCCTATAGATGCATGGTAAGGATGTCATGAGTATGGAGGTGACATAAATACCCTTTTCAAAAATGGTTGTAATAGGTATTATATATTATATATAATCTTCAAAGGAGGCAATCCCAATGCCAATCTTTACACCTGGGCGCCGTTGGCAACCACCCTTTATGCCATTTAAACGCGAACCTTTCAGAAGGCGCGCTCTCGCAAAAATCGAAATTGCAGTGAAAAGTCCATTGTTTGGATGTCGAATGTGCGGTAATTGTCTCCTTCAAGAAACAGCTTTCATCTGCCCAATGGAATGTCCGAAAGGCTTACGTAATGGGCCTTGCGGGGGATCAACCCCCGAAAAATGTTACGTCGACGAGACGCGTCCCTGCATTTGGTACAAAATATTTGAACGCTCATATAAACTTGGACGTGAGGAAATGCTGCTGGAAGTATTACCGCCCTTAGATTGGGACAAAGCCGGGACCGAATCATGGGGCGATGTATATGCACAAGCAAGAGAGGTCGGTGTCAAGAAAATTTTTAGTGGTTTGACAAGCCGTGAAGAAGGGTCCACCCAGAAAACACTTGATTCCATCTTTAAGCCTGTCCGCCAACCAGATTGGTGGCAGGGTGACTCAGAATATCACGCAGTAAAATACACAGAACCAGCATCTGAATTGGAGCGCAGGTTGAGAGCGGGGGAATTTGTGGTTGCTGCAGAGATTGCGCCTCCCATTTCAATTAACACAAAAAAATTAAAAGAAAATATCGAATTGATAAAGCCGTTTATATCTGCAATTAATTTTACGGACAATCCCTCGGCAACACCGCGGATGTCCTCCCTTGCATGCAGTAAATTAGCCCTTGAAATGGGGGCAGAACCGGTCATGCAAATCGCAGCACGTGACCGCACACGGGTTGGGATGCAATCTGAAGTAATCGGTGCAACAGCCTTGGGGATGCGAAATATTTTATGCATCACAGGTGACAGTATGGCACTCGGTCCTGCTCCCCGCGGGCGCATGAGCATTTTAGATATGGATTCTATTCAAATGCTTTGGATTCTGCGCCGTATGCGCGACGAAAAAAAATATCTTGACGGACGTGAGATAAAAACACCCCCTATGTATTTTCTCGGCGCAGCCGCTTCTCCATTTTCATCAAACATGAAATTCCAGGCACTGAGAGAGCAAAAAAAAGTGAATGCTGGTGCACAGTTTTTCCAGACAAATGTGGTATTAGATGCCGATGCACTGGATGTTTGGCTGAATGAAATCGCGAAGCGGGATATTTTAGATAAGGTTTATATCATGATCGGATTGACCCCGCTCAAAAATTACAAAACCGCCGCCTATATGCACTCCAAGGTACCTGGAGTTTATGTTCCTGAAATTATCCTCAAACGAATGGAATCCGCAAAAGACAAAGGGAATGAGCAGGAAGAAGGGGTGCAAATCACTCTGGAACTGATTGAAAAGATAAAAACAAAACAGGGTGTGCACGGGATTCACCTCATGGCCGTCGGCTGGGAAGAGATCGTGCCGAGGATCGTAAAGGAAGCTGGTTTGGAACGTTAGGATGGTCCTCCTCTTTCTAAAATAAACAACGTCCCCAAATCTAAATGAAATTTGGGGACGTATCAATTACTTTTTTGGTTTTTCTTTTTTCTTTTTTTTCTTTTCTCGATCTTTTCCTTTACCTTGTTCCTTATTGGCCATATTTTTGCCTCCTTTTCAAGAATTAATCATTTGGATGAACTTTTTATTTCCGCGCGAGGTAGCGCAAAGAAATCGTCTAAACATCAATTGACAAACTACTATCGAGCCAACGATTATTATTGTTTAAATTATATCACTTGCTCCGTGGGTCAGCATGGTTATTTATATAATAATTATCGTCTTTGGATGATACTGATTCCTAATAAATGCTTTACCCATTAAATAAAATCGCTTGGATGAAGTAGATGAAGGAATCAAATTTCCCGGGAACCCATTTACTGATTTTTCATCTATAATCAAAATTATGACTTCATCAGTTTATGAGATACGAGTATGTTTAAACTGCAACTTGCGCTACCCATTAATCGATGGGCATTCCTTCGGGTTGCGTTGTCCACAATGTCTGGGGGACACACGTGTTGTGATCAAGGTATTGATGAATGGGGAAAAAGAAGAAAGAAGAAGAAAGAAGAAAGATAGAGCGCTTTCCGTGATCTTTGATAACATTCGCTCGGCTTGGAATGTTGGTTCGGTTTTACGCAGTGCCGATGGATTCGGTTTTAATCATGCTTATCTATGTGGAATTACACCTACACCCGAAGAAAGCGCTGTTCGGAAAACAGCACTTGGAGCGGAGGAGTTCATCACATGGTCTTACCACCCCGACGCAGTTAAATTAACATATGAATTAAAAAATACAGGATGGAAGATACTGGCATTGGAAGAGAATCAAAGGGCAATACCCTTAACGAAGGGTAAAAAGCTTATATCTGAAAAGGCCGCCCTCGTGATCGGTAATGAAATAACCGGGGTCGACCCTGAATTACTGGACATTGCTGATAATATCCTCCACATCCCTATGCGCGGGTACAAACGTTCATTTAACGTGGCAAACGCATTTTCAATTGCGGCGTATGTCCTGAGTGGATAACCGTACTTATTATTGGTGATAAAACAGGGTAATTTCTATTCTTGGAATGGCTAGCACGACCACACCGCCCATGCTTTGATTGTTTCACCATTTGGGTAGTCCTGTATATTTAATTGAAATACGCTTTCCCACACCATACTGTCCACCCACCCAACCTGTATTGACCAACAAGCAAGTAGCACCATATCTCTCAATTTATTTCTTGAGCAATTCTGCATACTTTTACGGATGATGAACCATAAAAGGCCCGCCAAAACAGGCGCTAAAAGTGATTTCGGGTTCTTTTCCAAGCCCAACTTCAGTACCTGCGATTTTGGATGTATAGCCAGAGATAAATTGATACAAGGTTTGATTTAATGAGAAAGAAGTGCAATTGGTGGCATAACACTGTTCGCATCGCAGGTCAGCAGGATTATATGCTTTGGATGACCCTATTGGCGGAATTATGTGTCTTCTGCTCACGTCAAGGACTTTGTTAGCCCTCAATGGCAGCCGCCCCCAAGAGATTCCTCGATCTTATAAAACAATATCAGCAATGTTGTCCGCCTCCTAACCAGTCGGCTTCATCCGGCGCTGGACCCTATCCAGGATTTTCCTTCACGAATGTACCAGATTGCCAACCGGCTATGCGCCGTAATCCAAATTAATGGTACCCATGGATACAAGATACCAAATATCGATCAGGATCAATGCAAAAACTGTCATATTCATCAACTTGATCAAGGGCAGGTTTATATCCCCTTCCAATGCTTTGGATACCGTGTAACTTGAAATTAACAGCGGCACGTAAAGCCCATAAATAAAACGCGGTGTGCATGAAATTACTGAATACCAGACATATAAACCGGTGTAACTTGTGAAATAAAGAAGGGCAAAAACCACGAGCGGGAAATATTTTTTAACGATTGGCAGGTTTCTTTTTATGCCGATGAAGAAAAGAACGGTCGTATATGCCAGGAATAGAATCGGATAGTTAAAAACGCTGTACTGGTTAAGAATATTCACTTTTTGCATTTCTATCCCATACAGGATCCGGTTTTCGATCTGCGCAAGGTTGTGGTCTCTAAAATATTTCCCCGGACTGGGAATATCCTCGGACCGCATAACAGGCCAACCCACACTATCACCATGCGCGATCGGTCCGGCGATCGATTCTTCATAACTGTCATTCCACATATAGAAGGTGGAATTGACGTTGTAGAAGAAGCTTCCATAGATCCTCTTGCTTTCAATGCCGTACGGAGCGGTCACAGCAAGGAAACCGATCACCACCATTACTAGGCTTGCCAGCCTGAGCTTCACTCCCGGCTGTCCTCTCCCTGAATCCGGCAATCCATTCTTCCACTGAAGCAAAGCTGTGAATAATTCCTTTACAGCAAATACCCCGAGAAAAAGAAGTAAAGCCGGCAGGGCAGATGCCTTGGTCATATGCGCGACACCCAGGAGGAGGCCGGCACAAATGCTCAATTTAATAGATGGCCTTATCAGCAAGAAGCCCAAGAACAGGAAGGTTAACGCACCCAATGAGTAATACAATAATTCCGACATAAAGTATCCGGACTTAAATACATACAGGCCAAAAGCCGTTGCAAACACTAAAATTACTGCCTGGTACAGCGGGAGG
>CAYLOW010000341.1:0-4466 GCA_964385315.1 uncultured Anaerolinea sp.
GAGACAACCGTCCAACCATCTGGCAGGACGCGGGTTTCATGCGTCCCAATAAGTACCATCGGTTCAAGCGCAATGGTCAAACCAGGGCGAAGTAACAAGCCGGTCCCAGGAGTCCCAACATTTGGCACCTGCGGACCTTCATGCATTTTCTGCCCAACACCATGCCCTGTGTATTCACGGGTCACATGGAAACCATGGCTTTCCACAAAATTCTGTATCGCCGCTGAAACATCACCTGTGCGTTTGCCTTTTCGCATATTTTCTATGCCGGCATATAATGCGCCTTCAGTAACTTCCAGTAACTTCGTTGCTTCAGGGGAAATCTCCCCGACTCCGGCAGTGAAAGCAGAGTCACCAACGAAACCTTCATAAGTCGTACCGCAATCTATTGAAACGATATCCCCATCCTTCAACTTGCGTTTGGGATGTGGGATGCCATGCACCATCTCGTCGTTAATACACACTGTGATGGATGCAGGATACGGCGGGCGGCCATAACCTTTGAAGGGCGATATACATCCGAATGACTTCAAAACTTCCTCAGCAGCCGCGTTGAGTTCTTTTGTTGTCACACCGGGTTGTAAACGTTCTCTAACTGCCGCCAGAACGGTCGCATTGATACGCCCTGCCTCACGCATAATCTTAATTTGGGCAGGATTTTTCACATTTATCTGGCGTTCCCAACTCATTTATAAAACCTACTTTTCAAAAGAGCCTATAAAATCGACTCAATTTCACATATGATTATTTTTTTAATGCAGCAAGTATGTCTTTCGTTACCTGTTCGACAGGCTGCACACCGTTGATCTCAATTAATTTTCCCAATTTACGATAATACTCAACCAGGGGCATCGTTTGATCAAAATAGACACGAATGCGTTTTGTTACTGTTTCCACGGTATCGTCATCACGCTCAAACAGATCAGATCCATCTATGTCACAAATGCCTTCCTGTTTAGGCGGATTAAACTTTTTGTGGTAGATATGTCCATGCGCGCGACAGGAACAACGGCCACCTGTGCGTTCAATGAGAATTGCTTCATCGGCGGTGACATACGGAACTGCATCCACCTGCCCGCCAAACTCAGCGAGCATATTCTCTAGCGCATCTGCTTGGGCCGGAGTGCGGGGAAATCCGTCAAGGATTGCCCCACCTTTACAATCTTCGTGAGAGATTCTCTTACGGATCATGGCAATTGTTACACCGTCTGGAACCAATTCGCCTTTATCCATGTAGGATTTGGCGAGTTTGCCAAGCTCTGTTTGATTTTGAATATTCTCTCGGAATAATTCTCCGGAAGAAATATGGGCAAGGTCGATTTTTCCTGCCAATATTTCAGCTTGTGTACCTTTACCAGCGCCTGGAGGACCAAGTAAGACGATGTAGGTCGCCATTAGAGCTCCTTACAATCTAATTTAGCGGACGAGTAATGAGTCTTGATAACCGTGCAATTTTAACTCCGCATCAATGTTCATGAAGGTATCACGTACTACACCGACCACAATGAGCAAACCTGAGGAGGAAACAAGGAATAAACCTGTTTGTGAACTTGCCGCATTTAGATTTAGCGCGGACAATATCAAACCCAACAGGAAGGGCATAATCGCCACTACCCCCAGGAAAAAAGCACCTGGTAAAGTGATGCGCCGCTGAACAGTACTTAGGTATTTTTGCGTGGGCGCACCCGTGTGTACGCCGGGGACTGTGGCACCGACTTTCTTCAAATTATCGCCATAGTTTTGCTGGTCGAATAATACAGAGGTGTAGAAGAAGGTAAAAATAACCACCATAAAGAAGTACAAGGTCCAATAACCCCAATTACTGGTACCGGTACCGCCAAAGAAGTTCTGCATTCCTGTAAAGAAACTAGCCACGCCTGCGTTGGCATTGTTTGTAAAATAACTGGCGAGGATCGCAGGAAATTGTAAAATGGCACTGGCGAAAATCAATGGGATCATTCCTGACAGATTTACCATTAAGGGCAGTGTACCTTTAACCGGCATGGACATACGATTGCCCATTCGGCGTCCAGGATACATCACTGGCACATTTCGGCGTCCCTGCTGTACATAGACAATTGCAAACACAGTTAGGATGATGATTACAACCGTAAAGATGAGCATAAACCAGCGTGTTTGTTCATCGGAAAGGAGTGAGGCAAGATTGACTGGCATCTGCGACACAATTCCCGAGAAAATGACAAGGGATAAACCCTGTCCGCGGATACCATATTCAGAGATCAACTCACCCAGCCAGATGGCAAACATCGTACCTGCTGTCATAGCAACCAAAACAGTCGTTGAAGTAAGCCAGGTTTCGGCTGTAAACCCAAAAGGAAGGATATACTGTCCCACAGCCTGCATCGACAAAGAATTAAAAATGTTGATCTGACCAATCGCGGAAAGCGCAGCCATCGGCACGGCAAGGTAATAAGTCCATTTTTCCTGCCAGCGGCGGGCTTCACGCGGGTCTTCCTGCATCCTGCGCTGTAACGCGGGAATGATTGGGATCAATAGCTGCAGAATGATTTGTGCCGTGATATACGGGTACACGCCCATGGAAAGCAATGAGAAGTTGGAAACCGTACCGCCGGAAAGCAGGTCCAGAAAATCAAGGAAATTACCGCCACTGCCTGTAGCAGACGCCCGAAAGGACGCAAGAACACTAAAGTTCACACCTGGAGCAGGCACGTTTGCCGCCAGGCGGTAAATGGCCAAGATTATAAAGGTGATAATCAACTTGCGTCGAATATCTTCCGATTTCCAAAGGTAACGCCAGCCTGAAAAGGTGGTCTTCATTCAAAATATCCTTTGATAAAGGTTAGGCGATCAACTCAACCGAGCCGCCAGCCTTTTCGATCTTGGCTTTGGCGCCCGCGCTGACCCGATGTACGCGCACTTTGAGAGCGACGGCCATCTCACCACGTCCAAGCACAACCGTAGGGTTGCGCGAATCTCGCAGAAGATGGGCTTGTTCGAGGGCTTCAGGGGTTACATCCGCACCGGCTTTGAAAAACTGGGAAAGTTGATCAAGGTTAACTTCATTATAGAAGACCTGGTTCGGCGGGGTAAATCCTTCACCGCGCAAAAATGGCAGACGCCGGAAGAAGGGCAGGTTACCGCCCTGGCGATAAGCGTGACCGCCTTCACCGGAACGTGCACCAGCGCCTTTGGTACCGCGGCCTGCAGTCTTACCCTGCCCTGCTGAGATGCCGCGTCCGACGCGTTTTCGATTCTTTTTTGACCCAACATTGGGTACGAGATCGTGAAGTTTCATATTCAACCTACTCTTCGATCTTGAGCAAATGGATGATCTTGTTTAACATCCCTCGCAAGGCGGGGGTATCCTTATGCTCAACAGTTTGATGCAAACGACGCAAACCTAGCGCCTTGACAGTGGCTTTTTGATCCTTGGGGAAGCCAATATCGCTCTTGACCCAGGTCACGCGCAGTGTCTTTCCAGAAGTTTCCTGCTTAGGCATGTTGTTTCCTCCGTTCCCAGAATGGTAATAATTCATCCGGGCGCTTGCCGCGGCGAGCCGCTTCCAAGGCTGGTGAACGTAAACCATCCAAAGCACCAAAGGTTGCCATTACCACATTCAGCACATTCGCGCTTCCCATGGACTTGGTGAGAATATCACGTATGCCAGCTACTTCCAATACGGCGCGGACGCCGCCAGCGGCAATAACACCTGTACCAAGATGTGCAGGCTTGAGAAGTACTTTTGCTCCGGCAACCTTCCCGATCGATTCATGCGGGATGGTTGTGCCAAAAACGTTTACTTCGCGTAAATCCTTGCGGGCACGCTCAGAGGCCTTGCGCATTGCATCAGGGACGGCATTTGCCTTCCCGACGCCCATGCCAACGGTTCCTTTTTTATCGCCGACCACCACCGTTACACGAAACTGAAAACGGCGACCGCCCTTGACAACTTTCGCAACGCGGGCAATTTCAATAACGCGCTCTTCAAATGCATCCTGTGGTTCAAATTGTTGCTTATCTGTAAATTGCTTTTCTGCCATATCTTTCTCCAGTAATATAGCAACGACCTAGGTCGCTGCTACAACTTTTAGAATTGCAAGCCGCCTTCGCGTGCGCCTTCAGCCAAAGCCTTGACGCGCCCGACATAACGGAAACCGCCGCGATCAAAAACAACAGTCGTAATACCTTTGGATTTGGCGCGCTCAGCCACTGCTTTTCCAATGACTTTGGCTTGTTCAATCTTCTTCATACCCTTCACCTGCTCACGCAGTTCTTGATCCACTGTGGAAGCGGAGATCAGGGTATTACCTTCATGATCATCAATAACTTGGGCGTAAATCCCAGAAATACTCTTGAACACACTCAGGCGCGGGCGGCTGGGTGTGCCAGAAACTGTTTTGCGCACGCGTATATGGCGGCGTTCACGAGCGAGAGAACGACTCTTCTTAGCCATGGCTTACTTGGCTCCTTTTCCGGCTTTACC
>CAYLOW010000342.1:0-4461 GCA_964385315.1 uncultured Anaerolinea sp.
TGCTTGAGAAACATATGCTTGGTTTGAAGAAATATTTTGAGTACAAAAATCCACCCCTACGATAAGAGGTAAATTTGCTATCCATTATGTACGGTCTTGCGGCGGCACTTGGTTGGGGATCTGGTGATTTTACCGGCGGACTGGCATCGCGTAAAACAGGCGCGTATCGCGCAGTGTTTTACAGCGAAATCATCGGCGTTTTTCTTTTGCTGATCATGCTGGGTGTTTTTAGAGAGGACCTCCCGAACCTAAAAATATGGTCAATTGCCATGCTCGCCGGCGCGATCGGCACCATCGGTTTGATGATCCTCTATCAGGCCATGACCAAGGGTATGATGAGCATCTCCGCGCCCGTCTCGGCGCTGCTTGCCGCCGTCCTGCCGGTAATTATCGGCGCATTCAGGGAGGGCCTGCCGGACTTGCCGGTCTTGACAGGGTTTGGATTTGCCCTGGCTGCGGTCTGGCTGGTTTCACAGACCAAAGACGGCATAAAAGATGTCCTCTCCCATCTTTCAAGTTTGAAATTACCGATGCTGGCCGGGGTCGGATTTGGCATGTATTTCATCCTGATGCACGAAGCAACCAATACGGGCGCATCGATCTGGCCCATGCTGGGATCCCGCCTGGGAGGTACGCTGCTGATCACCGCATACATGCTGGCCAGCCGGACAACCTGGAAGGTGGAGGACAGATCGGCGTGGAAATTCCTCATCCTCAATGGTGTTTTTGATATCGCAGGAAATGCTTTTTTCATTCTGTCGGGACAGGCAGGACGGCTGGATGTCGCCTCGGTATTGAGTTCCCTCTTCTCCGGTGTGACCGTCCTGCTGGCGTGGATCTTCCTCAAGGAACACCTGACACGTGGACAGTGGACCGGTATTGCCTGTGCCTTTATCGCGATCGCTTTAATGACGATATAACCCGGTTTTTGTGGTAAACTCTCGCCTGCCCTCAACGGAGGGTAAATTTTCTGGGAAGTTGTTTTGATCACTCTGAAAGACAAGCCCGATGAAGTTTTGTCGGGCTTTTTTGTTGGGCGGGCTTGCTTGCAAAAGTAAACCTTGTTGACAGGAAGAAAGTTAAGTGGAGTCATCGAAACATCCCACGACCATGTCGTTGCGAGGGCGTACGTTGCCCGGCACTTGCGCTGCATCTTATACAGCGCGGGCAGGCGATCTTCAACAATAAGAGATCGTTTCATCGGGAAGAACAGCCTCCCCGCAAGGACATAAAAGGATAAAGATGACAGGCGATTTTTCTTCTCTCAACCTGCGTGACGAGATCATGCAGGCGATCAATGAACTCGGTTACTCCGAACCAACCCCCATTCAATTGGGCATGATCCCCCTCATGCTCACCGGCGTCGACGTGATCGGCCAGGCCCAAACCGGCACTGGCAAAACTGCCGCCTTCGCCCTCCCCATTCTTCAAAATTTCAAACCACAGCAGCACCCGCAGGCATTGGTGCTTGCGCCCACCCGCGAACTCGCTTTGCAGGTGGCCGACTCGATGAGCGAGTACGGCAAGCATCTCCGGGTACGTGTGCTCGCGGTCTACGGCGGGCAGCCCTATAGCCCACAGATCAACAGCCTGAAGCGCGGCGTTGATATTGTCGTGGGTACACCGGGACGCCTGAACGACCTGCTTGAACGCAGCGTCTTAAACCTGAGTCAGATCAAGACCGTCGTGCTCGATGAAGCGGATGAAATGCTCAACATGGGATTTATCGAAGAAGTCGAAAAGATCCTTGCCACGACCTCGCCTGAACGTCAAACCGCACTGTTCAGCGCCACCATGCCGGTACGGATCCGCAAGCTGGCAGATGGTTTCATGCGCGACCCGCAGGCGGTGACCGTCAAAAGAAGCACGCTCACGCTTTCCACAACCGAGCAGCGCTATTACCTCGTTCACGAAAACGACAAGACCAACGCGCTGACTCGCCTCTTTGAAATTGAACCGATCCACAGCGCGTTGATCTTCGCCCGCACCCGCGCCGAAACAAGCACCCTCGCCAATGAATTGGTCGTACGCGGCATCCCCGCCGAGGCCATTCACGGCGACCTTGACCAGAATGCCCGCGAGCGCGTGCTGGGACGTTTCCGCTCCAACCAATTAAAGGTGCTGGTTGCAACCGATGTAGCCGCGCGCGGTTTGGATATTGACGATATTTCACACGTCTTCAATTATCACCTGCCCGACGATGCCGAAGTGTACATCCACCGCATTGGGCGCACGGGACGCGCCGGCAAGACCGGCATCGCCATTACCCTGCTTTCACCGCGTGAAAAGCGGCGGATGCGCGAAGTGGAGGCGCTCACCAAGCAGGTCGTCACAAAAATGGAGCTGCCCACCACAACCGAGATCATTCATCACCGTGAATCGCAAACCATTGAAAACCTGAAGATCTGGCTTGGCCGCGGCCGTTTCAAACGTGAACTCGAAATGGTGCAGGAATTGATCGAAGCGGGGCATGATGTGACCAATATCGCCGCCGCCGCGATCAAGATCGCGCGCGCTGATGAAAAACAACGCCCGATCGCCGAAGTCTCCGAAGTAAAGGCGGATTTCTCCCGCAAGCCCGAACGTGATTTTGGACGCGGTGCCCCCAAAGGCGGCAAACGCGGTGAACCTGCCGGCAGGCGCGAATTTGGTAAGAAGCCGCTGCGCCGCGATTCACATGAGGCGGGCATGGTCCGTTTGAAGATCAACAAGGGCAAGGTTCACAATATCCGTCCAAATGATATTGTGGGACAGATCGCCTTCCACGCCGACATCCCCGGCTCTACGATCGGCAAGATCCGCATTGAGGATAATCACAGTTTTGTGGATGTCCCCGAAGAGTCGGTTGAGGTGGTGCTCAAGCACAGCGGTAACTATAAGATCGGCAAGGAAAAATTCAGCGTGGTAAAGGGATAATTCATCCCGATAATTCATTGACATATCCATGGTGGCATGATAAATTAGTGCCCTACACGGATACCAGTAGTTCGCTTTGGAAGTATAACCATCGGCTCATGGGTAAAAGTCCATGAGCCGTTTTGTTTTGTCTGTTCTGGCGAAAGAACCGGGTCCTCCAAATTTTTTACTTGCCTAAGGAGGCAAACAATGTCAGATCGTATTCTCGGAACAGTCAAATGGTTTAACGGAAGCAAGGGCTACGGCTTTCTCGCTCGCGAAGGCGGCGCGGATGTCTTTGTTCATTTCTCCGCTATCCAGGGCGACGGTTTCAAAAACCTTGAAGAAGGACAGAAAGTCGAATTCACCGTTGAGAAAGGCCCTAAGGGTCCGCAGGCTACTAACGTAGTTGTAGTCAACTAATTCACTTAACACTAAAAACTCCCCGGGACGAAAGTCCTGGGGAGTTTTTTATTTCCTGTTTAACTTTTATTTGCCTTTTCTCGCCGCCAGCGCCGCGCCGACGATGCCTGCCTGGTTCAATAGCTGGGCTGGAATAACGGGTGTTTCCATGATCAGCAGCGGCAGGAATTTTTCCGATTCCTTGCTGATGCCCCCGCCAACGATGAACAGGTCGGGCCAGAAGAGTTTCTCCATCTGCTTTAAATATCTGTTCAGGCGTTTGGCATATTTTTTCCACGAAAGGTCTTCACGCTGGCGGGCCGCATCGGATGCGCGAAATTCCGCGTCTTCGCCTTCTATCTCCAGGTGGCCGAACTCGGTGTTGGGGAGCAGGGACCCGCGATGGAAGATGGCGGTGCCGATCCCTGTTCCCAGGGTGAGCATGATGACCGTTCCGGGCTGCCCGCGTCCCGCGCCAAAAGACATCTCGGCCAACCCCGCGGCATCCGCGTCGTTAACCAGGGTGCAGTCACAGCCGGTAATGGCGGTGAAGAGAGCGTCCGCATTGACGCCGACCCATTTTTCCGAGACATTGGCCGCCATCATCGCCACGCCGCCCTTGATCGGGGCGGGGAATCCGATTCCGATCGGACCTGTCCAATTGAAGGATTGGGCGATCTCTTTGACCACTTCTGCGACAGGTTCGGGTTCGGCACTTTTGGGAGTCTTGATGCGAAGCCGCTCCGCAAGAAGTTCCCCTGTTTCCGTATCCACAGGCGCGCCTTTGATGCCCGATCCGCCTATGTCAATTCCGAGAATACGCATGGCTGACTCCTAAAATTGGATTTTGTGTGCAGGGTGATTTAACCACAAATATCGTCAGGCGCAACCCCCATGCATGTTAAAGTTGGATCTTATAAGATCTGTCATTCCCGGGAAAACGCCGGGACAGTGTTCGAGCAATGGCGAAAAATCTTGATTGACAGCCAGGGATAAGATCTCACCACGAAGTGTACTCGTCGAGATGACAAATTGACAAGGCGCTCGTCGAGCACCTGTCTCGATGTACTTTCGGGGATGACATGATCCCTGTTTGTCATTTCGAGCGCCAGCGAGAAATCCTGGGTGATGTGGGAAGATCTCTCCTCGAAGGGCACTCGTCGA
>CAYLOW010000343.1:0-4428 GCA_964385315.1 uncultured Anaerolinea sp.
AATTGATATTTGACTTCTCTTGACGATAAAAACACCGTAAGGTATATTTGAAATGTAATTTTCGGAAAAATATTGGACAAATTATGTATAAATTCGACAAAATTGATGTAAAAATTGTCAATTTACTACTTGAGGACGGGCGCATGCCTGCTTCTGAGATGTCCCGTCGTGTGGGGAATACATCCGAACGATTAATCCGATACCGCATTGAGCGCATGATAAACGCTGGTGTCATTCAAATTGGCGCAGTGGTCAATCCCGAAGTACTTGGTTTTTCCGTTCGGGCGGATGTTTGGCTTGAAGTCGAAGCAGGCCAGGTTCTTGATGTTGCGAGGAAACTCGCTATTTTTGAATGTGTGACCTATGTTGCCTGCGGTATTGGTCAAAATGACGTTAGTATTCAGATTGTTGCGAAAGATACAGCAGAAATATATCATTTCGTTACGGAAGTTGTTCGCAAAGTTACGGGGGTTCGAAAAACAACCACATCCATCGTGCCGATCGTTCTCAAGGACGTGTACCAGTGGAGAATTCCACGGGAACTCGCAGAGAATGATTCCGGCGATAATTAAGCTTTGAACGACACAAAGTAAATTTCGCACACAAAAGGAGATGTTATGAATAACTTCGCAAAAAGCCAGGCATTACAGAAACGGGCGCAGGCTGTTGTTCCTTTGGGAGTACATTCCAACTTTCGTTATTGGGGCGAAGGGGTAACGCCTTATATGTCGAAGGCTAAGGGCGGCTACCTTTGGGATGTGGATGGAAATAAATATATTGATTACCGTCTGGCGTTTGGTCCCATTATTTTAGGGCACGCATATGATGAAGTAAACGCCAAAGTTCATGAAGAGATAGACATGGGCACACTGGCCGCCATGACTGGGGAATTGGAAATCGAAGTCGCTGAAAAAATCGTCAAGATGTGCCCCGCAGTTGAGATGGTTCGTTTTGCCTGCTCAGGCACCGAAGCCACCATGCATGCCATCCGTGTGGCGCGCGCCTATACCGGGCGTGAAATCATTATGAAATTTGAGGGGAATTACCACGGCTTCCATGATTACACCCTTTGGTCAACCTATGCCCCATCTGAGGCATACGGCAACCGCCGCTCCCCCATCCCTGTTCCTGCTTCGTCAGGCATACCCAAGGTCCTGGGCGAAAAACTCATTACCCTTCCATTCAACGATGTCGAGGGTTTTGAGCGGATGATGAAATCCTTTGGACATCAGATCGCTGCGGTCATCACCGAACCGTGTCAGGGCAACTGCGGTGCCATCCTGCCTGAACCGGGCTTTTTGGAGCTTATTCGCAAGCGCACCGAGGAATACGGTGTTGTCTTTATCCTGGATGAAGTCAAGACCGGCTTCCGAATAGCCAATGGAGGCGCACAGGAATACTACAACCTGAAACCTGATCTGGCGACGTATGCCAAGGCACTCGGTAACGGATATCCGCTTGCAGCATTTGGCGGTAAGAAGGAAATCATGAGTATTATTGGGCAGGGCGTGGCACAAGGCGGCACTTACAACAACAACAAACCTGGTGTAGCAGCAGCCTGGGCAACCCTTAACATTCTTGAGAAAGAACCTGTTATGAAGACGCTCAATGAGCGAGGGACACGCCTGATGAAAGGCATCAGCAAGGTATTCAATGAAGAAGGCATTGTACATAGCATAAACGGCTATCCTGCCATGTTCACCTTTGCTGTTGGCACAGACAAAGTCACCTGCCAGCGTGACTGGAACGACACTGAGAAGGACTACTACCTGCATATTATCGACCTGCTTATTGAGCGGGGAGTTATGCCTGATCACGATGCGCGCGAACCCTGGTTCCTGTGCTATTCCCACAGTGACAAGGATATTGACGACACTCTGACCGCCTTCCGTGATGCTGTAAAGGCAAGCAGGAAATAGTTGGCAATCCAAGGTTTACTTTCAGATTCATGAGATTTAACCAATGCCTATCAAAGCAGACTGTTGATGGGCATTGGCAGGTTAATTGCCATACCATGCAAGCAAGTTGATAAGAGGTTAAATATTTTCAATTTTAGGAGATCCTGAAAGACATTCCTAAAACGCAGAGGAGTTCGTTATGAATAGTAAGGAAATCGTTGATCTGAGCAAGGAATATACCTTCTTTTCCTGGTCGGTGCAGGGACAGGTGAACCCAATTCCTGTCGAAAAAGCGGAAGGTATTTACTTCTGGGATACCGACGGGAAACGCTATATTGATTTTTCATCGCAGTTGATGAATACCAACATCGGTCACCAGCATCCGAAGGTAGTGAATGCCATTAAAGAACAGGCGGATAAAGTTTGCTTTGTTCACCCCGGCAATACCACCGATGTGCGCGCTCTGCTTGGCAAGAAGTTATCTGAAGTAACGCCGGGAAATCTCAAAAAAACATTTTTTGCACTGGGTGGTTCAGAGGCGAACGAAAACGCGATCAAAATTGCCCGCTTTTATACCGGGCGACATAAGATCCTTGCCCGTTATCGCTCCTACCATGGCGCGACACATGGTTCGCTTGCCTTGACCGGTGATTACCGCCGTCTGGCGGTGGAGCCAGTGCTGCCTGGCGGGGTGCATTTCCTTGACCCATTCTGTTACCGCTGCCCATTTGGCCAAAAGAAAGAATCATGCAAGCGTGAGTGTATTTCTCATCTCGAGGAAGTCATCAAATATGAAGGCCCCGATAAGATCGCTGCCATTATCATGGAAGGTGTGGTCGGATCAAACGGCTTGATCGTACCACCGGATGATTACTGGCCCCGTGTACGTGAATTATGCGATAAGTACGGTATATTGCTCATCTCAGATGAAGTAATGAGCGGTTGGGGACGCACCGGCAAATGGTTCGCGGTGGATAACTGGAATGTGACCCCTGATATCATTACCACAGCCAAAGGCATAACCAGCGGGTATGTGCCTCTGGGCGCGGTGATCGTTTCGGATAAGATCGCGCAGTTTTTCGAAGACAAGTATCTGTATGCTGGATTGACCTACAACGGTCACGCTCTGGCTTGTGCCGCTGCTCTGGCGACCATCGAGGTGTACACAGACGAAAACCTGATAGAGAATGCTGTGACAGTGGGCAAGTACCTTGGCGAGTGTCTTGAAAAACTAAAATTAAAACACCCCTCTGTCGGTGATGTGCGTTATATCGGCTTGTTTACCACCCTTGAATTGGTTGCCAACCGTGAGAGCAAGGAAATCATGCCTGCCGGTGTGATGGCTGAAGTGGGTAAATTCCTGCGCCAAAACGGATTATTTACCTTTATTATGGCAAATAATATGGGCAGTATGCTCTTTATTGTCCCGCCGTTGTGCATCACCAAAGAGCAATTGGATGAAGGCCTGGTAATCGTTGATAAGGCTTTGGAAGTTGCGGATGCCGCTTTGAAATAATGTGAAATTTCATCAGGGCAGGTTTTGTCACGATATTCCCTGCACCGCATAATAAACAGGAGCAACCATGAGTGAACAACATATTTTGAAAAATTACATCAATGGCAAATGGGTGGATTCCACATCTGGAAAATTCCGTGATGTGCCGGATCCGGCTACCGCGGAAATTTTGGCAAAGGTGCCAGTCTCTTCAGCGGCTGAATTGGATGAAGCTGTCCAGGCGGCCCATACGGCATTCCAATCCTGGCGCAAGACGCCGGTTACGAAGCGTATTCAATATCTGTTTGCCTTGAAGGCATTGCTGGAAGAAAACGTTGAAGATCTGGCCCGCAGTATAACGTTGGAACACGGCAAGGTGCTGGAAGAGTCACGTGGCGAGATGCGCCGCGCAATTGAAAACGTTGAAGTTGCCTGTGGTACCCCGACCTTGATGATGGGAGATGTGGTCGAAGATGTGGCGCCCGGCATTGATGAGATGATGATCCGTCAGCCATTGGGTGTGGCGGGTATTATCTCGCCTTTCAACTTCCCAGCCATGATCGCCTTCTGGTTTCTTCCGTATGCGGTTGCCACTGGAAATACGGTGGTGGTTAAACCTTCCAGCCGCGTGCCGATCACAATGGTTAAATTGTTCAAACTGTTGGAAGAAGCGGGATTCCCAGCCGGTGTGGTGAACATGGTGCACGGCGGCGCGGATACTGTAAATGGTTTGCTCGACCACCCATTGATCAGATCCATCAGCTTTGTCGGTTCAACAGATGTTGCTAAACACGTTTACAGCCGAGGAACGTCGAACGGAAAACGAGTCTCTGCTGCGGGCGGCGCAAAGAACCCGGTGCTTATTCTGCCTGATGCAGATGTGGACACCACCACTGCCATCATGATGGACAGCGCTTTCGGTTGCTCCGGTCAACGCTGCCTGGCGGCTTCCACTGCCATTATGATCGGTGATGCAGGCAAAACATTTATCCCGGCATTCGCTGAAGCAGCTTCGAAGAGGGTCACCGGGTATGG
>CAYLOW010000344.1:0-4407 GCA_964385315.1 uncultured Anaerolinea sp.
TTATATGGAAGATAACCGTTCAAAAATACTGGCCTGCGCCATAAACCTCTTCTCATCACGCGGGTTTGACGCAGTGGGTGTGCAGGAGGTGGCGGATGCTGCCGGTTTAAAAAAACCTACCCTCTACCACTATTTTGGGAGCAAGGGCGGCCTGCTAAAAACCGTGCTGGAAGAAACATTTGTGGATCTGTTTGCTGCCCTTGAAAAAGTGGAATATAACCCCAATGTGGTCGATTCGCTCGAGGCGGTTGCCAGGCTGTACTTTGACTTTGCCCGCAAGCACCGCGCTTTTTATCGAATGCAGCTCTCCATGTGGTTCTCTCCGGTTGAGTCTGAACCATTTAAGGCGGTGTCCCAGGTCAATCAGAGGCAGCAAAGGATCCTTGAAGCATTGTTCCTTAAAGCTACCAATGACCATGGAAACATGATTGGACGTCACCAGGCCTATGCCGCCACTTTTCTGGGAATGCTTAACACCTACATATCCCTTGCACTGAATGGGTACGCCAAACTTGATGATGCTTTGGTGAAAAAGGCAATTCACCAATTTATGCACGGTATCTTCTCCTAAACACTTTCGGGTGACAGTCCCGTGCCGGATTCCGGTGGCTGTCACTTTGATTTTATCTTATTTTTGTACCTACCGGTAGGTATACAAAAGGAACTTTAATGCAAAACCATTGGACGACCGATTCAATTTTCTATCATATTTATCCGCTTGGATTATGCGGAGCGCCTGCGCGCAACGACTTACATTCCATACCTGTACCGCGTCTGGAAAAAATAAACGAGTGGATCCCTCATTTGCGCAAATTGGGGATCAATTCCCTCTATCTAGGACCTCTTTTTGAATCCAGCGCTCATGGATACGACACTGCCGATTATTTCAATGTCGACCGGCGCCTGGGCACAAATGGAACTCTGGCAACGCTCATTCGGGAATTACATCGCAGCGGGATTCGGGTTGTTCTCGATGGGGTTTTCAATCATGTGGGCCGGGATTTCTGGGCATTTCGTGATCTGCGGAAAAACGGTGAAGCTTCCGCGTTTCGAGATTGGTTCCAGGGAGTGGATTTCTCTATGCGTAGTCAATTTGGCGACAATTTCCGCTACGATGGCTGGAACGGGAACTACGACCTGGCGAAACTAAATCTTCGTTCAACTGAAGTCCGTGATCATTTATTTCATGCCATCCAGCAATGGGTGCAGGAATATGAAATTGACGGATTGCGCCTCGATGTTGCCGAATGCCTTGAACCGCAATTTATGCGTGACCTTTCTGTTTTCTGTCATGACCTCAAGTCAGACTTCTGGCTGATGGGAGAGGTCATCCATGGTGATTACAACCAATGGGCAAACCCTTCCATGCTGGATTCCGTAACCAATTATGAATGTTACAAGGGGTTGTATTCAAGCCTCACGGAAAAAAACTATTTTGAGATCGCTTATTCGCTTAAACGTCAATTCGGGCAGGGGGGCATGTACCGCGGCCTGACGCTGTATAACTTTGCTGACAACCATGATGTCGACCGTGTGGCGAGCAGCCTTAAAAATGCCAGACATTTATACCCCTTATACTGCCTGCTTTACACCATGCCCGGGATACCGTCCATTTATTATGGGAGTGAATGGGGATTAAGGGGAGCTCGCACCCCAGGTGATGACCACATGCTGCGTCCAGCATTGGATTTAAATCTGCTGCGATCGAAATCGCCCCAGCCCGATCTTCCCGCGGTTCTCACGAGTCTTGCTTCCATCAGGCAAAACTCAATCGCATTGCGGCATGGAGGTTACAAGGAAATATTTGTTGCCTCAGAGCAATTTGCCTTTTCAAGAGAAACGGAAAACGAAATGGTGATTGTTTTGCTTAACGCAGCCGTGATTGACGCTGCCTTTGATATCCCGGTTTCCCTGCCAGACAACACCCGCCTGATCGATCTCCTCAACCTTTCTGAAGAATTCCGTACTGAAAACGGTCGCCTGCTGGTAGGGAAAGTTCATTCCTGCTGGGCAAGGATCTTACAAGTCATTTGATAACATCCCGAACGTTGGATAAACCCTGCGGGATGTTAAAGTTACTCCGCGATCTGTGATGTGGTAACCGCATTGGCCATCTTGGGCAAATAGATTAAACACAAAACAAATCCCACGGCCATGATGAAAGCGCCGGTCAGATAGGGGAAATTCAAGTTTATATCCAATGCGTAACCTGCCCAAAGCGGCCCGGCAATGCGCCCCAGACTCATGAAGGCATTGTTCATACCCATGGCAACGCCCTGGCTGGTGCCCCCCTGTTTTGAGATCAGTGAGGATGATCCGGGACGGATCATGGAATTGGTCAACATAAAAAAGCCCGAGGTTAGCACGACTGATGCGGCGATCTTTCCCGGTTCACTGTCAACCATCGTCATAAAAATAAAACCGAAAATGCTGGCAAAAAGAGAGACCTTGACCACCAGTGAGTCACCCCATTTGCGGGTGGCGGGACCTGTAAGCGCACCCTGTACAACCGCAGAAACAAGTCCAATGACTGTCAACACGATGCCGACCTGCGTGGCACTGTAATCGTACCGGAGTTGGGTGTACATGCCAAAGACGCCTTCAAAGTTGGCAAGCGCAAAACTATGCAGAAATGCGAGTAAGAGTAAAAACCCGATCGGACCGAAAAGCGCCTGCCACATGTCTTTTAACTGGGGGCCGTTGATCCTGCCAAGTGTGGATGTGCGTTCTGTTTTTGCCAGGGATTCAGAGACCATGACCCAGGTCAGGATGACAGCAACCACCGAAATTGCCGCGGCAAAATAAAACGGAGCAGAAAGTGAAATACCTGACATCATTCCGCCGATGCCGGGGCCGAGGACCATACCCACGCCCATCGCTGCACCGACCAACCCCATGCCACCGCCGCGGTCATGGTGACTGGTGCTGTCGCTGATGATCGCCATGGCTGTTGGCAATGTTGCCGAGGAGAGGATCCCCGCCAAACCACGTGTGACGATCAATAGAACCAACCCGGTGTGCGGGGTGAACAGCCCCGCTTCGGCGAATTGACCCACAAGACCAAATAGTATTTGCGAGATCACGTTACCAACAATGCCAACCAAAAGAATGGGTTTCCGCCCGTAATGATCCGAGAGGCTGCCCCAGATCGGAGAGAAAATAAACTGCATGATGGAATAGATCGCCATCAAAAAGCCCATGTCTTTGCCGCTGCCGCCAAAGTGTTCCACATAAAACGGCAGGATGGGAATGACAATGCCAAATCCAAGCATGACAACCACGAGCGTAAAGAAAAGTACGGCGAGGTTTTTATTTTTGAACATGGGCGCGATTATACAACCAATGGGAATTGAGACAAAGAGAGGGAATCCACTCAGGTGCTGGACTATGCCTTCTGGCGGGCGGAAGCGGTGACCTTGAAACGCTGGGAATGCTGTCTTGTGAGATTAGTGCACATTGAAGGAAATAATTGGCTTACAATAAAAAATTGTAATTGGCTGACCCATGATTTATCAAGTCAGACCCGTACAAAAGCAGGGAGAATGGAAATGAACATAGCTGGTTGTCTGTTGGGTGCAATTGCAGGGGATATGATCGGCGCCAGGTATGAGCGCCACCGCACTACCGATGAGAATTTTCCTCTATTTACGGATGGGAGCCATTTTACCGATGACACGGTTCTATCCATCGCTGTGGCGGAGGGAGTTCTTCATAATGGAGAGTACTCAAGGTTTATTCTGGAATATGCCCGGCGGTACCCGCATGCAGGGTATGGAGGGTATTTCCGTGAATGGGTTCGCTTGGGCGGGTATGAACCTTATAATAGTTTCGGGAATGGCTCTGCCATGCGGGTCAGCCCGGTGGGTTGGGCTTTTGATACGGTGGAGGATGTTTTACACGAAGCGGAAGCTTCAGCCATTGTGACCCACAATCATCCTGAGGGGATAAAAGGGGCCCAGGCGGTTGCCCTTTCCATATTCCGCGCCAGAACTGGTGCAGGCAAGGATGACATCCGCAGTGAAATCAAAAACCGGTTCGGATATGACATGTCCCGTACACTGGCTGAAATCGGACCGGTCTATAAATGGGATGTCTCCTGCCAAAAGTCAGTTCCGGAATCGATCATTGCATTTTTGGAATCAACTGATTTTGAAAGCGCTGTTCGCAGTGCGATCATGCTCGGCGGCGACGCGGATACAATGGCTGCCATTGCAGGTTCAATCGCGGAAGCATACTACGGCGGGGTTCCGGTGGAAATCGCTGAAGAAGTGCAGAATCGTCTACCCGCTGATCTATCTGATATTGTCATGGAATTTGGGCGCAGGTTTGCCAGATAACATATCCCCTGATTGATTACCGAATGTTCTGCAAAGCTCCCGGCTTTAGGCGTGGAGATGTAAGGAACGG
>CAYLOW010000345.1:0-2590 GCA_964385315.1 uncultured Anaerolinea sp.
TTTGGGCACTATTCCTTTTGGTGGTTATGTTCTCCGTCGCTTCGCCGGCTTTTCGTACACGCGATAACCTGGTGGAAATCCTGCGCTCAGCCTGCATCAATGCTGTATTGGTCCTCGGGCTGACCTGGATCGTTGCAATGGGCGAGATTGATGTAACCTTTCCGGATGTGGCTGCCTTCGGCAGTATGGTCACAGCGTTGGCGGTAATGAACGGCAGCCCCTGGTGGCTTGCCATCCTGATCGCATTGTTCCTTAGTTCCATATGGGGTCTGGTGAACGCGGCCTTGATCAATATCTTCAAGGTACGGGCCCTGATCGCCACGATCGGCATCACGACCATTGCCAAAGCCACCGCATATATTATCGGGAAAGGCAGCCCGATCTATCTGCCAAAGATCGATCCGTTTGTATCGTTCCTGGTGTACGGGAAGATCGCCCAGGTCCCGGTTCTCTTCCTGATCGTGCTGGCAATTTATCTTGTGGCAAGCTTCCTCCAGAACCAGACCAAACTCGGGCAGTACTTGTATGCGTTGGGAGAGAACCGTCAGGCGGCACTTGAAGCGACCATTCCCGAAAAGATGATCATCTACTCTTTTTACATTCTTTCCGCGCTGCTCGCTTCTGCCGGAGGCATTCTGCTCGTGGCCACTTTCACAGCCGGACAACCGAATTTCCAGGGTTCATATTTCGTCGATGGCCTGACCGCGGTATTCCTTGGCGCACTGGTGATCAAGGCCGGCAAGCCCAATGTGATCGGTACGTTGATCGGTGCCATCTTTATCATGGTGCTCGGTAATGGGTTGACCCTGCTTGGAGTGCCCTTCTTTGTAGGCATAATTATCAAGGGTGCACTGATGTTGGTTGGGGTTGCGGCAATTGCCATCTCCCGTCACCGCCTGATACAACGCCGTCAACTTGAGAAATTGGCAGAATCTGCCGGCACAGACTGAAAATCCTAATTACTTAATGATAGGAGCTAAAACATGAACAACTTTGAATTTTATAATCCAGTCCATATTATTTTTGGCGTCGGAGAGATCAAACGGGTAGGACAAGAGGCAAAAAATCTTGGCAAAAAAGCCCTGCTTGTAACTTACAAGGAACATGCTCATTTTTCTGACCTGATCAATTTGGTCGAAGCCAGTCTCAAGGAATCCGGTGTGGAAGTTGTTCAATTCTTTGGGATCAGCCCAAACCCAAGGCTCTCGGAAATTGCAAATGGTGTGGAAGTCTGTAAAAAAAATGGGGCTGATTTTGTCATTGGCCTGGGCGGCGGCTCTGCAATGGACTCTTCCAAATTAATTGCCGCCGGCGTTCTTTATCAGGGAGACTTATGGAACATGGTCTTCAGCCGTCATGATGACACAAATAAAACCGTACCCCCGACTGAAGCCCTGCCCATTTTATTGATTCCGACCCTACCCGCCACCGGCAGTGAGATGAACCCAACCGCGGTCGTGACCAATGACCGGACCACCGAGAAGTCTTATACCTGGAATGCCTGCCTGTACCCAAAGGTTTCGATTGTCGATCCCGCCTTAACCTGCAGTCTCCCGCCCTTCCAGACAGCTTGCGGCGCGGCGGATACACTTTCTCATGTGCTTGAATTCTATCTGACAGGTTTTGAAGATGCCTTCCTGAACAACCGCATTCAAGAATCTGTCATGTTAACCGTGCTCGAATACGCGCCCAAGGTGCTTAAAGATCCCAATGACGTTAATTCACGTTCCCACCTGCAATGGGCTTCCATCATCGCGTTGAATGGCTCCACTCAGCCGGGGGACGGCTGGACACCGATGCATCAGCTGGGGCATGTGTTATCCGCCCATTATGATATCGCGCATGGCTCTTCGTTGACGATCATCATGCCTGCCTGGATGAGATACTACTACAAGACACGTCTTACCCAGTATGTGACCCTGGCGAAACGCGTCTTCGGAGTCGAGGCAGAGGGACGAAGCGATGAAGAGATCGCACTTGAAGGGATCGCCCGTTTTGAAGCATTCCTGGATAAGATCGGCATGCCCATTCGCCTGGCCGATGTTAAGGTTGACGGAAAAGATATTCCCGCCCTGACTGACGATGTGGTCCGGATCAGTTTTGGGGCCGATGGAAAATTGCGCAGCCGTCCTTCAGCAACCCGGGAGGATGTGGAAGCGGTCTTTACTCTATCCTTAAAGCGGTGACCTATGAAGCTACGAAGTCTGGAAATTGCCCGTATGATCGACCTCAGCGCAGTCCAGGCACAAGACGACGATGACTACATCCGTTCTCTTGTCGATTGCGCGAGGAAATATCGGTGCATTGCGGTAATTCCGCTGCCAAGCCGTGTTTCGTTCGTCCGGGACTTGCTAGGTGAACAAGATGATATTCTCATCGGCGGTGCAGTGGGGTTCCCCTCCGGCGGTCAGACAACCGCTTCAAAGGTATTCGAAGCCAAGGAGCAGATCCAGCTGGGATGCCGCGAGATGGATATGGTCATCAATATTGGCAAGCTGGTCTCGGGTCGTTTCGATGAAGTGTTGGATGATATTCGCAGTGTGAGGGAAGTCTGTACCAATGTGCCGTTAAAGGTCATCCTTGAATGCCA